>NZ_JBOGQF010000085.1:0-7923 GCF_050748925.1 Nitrososphaera sp.
CGGCTGTACCACTACGTGCAAAACCCCGACTATTTGGACAGGGCAGCGAGGATAATAAAGTCGGGAGCCAGGCCGGCCGCTGAAAACCCGTTTGGCTTTGGCCAGCTCTTGATGGCCATCTACCTCTATGTCAAAAAGCCGGTCGAAGTCACGGTCATCGGCAGGGGAGAGATGGCAAAGTGGCTCAATGGCGCGTTCCTGCCCGACGGCATAACGGCAAGCGTGAGCGACACCGACGTTTCAGCATTACAAAAGTACGCCTTCTTCAAGGGCAGGGCCGCTGAAAAAGGCGAGACTGCGTTTGTGTGCAGGAACTTTACGTGCTCGCTGCCGATAAAATCGCAGCAAGAGCTGGCCAGGCAGCTGGGCGTCACGGGGCCTTTTTGATCTCGACTAGCATCCTCTCGCCCACCCGGGGGCTTCCCATCTTTTCATAGCGCCTCTTCGGCATCGACACCTGTATGGTGGTCGGGGCGTACGACCTGACGACGGTCTGGGGCTGCGACCGGAGCAACGCCTCCAGTATAGGCTTTATCTGCTCCTTGACCTCCTTGTCTGCGATGGCTCTGTCGACTGCTTCGAGCATCATTTGCTGCTGAGAGACCGCTTCCAGCTCGACGTCTTCTGACAGCGCGAGAGTAACGTTAGAGCCCGTGTCTATCATCTGGGTTATCTTGAACCTGACCGACTCGTCCTGCATGTTTTCCGTATCAAGGCGGCCATTAGTAAATCAATCTCCAGACAGCCCTTCTTGCCGGCATAGGCGCAGCCCGGCGCCATGCGTGCGACAATTGCAGAGAAGTCGGTAGAGCACGGGCGCGCGGCAGCCACGGACTATGGAGCGATTTCTACGATAAACTCTACTTCTACCGCGCTGCCAAGGGGCAGGCTGCTTACGCCGACTGCAGCCCTTGCGTGCTTGCCCTTTTCGCCAAACGTCTGCACCAGCAGGTCGGAAGAGCCGTTTATGACCTTGGGTTGATCTGTAAAGTCAGGCTGGCAATTGACAAAGCCTGTCACCTTGACCACCCGCTGCACTCTATCAAGGCTTCCAAACGCCGCTTTCAGCTGCGCAAGGGCGTTTATTGTGCACAGCCTCGCCGCCTGCTGGCCTGCTTCCACCGTCAGGTCCTTGCCCACCTTGCCCATGAATTTTACCCGCCCTGCCTCCACAGGTATCTGGCCTGCGACAAAAGCAAGATTCCCGGATATTACCACGGGGACGTACGAGCCAGCGGCGGCAGGCGGGGACGGCAGGGTTACCCCAAGCAGCGACAGGGTTTCTTCTATCATGGCGCCTTACAGCATCCGTGCCGTTATTTGCGTTGCGCCAAAAGAGGCTTTTAGAAAAAATCCAGTGTCTGGAGATTTTCCTGTAACTGGCCCTGCCCAGAGCGGCAAGTGGTTGGCGAGCCAACGACGGAGCAGGCCGGCGTGAAGCCGTTTGCCCTGATTTGCAGAGACGACATTAAAGACGCAGTCTTTGATATTAAAGAATGGCGTAACCATGTTAACCCTATTGCAGATTAATATTGCTCCAGACTCTATCCCCAAATCAGGCCGTTAATGTCTGGCAGCCCGAGCTCTTACAGAGACAGGATATACATCGTCAAGGACATTATTCTAAAACTGGTGGAATACGGCGAGATGAACCAGACTGCACTCGTCAGCTTTTGCGGCCTGAACATGACAAAGCACAAGGTCATCCTCGACGACTTGGAAGCAAATGGGCTGATCGAAAGGACGGAAAGGCAATTTGGAAAAAGAACAGTTGCAACCTACAAGCCCACGCATCAAGGGATCGAGTTTTTCAAAACCGTCCTGGAGCCGTACGAGAAAATGTTTCCCCGCCGGAGAGACTCTAGCACAGAGTCCAGTGTAGGTAGCAAACTTTCGCTGTTACTCCTGGTCTAGGTTGAACTGCGAAGCAATCTTTTTATCCATCTCTTCCTTTTGCTGCGAGTATTCTTTGTACCGGTTCTTCCATGCGCTCATAGAGCGGTACTGCCGGATGCCAGTGAAAAACCATATCCCAGAAATGACAATGACTGCGCCGAGCAGGACGCTCAGGATGAGCCCAAACTCGTTCTCAATCTCTAGTACGGCAAAAAAAGACGGGTGGAGGATGAGGTAGAGTGAAAGGGCCAGTGCCAGCGGCGCCAGCACGATTGCAGAGACAGACACCCCGATGAGTATCCTCCTCATCTGCTGGATCTGCTCGATAAAGCTGTCCATCAGTGTGAGTATGTCATGGCGCAGAGGCTTATCCTCGCTCATATCTCATCCTGCTTCATTCTATCGTTATAACCCCTTTCATTTCCGGGTGGATGGTGCAATAGTATTCAAAAGTGCCAGCCTTTTCCGGAAAGAACGTGACCGTCTGGCTTTCAAAGTAGTTCAGGTCCCGGGTGTGGACATTAAAGGCGTCGATGTTAAGATTGTGCTTGGAATGTGTTTCATAGTCCTCGTTGATCACGTGGAGCGACTGCAGGTCTCCTTTTGTAAGAGTGTAAGAGGGATTGACGCTGCCGCCTCCGCTCCTCAGGCCCTTGACGCTGCCAGACGACTGACTCACGTACATGTAGCCTTCCTTGGCGGAATGCGTGGCCTTTATGAAATGGTTGGCAGCAAGCCCAAAGACAGGCGCATTGCCGTTGGCAGTGATTGAGGAATTATAGCCAACAATCCCGATTACGACTGCAACGGCAGCCATCGCCCCTATTGCAATCATCCCGTTTTTAGTGAGACCCCTTGAAACCTGCCGTTTCTGCTTTTTTGGCACGTCTCCGGTTGCCGCCATGACTATTTAGGGAATGATTAACATTGTTAACCCTGTTCTTCCCCATGTTATGCGGCCTTATCCTCAAGACGCTTCCACAGCAGGGGCACTCTATTCCTTCCCATTTTATGAAAAGTGTGCAGACGGTGCACCTCTTGGAGCCCTCGGCATAGTAGCTGCTTCTTCGTTGCTTGGTAGCCCGGTACCGTTCGCAGATATTCTTGCAGGTCAACTCAAGCCTTCAGACCTATGAGATTCCAGGTATTTACAGCATGATTAACATAGTTAAGTTACCATTTCAAGGCCGCCAAAGCGAATAACTTTTAAAAAGCCTCTGCGGCAAATAGATCGCATGAGCGGTCACGATGAAAGCGGCTACAAGATGACAGGCGTAGCTGCGGCCATCCTAGTGATGGGCTTGTCGCTTGCGGTAATTATCCTCATGTGGGTGTGGTTTGGCCACATCGGGCCGAGGTTCTCTGACGAGGTCATGCTCAACCAGCAGGACACGCTGAGGGACCAGTACGGGCTTCCCCCGGCGCCAGAAGTGACGGCAAAAGAAGCGCAGATCCCGCCGTCGCTCAGGAACGCTACAGCAGGTCTTCGTCAATAGTCTCTATCTTGTCCACGTACTGGATGCATTCGCACCCGGGGACAAGGCATTTCCCAACTTTTAAAAGCGAATCGTTGCTGTCTGTATGAATGTCGTGCGTATGGTGGGTATGGCCGCACCCGATGCAGTTCAATGCACACAACGCCGCAGCAATGCCAAATAAACGCAGCTGCGCAAAAGGATTATACATGAATCAATTCAAACGCGTTGCTCATGAAGTATGGCGATTATGTGAGGCGCTACCAGCGCAAGACTGGCAGGTCAAGGCGCCTTTTTTCACGCTCTGTAAAGGTATTCCCTGGAGGCATCAGCCACAACATACGGTACTTTGAGCCATACCCATTCTTTGTAAACGCCGCAAAGGGCAAGCACCTGCACGACGTCGACGGCAACAGGTACACCGACTACTGGATGGGCCACTGGGCAATGATCCTTGGCCACTCGCCCGCCCCGGTCGCAAGCGCGCTTGCAGGCCAGGTGCGCAAGGGCACGCTTTACGGCGTCGTAAACGACGCAAGCGTCGAGCTGGCTGAAATGATTCAGAAATTGATGCCGGCGGCAGAGATGATGCGCTTTTCAAGCACTGGCTCTGAAGCAACCATGTATGCAGTCAGGCTTGCCCGCGCAAAGACAGGGAGGCGGGTAATAGCAAAGGCGATCGGGGGCTGGCACGGCTTTAACACCACCCTGATGCAGACTGTCAACTACCCCTTTGAGGCCGAGGAGGGCCCCGGCTTGGTGCAGGACGAGGGCCAGTATGTAGAATCGATACCGTTCAACGACCTTGAAGCCTCGCTCAAGGTGCTTGATACGATAAAGGACGACCTTGCCTGCGTAATCATCGAGCCTGTCCTTGGAGGGGCTGGATGCATACCGCCCGCAGAAGGCTATCTGCAAGGATTGCAAGAATTCGCGAAAAAGAACGGGGCGCTTTTCATACTTGACGAGATAGTGACGGGGTTCAGGCTGTCGCTTCACGGCGCGGCGCACCTCTACGGCTTGGAGCCGGACCTGTTTACGCTGGGCAAGATCTGCGGAGGCGGCATGCCGATAGGCGTGGTGTGCGGCAACAAAGAAGTGATGTCGCTTGCCGATCCCGTGTCGATGCCTGACAAGCAGGCGCGCTGCGCGATAGGGGGCGGGACGTTTTCTGCAAACCCGGCGACGATGGCGGCGGGGCTTGCGACGCTTGA
Source organism: Nitrososphaera sp. (assembly GCF_050748925.1). Taxonomy (GTDB): domain Archaea; phylum Thermoproteota; class Nitrososphaeria; order Nitrososphaerales; family Nitrososphaeraceae; genus Nitrososphaera. The sequence continues at coordinate 4,586 of NZ_JBOGQF010000085.1, forward strand.
TTACCTGAAAAAGAACGAGCGGCAGGTCTACGGCAAGGTCGACAGGCTGGGCGAAATGGCAAGAAAAGGGCTTTCAAGGATATTTGCAGAATCCAGCGTCCCTTGCGCAGTCACGGGGACAAAGTCGGCCTTTATGACGCACTTTATAGAGCAGGGTGCCGAAGTGGCAAATGCCACCGACGTGGCCACGTCAGACAGGGTCAAGCTGGCGAAATACCACATGGCGCTGATGGCAGAGCACGGCATCTTCTTTTTGCCGACAAAGATGGGCGCCATGTCGTACGCGCACGACGAAGGCGACGTCAGGAAACTACTTTCGGCAACGGAAGCAATAGCAGGTTCAGGCCTTTTCAAAAAAGCTCCGTAGCACAATGTTTCTCGGGAGCCGGGCGAACCACCTGCCTTCTCCCCCTTTTGCCCGGCACCTGTAGACGACGAAATTTGCCCGCAACGCCCTGCCTTTTGATTTCAGCATCAGCCTTTCCAGTTTCGCTATGCCCTGCACGTCGGCCCTGACGCCGATTAAAGCCAGGTGTTTTGACAGCGCGGCTTCATAGTTCTGGCCGCGCTCGACTGCGACCGCGGGAGCCATCCAGCACCTCCCAAATTTTGCCACCAGCACCTTGCCGTCCTTTTCAGCCAGCGCCGCCGCGCACTTTAGCACAAACTGGCCTCCAGACATTTGCTTGAATGCGTCAAACGTTGACGGCGCCACCCTCACTACCTTTCTGCCAGAAGACAGCTTGCCGGCGATCCGGCGATAGTTCCCGCGCGTGTATACCAGCGGGCTTTTCTTGTCGTCAAAGGCTGCAGCCTCTGCATCGCCCACGACCATCACGTGGTCGCCTATTTTCCGGATTGAGCGAACACGGCACTCGGCGTTCAGGGCGCACCCCTTTATCATTGGAACCAGCTTGCCGTCATAGGTCTCAAATGTGCCGGGTATGGCAAGCTTGTCCACCTCGGTGCCAGAGTATCCTCCTGCAATGTTGACAAGCTCGGCCTGATCGTCAGACGCAATGTTGACGCCAAAGGCGCCCGAGCCGCGGATGTTCCACAGCGTCGGTGAATCGTGTATGAATATCGCGACCAGCATGGGCTCGTAAGAAACCTGCATCGTCCACTCGGCTGCCATCACGTTCCGGCCGTGCTCGCCGTCGGTGGTTATCAGGCCGACTGTGGTGGCAAAGTAGCGGTGGACGCGGTCCTGCATGCAAGCAATCCCTGCGCGGCATTTAATCAACTATTTGGTGCAAGCCGGTTTTGGCTTAGGCAGCGTCCTGACGCCTGCAGAACTTTTTCCATAACCATCGCGGCGTAGCTCTGTCGTGTCTGTTTTTCAAGATGCGCAAATAGCCACGCCAACACTTAAAAGGCGGAGAGAAAGAATCCAAGAAAGAATATGGCTGCGCGTAAAAACACGTCGCGCAAAAAGCGTCTGATGAAAAAGACCAGGCAGAACCAGCCGGTTCCAGCATGGATAATCATCAGGACCAACAGGAAGGTCAGGACCAATCCCAAGCGCAGGAGCTGGAGGAAGTCCGATGTCAATGTCGGATAAGTGAAATAAATGTCAGAAGAAAACATTACACGCGTTTACACTATAAACCTGGGAAAGGCATGGATAACGCCACGGTACAGGAGGACAGACAGGGTCATCAACATGATCCGCGAGTTTGCAGAGAAGCACATGAAGTCAGGCGAGGTCAAGCTCGACCAGGACCTGAACAGGCAGATCTGGGCACGCGGCAAGACCAACCCGCCGAGGAAGGTAAGGGTAAAGATGGTCAAGGACGAAGACGACGTTGTGACAGTCTCACTGTATGAAGAGCCGGTTGAAACGACGACAACTGCTCCCGCGCCAGCGGCTGCTATCGAGGCTCCGGCTGCAGAAGTAAAGCCAGAAGAGACCAAGGCCGAAGCAGCAGCCAAGCAGTAACTAGTTCTTGCCAGCCAGCACGGGCTGGCCGGTCGAGCCTATCCAGCTCTGCTCTGCGACTTTTTTCAGCGCCGCATTCATTTCTTCAAGGCCCTTTCGAAAGCCGGTCTCCAGCCTTTTCTCGACGAGCGACACTATAGGGCCCGTGAAACTTGCAATCTGGAAAAACGTGACTCGGTCGTGTGCCAGGGTCTGGATCTCTAGCCGGTGTTCTGCCACAAAGAGGCTGCCGGTGGATTTGTCGAGCCACGATATCTGCCGCTCGAGTTGGACGTCCTGGACCACTGGGTCGATTGCGACAACCTTGTCAAGTTTCATTTCCATGTCGAGCCGGCCGCCCTGCTTTAGTTCGCCTTTTATCTTCGTTATGAAGGGGTTCCACCGCGAGTAGCTGGCAAGGTCGGTGAGCAGGTTCCACACGCTGAACGCCGGAGCGTCGATCACTATCGACGTATGGATCTCCATCTAGCCTCCAAGGTGGGCTGTAATTATTAAGGTCGATGGAATTTGAACACATAAGACTTCAATTTCATTTACGCAGGAAGCTGCCCGCGGGGAATATATTAAAGCCAGAGAGATTTACGCCATGGCAATAGACGTGTGCCCCGTCTGCTTCAAGTTTTTGCAGACCATGTACGACGGAAAAAAGATGAAGGAAGTCAGGCTCTCGCCCGACCAACCGTGCAAGTCGATGTACCACAAGAAACTGACCGACAGTTTCAAGTCCTAGCTCAATTCAATGGTCCCGTGCATCGGCGAATGGTAATCGCACATGTATTGAAGCGTTCCCGGTGACGTAGGCCGGTATGCCAGCTCCCCGGACTGGCCCACTAGGACGTCGTCGCTTGCGGCAAGTTGTGTGCCGTCTTCCGACTGTATGACGAGCTTGTGCTTTCTGTCAGTTTCGTTGCTTATCGCTATCGTCACGTCAGAGTTGACCGCGAACCGGAGCGTGGGATTTTCCTCGTTGCCGGAAAACCAGCTGTACAGGTCCGTGGCAGACCTTGCTGCAAGCGAGACTGTAGTGGCTGCAGGGCTTGGTGGGGGTGGAGCTGTAGAGTTGGAGCTGGGTGAACTCGCAGGAGGCGGACTGGAAGGCGGAGTAGAGGTTGACGTCGAGTTGCTAGAAGATGCATTCTGTGTAGAATTGCTCGAAGACGCGGTCTGCGTAGAGTTGTTTGAAGTAGAGTTTGAGCTGGAAGTTGCAGAGCCGGTCGACGCGGAAGTGGAACTAGAGTTTGTCGATTTTGAAGAAGTTACCGAGTCTGACACCGAAAGGCCGCTGTAAGACTGGGACGTTATCTGGCTCGGGACTTTTGACACCACGCCATAGATAGGCGATGTGCCAAAGTGATTGTCCACCATGCCTTTGTCTATTGATATAGTTACAGACCTGCCG
>NZ_JBOGQF010000086.1:0-7842 GCF_050748925.1 Nitrososphaera sp.
CTCGATGTTTTGCGTCGTGACTGCAACATAGCCGATGAGTGCAGGGGCGCCGCCGGAAAAGCCGCCGAGTATGATGTTGGACTGGCTTCTGCGCTTGAGCCACTTGCTGTAGACGATGATGTTGTCAAAGAGGCCAAAGGCCATCAGGCCAAACGCTAGGGGGTTGATAAACCAGGCGCAGACTAGAGAGATGGCAGCGAGTATCAGGCCAAAGGTCAGGGCATTTTTCGGGGTTATCCTGCCCGACGGTATGGGCCGGCCCTTTGTCCTGTCCATTATGGCGTCAATGTCGCGGTCGTTATAGCCAGTCAGCGTGTCAGCTGCTGCAGAGCCAGCAGCTACCCCGCCTATCAGGAGCATCCACGTCAGCGGAGTAATTGGGATGTCAAAGAGCAATGATGCAGTGAGGGCGGCTCCAAACGCCGTGAATACTAGCAGGTACCAGATCTTGGGCTTGGTGACTTCGTAATAGTCCTTGATCTTTGTGCCTAGGGAGACCTGGTGAACGGTGTCCAAGTAACAGCCTAGAGGGCGCGCCGTTGTTATTTATAGCTTAAAAAATTACTTGGAGGCCGAGATCGGGTACGCGATGTCCCGCACGGTCTTGCGCATCTCGATGAACGTCTCTGTCTTTTGCACGCCCTCGACCCGGCCTATCTTTTCCGAGATTATCTGGTGCATCTCGTCAAGCGAGTGGGCGTTCATGGTGACCAGGATGTCGAACCTGCCCGTGACTTCAGACACCTCCCGCACCTCGGGGATCTTGAAGAGCTCGTTCAGGACGTTGTCGCGCAGTTTAGAGTCCATGTTGATGCCGGTGAGCGCCTTGACGTTAAATCCGAGGGCCTCGTCGTTGATTACAATCGTGAATTTCTTGATGAGCCCCTTCTTTACTAGGCGCTTTATCCTGCTATAGACGACAGAGGCGTTGACGTTGATTTTTTTTGATAGCCGGGGTACAGAAATGCTGGCGTCCCTCGCAAGTTCGCTCAAAATTTTTACATCTAGATCGTCGATCTTTCCCATCGAAAGTCAACATAACTTAAGAGGCAAGGTGTTAATAAACGTATAATATGGCGCCAAACGCTGTTTTAATTCAATATTTTACACAAGCTTGTGCTATACTGCAACGGCATTGCGAAAATTGGAAAATGGAGGGACTAAAGGATCTTTTTGTCCTTTAGCAGCTCGGCCAGCAGCACCGCGCCCCTGGCAGACCCCATCTTTTCGTTGTGAGACAGCAGCACGTACTTTATTCCGTTGTCAAAGGCGGTGTCCTTGCGCAGCCTGCCAACCACGGTGGTCATGCCGTCGTTTACCTCGCGGTCAATCCTTGGCTGCGGGCGGGTGGGGTCGTCGTGCACCATGATGTACTCCTTTGGGGCCGTCGGAAGCGCCCTTATGGACACGTTCTTGCTGAACCTCAGCATCTCTTTCTTGACGCCTTCGGCCTCTGCCGGCCTGTCAGTCTCTACGAACACCGACTCGGTGTGGCCGTCAGAGACAGGAACTCTCGTGCACGTGCAGCTCACCTTGAAATCTGCCGGTGTGATAGAGCCCTTGTTCATGGAGCCGAGGATCTTTTTTGCCTCGATCTGGACCTTCTCCTCCTCCTTTGGTATGTAGGGGATGACGTTGTCCATGATGTCAAGCGCGATTACGCCGGGCGACCTGCCGGCGCCGGAGAGCGCCTGCATCGACGTCATGAAGACCTTGTCGATGCCGTACTTGTCGAGTATCGGCTTGAGCGTGATAGCAAGCCCCGTGGTGGTGCAGTTTGGCAGCGGGGCGATAAAGCCTTTCCAGCCGCGGTTCTTTTTCTGCACGTTTAGCAGTTCAACCTGGTCGTCGTTGATGCCCGGTATCAGTATCGGGACGTCAGACTCGTAGCGGAAAGCAGCGGCGGTGCTGATGACAGGCGTCGTCTTGGCAAACCTCGGCTCTATCTCCTTGGCATCGTCTGACTCTAGTGCGGTAAAGATGAGGTCAAAGTTCTCCGGCTTGATGTCCTCGACCTTGCTGACGACCATGTTCTTTACGTACTCGGGCACCTCTTCGCGGTTGTGCCACCTAAGGATCCCCGAGTTTGGGTCGCGGATAGCGTCCACGTATTTCTTGCCTGCCGACCTCTCTGATGCCGCCACCTGGGTCAGCTGGAACCACTTGTGCTTGTTGAGGGCTACGACGAACTCTTGGCCCACTGCGCCAGTGGCCCCTATCACTGCTACCTTGAGCATATACGGGCGCGTTTGACCTGATGATACCTATAATCGTTTTTCCGGGCGCACATTCTAAATACAGACTGCGAGAAGAAGGATTGTTGGCGTGCTCGCACGGCGGCGTGTATTCGGTGGACCCCAAGATGGTCAGGCTTGATTGCAGCTCTAGCGTCAACCCCCTCGGGGCGCCAGGAAAGGCGGTCAGAGCCATAGAGAGGTCTGCAGGGGAGCTTGCGCCAATGTATCCAGACCCCGAGTGCAGGGACCTGAAAAAGGGCCTTGCTCGCTACCTGGGCGTCAATACCGATCAAATAGCCGTCGGCAACGGCGCCGCCGAGATCATTTACTGGTTTGCGCGGCTGTTTGCAAAAAGGCGCGTCGTCATCCCCGCGCCCACGTTCTGCGAATACGAGCTTGCTTCACAAAAGGCAGGCGCTGTAGTGACGTTTGTCCCCCTGGCGGTTGATTTTGCACTTGACGCCGATGCGGTGATTGCAAGTGCAAAAGGCGTCGACGCGCTTTTCCTGTGCAACCCAAACAACCCGACAGGAATGCTTGCAACCCGTGCGATAAAAAAGGTGATCGAAGACGTCGACAATACGACAAAAATCATGCTGGACGAATGCTTTATCGAGCTTGCCGACAGGCAGGAGACGCTGCTAAAGCTTGTAGACAGGCACGACAACCTCGTCGTCCTGCGGTCTCTGACCAAGTCGTTTGGGATGGCGGGCCTGCGCGCAGGCTATAGCGTCTCAAGCCCCGCGCTCGCAGGGCAGCTGTCGTCGCTAAAGGTGCCGTGGAACGTCAACGGGCTTGCGCAGGCCGCGGGCGTCGCCGCTCTTGCAGACAGGAGACACGTGGCAAAGGCGAGGGCACTTGTGAAAAAAGAGCGCGCATTTCTTTACGAGAGGTTGAACAGGCTCGAATCGCTTGTGCCAGTCAGGTCAGACGCCAATTACTTGCTCTTGCGGCTGAAAAGCGGCGATTCCACGCATTTCAGGGACAGGCTCATGAAAAAGACCGGCGTGCTCGTGCGCGACTGCAGCACCTTTACCGGCATGGGCTCGCAGCACGTCAGGATAGCGGTCAAGACGCATAAAGAAAACATGATGCTGGTAAAGGCCCTGGAGGAGATGGACAACGGCAAGGCGCGCTAGGCTCATAATGGTTCAGGGGACGTCGTCGGGTGCCGGCAAGAGCACGATTGTCGCGGGCCTGTGCAGGATATTTTCAGATGCCGGCCGCAAAGTCGCGCCGTTCAAGTCGCAAAACATGTCGTCCAACCTCTACCAGACGGCCGGCGGCCTAAAGATGGCAAGGGCGCAGGCAATACAGGCGGTGGCGGCAAGGCGCGAGCCGGATGCCCGCATGAACCCCATACTGCTAAAGCCGCTTGGCGACTACAGGAGCGAGGTGCTCGTGAACGGCAGGTTCTATGCCGAGATGCACGCCAGGGAATATTACGAAAATTTCGTGCTGAAACAGGGGTTCCCGCTCGCGCTAAAGGTGCTTGACTCTTTGCGGCGCGAAAACGACGTGGTGGTGATAGAGGGCGCAGGGTCGCCGGCAGAGATCAACATTGCAAGATATGACATTGCCAACATGCTGCTGGCAGAAAAGGCAGAGTCGCCGGTGGTTATAGTAGCAGACATTGAGCGTGGCGGCTGCTTTGCGAGCATTGTCGGCACGATGCAGCTGCTAAAGCCAAAACACCGTGTTCTTGTCAAGGGGTTTTTAATAAACAAGTTCAGGGGCGATCTGGCGCTGCTTGCGCCGGCGATAAAAACGACGGAAAAGATGACCCGAAAGCGCGTCCTTGGCGTCGTGCCAAAGATCGAAATCGAGCTGCCGGAGGAAGACTCGCTTGACGGCGGCAGGGCGGGAAGCGAACTGCCGCAAGAGTCGTGGGGCTGGCAGCTCGACCTCCTCGCAAAAGCAATAAAAGAAAACGCAGACATTGAGAGGCTGAACAGGGTGGCGGGCTTTTGATATTGCTCGCAGCCCTTGCCGCAGGGCTCGGCCTTGACTATGCGCTTGGCGACCCGTCAAACAAATACCATCCTGTGGCGTGGCTGGGCCGGCTCATCGGGTTTTTCGTCCCCCGGCTAAAGGCGCGCAGCGCAGGCGCCGAAAGGGCGAAGGGGATTGCGTTTGCCGTCCTGCTTGTCACCCTTGCTGGCGTTGCCGTCCACCTTGCCGCAGTGGCAAGCTACCAGCTTGCCGGCGTTGTCGCGCTGGCAATATTTTCGACAATAATACTGAAAATAACGGTCGCCGTGCGCGGGATGGAGAGTCATGCCAGGGCAATAACGGCCTGCCTGGAGGGAGGCGACTTGCCCGGCGCAAGGCAGAACCTTTCTTTGATAGTGAGGCGCAGGACTGACGACCTTGGCGAGCAGCACATCCTGTCGGCTACAATAGAATGCGTGAGCGAAAGCACGGTCGACGGCATCGCCGGGCCGGTCTTTTACTACTCGCTTTTGGGTCCCGCCGGCGCAGTTGCATACAGGGCGATAAACACTCTTGACTCGATGGTGGGCTACAGGGACGATTATTACCGCAACATCGGCTGGATGTCTGCCCGGCTTGACACCGCTGCAAACTATGTCCCTGCAAGGATAACCGCGTTTCTGATGGTGCTGTCCGCCAGGATTCTGGGCGCCGACTGGAAGAATTCATTGCAGGTGCTGCAGCGCGACCACGGCAAGACGTTCAGCCCAAACGCGGGGTACCCCATGGCCGCGGTGGCCGGCGCCCTCAGAATAAGGCTGGAAAAGATAGGGCACTACGAGCTGGGCGAAGGCCAGGAGCTGGCGACAATCGAAAAGTGCAGGACCGCGGTTTCCATAATGAAGCTGACGACACTCCTGTTCGTGCTCTTTTTCTCGGTTCCGGCCATGTCACTCTTATATCTGGCCGGCTGGTGGAGGCTCTTGCTTGGCGTCCCTTAGGCCGGTACAGTCGGTGCTTGCATTCCTCACTATACTGCCGACCGGCAAGAGCGGGCACGACATACACTATGTCGCAAGGAACATGTACCTGTTCCCCCTTGCCGGCGCAGCCATCGGCGTCATTGTCGGCGGCATGGCCTACGGCACGTCGCTCTTTTTGCCGCCCCTGCTCGTCGGCCTGCTTGTCGCCGGCGCGCTTGCCATAATCACCGGCGTGCACCACACCGACGCGCTGGCAGATTTCGCGGACGGCCTGATGGCCAAGGGCGGCAAGGAGGTCAAGCGCAAGGCGATGATGGACCCGGCAGTTGGCTCGGCAGGCGTAGCGGCGCTGGTCATGTATTTTGCCGGCATGATAATCGTGTTCAACACAGGTTTTCCGGGGCTCAAGGTGCTTACCAGCATCATTGCGGCAGAGGTCATAGCCAAGTTTGTCATGGTCCTGCTGACATACAGGGGCACGTCGGCATGGGAGGGTTTCAGCTCGCCGTTTACAGCCGCCATGAAGGACGGAAAAAGGATGCTTGCAGCCACTGCGATAATGGTCCTGATTGTGTGGTTTGCGTCAGGGTACGCGGGGATGGCGGCCCTTGGCGTGTCCGTCGGCCTCGGCGCCCTCTTGCGCCACGTTTCAAAGAGGAGCTTTGGCGGGATATCCGGCGACGTGCTTGGCGCCTCTAACGAAGTGTCGAGGCTCGCGTCGCTAATGGTGCTCTCGTCGCTGGTGATGCTTTGATAGCCGCCATAATGTGCGGCGGACGCGGAAGCCGGCTGAAGGCGGCAGAGGAAAAGCCGCTTGTCAAAATTGCAGGCAAGAGCCTTGTCGAGCGCGTCCTTGCTGCCTTGAAGGAATCAGGCAGGTTTGAGAGGATTGTGGCAGTCACGTCGCCCAACGCGCCAAGGACCAGAGAGTTCCTCCGGTCGCTCAAGGTTGAGGTAATTGAAACACCAGGTGGGGGCTATCCCCATGACCTGTCGGTTTTGCTTGCCGCGTTTGCACAGGAAAAGGTGCTTGTCGTGCCGACAGATCTCCCGCTCTTGACGGGAAAGATTGTCGCCGAGATGGTCGACAAAGTCTCGCAGCCTGCGCCGGCCGTCTCGATAGTACTAGAGAAGAGCTTTGTGGAAGGCCTTGGCGTCAAGCCCAGCGTCGTCGTTGGCGGCTATTGCCACTCTGGCATCACGCTCTTTGCAGGCGTGAACGGCCCAGTCGAGGAGCGATATGTAGTGATGAACAGCGCAGAGATTGCGGTAAACGTCAATACAAAAGAGGAAAAAGAGCTGGCCGAGCTACTGGTCCAGAACGCCCAAGACCTTGCCCGAAATGAGGGCCTTTGAGCCAGAGCTTGACGCCAGCACCTCGCCGCAGCCAGAGCACTTGACGCTCGACGTAGTGTGCGAAAACACGACGACCTTGGCGCCGCACTTTTCGCACTGGATCGAGACAAAGTTGCTCCTCGGCTTGGGTATGAGTATGTTTTCTCGCCGGGTCATGTCTAGCCGATCTCCAGCTTGCGGATCCTCATGCCCTGCTTCATGGTCTTGAACTGGCAGGTTTTACATGCATAGCGCAATGTCATCTTTTTCGTAGTCTTGGCCGTCCTCTTGAGCTCCGGGAATTTCTGGCCACCATAGCCCTTCTTGTCTTCGGCGTGCCTGCGAGCGCCTTCTGCCACCTTCCTGTCCTTGCCCTTTTTGTACAGGGCGACAGAGTGGATGGTGTGCGTCTTGCACTTGGGGCAGAACTTGCGCATCTCCTTCTCCATCTTCATATACCACTTCAACCTGCATCAGGGTAATTTAATGTATGTCCGGGCGCACTGAGGAGCATGGTTTTAGTAAATCTAATATACTTGTAAAAATATCCCTCTGGCATGTTCGAAGCTCTGGTTAGACAAGTATTCGACGCAGCTGCATTCCCAGTGTGGATCCCGTTGGCATTTGGCCTTACTGTTGGCCTTATCTATGCCGTCGTATCGGGCATGAGACGCAGCAAGTAAACACGGCGTCGCTGCCTTTTATTTTTCAGTCACCTTTTTAGCGCAGGCTATTGGTAAGCGCCCATGGACCTTTTCCACCACAAGAACGAATGCGAAGAGTGCCACGAGAAATTCGGCAGCTACGACGAGCTTGTGCACCACGCTCGCGATGTCCACAAGCACCACGTGGCAAAATGCGCCGACTGCGGCAAGCTTTTCCTGCATGAAAAAGACAGGCTGCACCACGCCAAGGAAGAAAAAGAGCGCAAGGTAGACGCGCGCAGGCACAAGCTTTAAGGAACAAATCCGCCCAGAGGCTCTCGATGAGCACCGATTTCGCTACCAGGGTCAGGGCGGGCGCGACCAAAGAGCGCGCCATCACGGTCGAGGCAAATATGACGACAAGCTTTCTCTGGAAGGGCGAAAACGTCATGTCGACGCCCTCGATGATCCTCGAGATGGAAGAGACGTGCCGGCTTTTGCTCAAGGAGCAGGCGATACCGGAGGCGGAATGGGACTCGGTCGGCACCATCGTCGACATAAGGCACCTGGCGGCCACGCCGGTCGGGGCAAAGGTGTTCCTGAGGGCAAAGGTGACGTCAGTGGACGGCTGGCGGGTGATGTTTGACGTGGAAGCAAGCGACGAGGTCGAGAAGGTGGGCGAGGGCAGGCACGAGCGGTTCATAATAAACG
>NZ_JBOGQF010000087.1:0-7824 GCF_050748925.1 Nitrososphaera sp.
GCTAAAAGATCGCGTGCTAGCAACAGACGATCACGCAAATAAGTTAGATAGGAATGAATTTCAAGTTCCCATGTATCTCTAAATGCTCTAACAGTCTCAGGCTCCTGAGTTAGATCTTCGTCACTTCCATCCTTTACTTCACGTTTGTTAATAAAAGGCTGAAAGTTAGAACCATATTTCAGCCCGTATGGAGGGTCAAAGTACACCATCTGTACTTTGCCGGCCATGTCCTCCTTTTGCAGGAGCGAATTCATCACAAGCAACGAGTCGCCGGCTATCAGTCGGTTTGACCAGTTCTGACTGTGCTTGTAAAACTGGATGGCATCACGCAGGGGAGGGTTCTGCTCCTTCTGCTCAAACCAAGTAGCGAGTGATGTCTGTATATGTCCTGCTTTTTCATAATGCCCTCTATTATCGTCATAGGGTCAATCCGTTCGTGAACGTGCAATGACACCGTGTCCACCTCAAAGCTGGTGTGTTCTGCTTTTCCGGCCCACTGCAACTGCGGATCAAGGTGCTGGTCATACGCGTACTTTGTCTTTGTAGGGCTTCCGTCAGTCTCTGGCGTCACCAAACCAACAGGAGGATCGTACGGCCGCTTTTTATCGCTATGCACATACTGTTCGACGCTATCCGAAGGAGAATTAGTAGCTCGTTTTACTTTCTTCGAAATCTTTGCCTTGGTTTTGGCCATAGAATTCTATTGGATAATTTTACCACAAGTAAATAAACTGTTTATCGTTCTCTAATATCAAACCTTATTACCGTCTCGCCGGCAACTGCCTTCCATCAAATGACCGAAGAAAAGCTAAACATCGTGGGGGTAAACGTGCTGAGGCAGAACGGCGCCAACGTAGACGAGATAGTAAAGACGCTCATCTACAACGCGTCGGTGGAATTCACCGCATACTATTATTTCACCAACTTGCGCGCCCACTGCGTCGGCCTCGAAGGAGAAGGCATGAAGGGCATAATCGAAGACGCAAGGATGGAGGACCTGAGCCATTTCGAGTCGTGCATCCAGCGCATCTACGAGCTGGGCGGAACATTGCCAAACGACGCGATGGAATTCGTCAGGATGTCGGGCTGCGAATTCCTCCAATTACCAACGCCGGCGACGAACCTGCAGGAGATACTGAAAAAGTGCCTGACAGCCGAGCAGGGCGCGATAGTGAACTGGAACAAGCTGTGCAATCTTACCATAGGCAAGGACCCTCCCACCTACGACATTGCCAAGGACATACTGAAAGAAGAGATAGAGCACGAGTCGTGGTTCCTGGAGCTCATCTACGGCAGGCCGTCGGGCCACATGCGGAGAAAGTATGCAGGCGAGCGCCCGCACACCCACAAGCACTCTAGGGCTCTGAGCCAGCTCTGAGCTTTTCTTTTACCCTGCTGATCAGGCGCTCGGCCCGCTTGACAGCCGTTTCCGCGTCCTGCCTGTTCATCAGTTCAGGCTGGTACTCGGAGGTGTTCTTCATGCCCAAAAGCGAAGTGAACTGTTTTTCGACATCAGGATACTCGTCCGCGGTAAAGATTCCTTTTATCAGCGACAGCACGTCTGTGTGAGAACCGGACGCCCTTTCTGACCGGCGCGATGCTGTAAGGGCATCAAGAGCAGTTATGGCGCTATGCACGGCGTTCATTACTGCGCTGTCAAATTCTCCTTCTTTGATAGCTATCCTTGCCATGTGCAGGGAGCCTTCCGCTTTTTTGAGATAGTTTGCGGCTTTGTCCGGGTCGACAGAGCGCGTCATCGGACCAGCTCCGACAGGTCCTTGCCCGCAACCATGATGTGGTTTGCCATGATAGAACGCACCAGCGGCTCATCCTTCTTTGATATGAACTTTTTTTTGCCCATTACTAGGGGCGACAGGTGTTTGTTGAAGGTGGATGAGACGAGATCTTGGGCATCTATCATCTTGGCGATAGAGCCATCAAAGTCGTCTGAAACGATGAACAGGTCTATGTCGCTGTCCTCCCTCTCGTCGCCAGACGCCAAGCTCCCAAACAATGCTGCCGACACTATGGGCTTGCCACTCAGGTGCTTTTGCAGCAGCCTGACAAGCGTTGGGAGGGTGTCGCGTTCTGCCTTTATGGCAGGCTGCAATATTTTATCAAGGACATAGCTATCATTGTTTAGAGACAGGACGTACGACCTGCCCGCCGGTTGCACTCTCAGAACCCCGTACCTTTCCAGCTGCTGGACTGCCACGCCTGCCTCGCTAGCTGAAACGCCGGCAGCCTGGGCAAGACGACGCACGGTAAAGACCCTGCCTTTCTGGTTTACAAGCGTCTGGAGCAGACGGATCATCACCCTGCTCCCGAGCAGCGTTTCCAGGTAAGAGTGGAACTTCATGTTCGGAATACCGTTCATATGTATGATTTATCATACATATAAACACTTTTCCGAACATGAGCCAAGAGCAGGAGCTATGCTTCCTTTTCCGCCTTTTTCACAAACACATAGTTCATGATAAAGGCCGCCACCAGCGCGCCCACTATCGGGCCTGCCCAGTACATCCAGTGAAAGTCCCAGAACCCCGAGACCAGCGCGGGGCCAAAGGTCCTTGCAGGGTTCATGCTGGCCCCGGTGAGAGGCACGCCCACCAGGTGGAGCAGAAATATCATGGTGCCTATCGCCGCGCCTGCAAAGCCGGCGGCCGCCTTTTTGTGGACGGCGACCAGAAATATCGTAGTAACCAGAAAGAACGTCAATATCGCCTCGACTGCAAAGCCGGCGCCCGCGCTCCCTTCAAGGAACTCGGAAGGGCCCGTCTGCACGCCGAACTTGACCTGCGACGCGTACTTGGGTATCACTGCCGCAAGCGTCGCCGACGCCGCCACGGCCCCAATGATCTGCGAGCCGATATAGCCGGCGCCGTCTGACACCTTCATCCTCCTGGTCGCCATCATCGCTATCGTGACTGCGGGGTTGATGTGCGTGCCAGAGATGTGGCCAAAGGCGTAGACCATGATGCCTATCACCGCGCCGTGCCCGAGCGATATTATCAGAAGCGCCTCGGCGCCAAGCGAGAGGCCGAAAACCGCGATTGCAATCGTTATAGAGAGCGGGCCGAAAAAGACCAGCGCGTATGTGCCAATGGCTTCTGCAAGCCAGGCCCGTGGGTTGACCATAGGTCATGAACCTCTGGCGAGTCTATATAAAAGGATCGACAATTTTCTACAGGTCAGCCAAACCACTTTTCAAGCGACTGGCTCCGGGCGTCGTGCGCCTTTTGCAGCCGGTCAAGCGTGCCGGCCACCCTGTCTGTCGAAAAGCTCTTGTCAACGCACAAAAAGTCCAGCACCTTTTCCCGGTCTACGGGGCCAAACTCTATTTTGTCTACCTTGGGCACCTCCGGCTTTAGAAATATGTCGCGGATCTCCTGGTACGGCACCTCAGCCAGCAGGTGCTTTACCTTCTCGACATTTTCAAGCCGGCCGTGCTCTTTGACAAGTTTTATCGCAGTCTTGGGCCCGATCCCGGCAAAGCCGCCGGGGTTAAAGTCAGTCCCTATCAATATGCCGACGTCGACCAGCTGCTCTGCCGTCAGGCCGGTCTCCTTCAGCACCTTTTCGTGCTCGTATATCTCGGGCTCGACTTCGACGTAGGCACTCTTGTTTGGCACCTTGCGCCTGCCCGACACGGCCAGGTTGCGCACCAGCCTCTTTGCGCCAAACAGCACGGAATCATAGTCCTGGCTCGCAGACGCATGGGCGAGATCTATTTTTGTCAGGTGTGCCGCAGCCGCCTCGCCGTCAGCCGGCGCCTGCACGTATGGTATGCCCATCACCGACAGCACTTTTTTCGACTCTTCGACCATCGCGCTTGTGAGGACTGACGTGCGCTTGCCGTATTTCACGGCGTCGTCCATCCTGCCCTCTTCGAGCGCATGGTTGTACTGCGCCACCGCCTCCTGCTTTACCTGGAACCGGCGCTCGATCTCTTGCGCCTTGAGCGGGTGCATCTTGCCGTCAAAGACATAGACCGGCTTTACGCCTTCCATGAGAAGGTTGACGTTTCGGTAAAAGAGGCCGGTCAGATGACTTGTAATCTCGCCCCTGCCGTTTGCAAGCGGCTCGCCGGAAGGCCCGCGTATCGTAGATAGGAACTGGTAGATAGTGTTGTAAGCGTCGATGGCGACCACCTTGCCGGACAGCTCGGCAAGTTTGAAATGGGTAGGAGTTATGAGCGGCTTTAGGTCAAGCCCCATGCAGGTGGTAGCGTGAAAGTGTTATATCTACCTGTACGTCCTCAGGGTCTGCGCCAGCCATTCCACGTCTTCCTTGCTCTTGGCAAGCCGGCCCAGCTTTATGCAGTCGCGCACGTCCTTGGACTTTAACTTATTCCAGACGGCGTCTGCCACTGCGCCGGCGATTTCTGCCGGCACGCCCTCGCGGCCCAGTATGTGTGTGCACACCTCGGCAAAGCTGCCAAAAGAGTACTGCTTGAAGTGGAGCACGACGAACCGGGACAGCAGGGGCGTCAGCATTCTGTCGGTGCCGTTGCTTGTCGCAAACACCCACGTCTTTAGCTGCGTGTTGCGCGTCTTCTGGAATTTCGTCTCTGCCACGATGCCGGTCTCCATCAGGCTGAGGAGCGCCGTCTGGTCCTTCATCGGCATGTGCTCTATCTCGTCGACTATCAGGTGCCGGGGCCTCTTTTCAAAGAGGTAGTCTATCATGCCGGATTTGGTGCTGTGGCTGCCGAGCGTGAAATACGACCTTTCAAGTTTCATGCACTCGAGCATAAAGAGCGTCTTGGCAGAAGCGGGCGGGCCGACAAGCAGGATGTGGACAGGCTTGTCGGACGAAAGCGAAAGGGAGAACAGGCGCTTGACGTCGTCATAGCCCACGATGCTGGCAAACAGTGGCTCCTCCTTTTGCAGGGGCCCCTTTGCAACCTCGCGCTCGACGTCTTCATGCACGCCGACCGGCAGATCCTCTTCTTGCATGGTCGTAATTGCCGCAGATGCGCTATAGCCGTACCTGCCAAGTAATGATGCCAACAGGCTCTAATTTTCTAGACCCGGGTTGAACGAGCGTATGGCAGATAGCACCTCGCCGCTCAGCTTCACAGTATACGCGGCCGCGTCGTCAGACGACAGCTTTGACAGCTGCTCCAGGAACACCGCCTTGTCCTTGCCCCTCTCGTACATGCCGCCGGACTCCTTTATGCATAGCGGGAACTTGGCCATCTTTAATCTCTTGGAGTTGAGGTGGCGGATGAACCTGCGGTACGCCTCAGGGTCGTACCATTCCAGCTTTTTCTCCTCGCAGTAGGCTATCCACACGTCGATGGTGTTTTGAAAGAACGCCTTGTCGCGCAGCTGCTCAAGTGCCATGCTAAAAGTCTGCCCGCTTCATCTTGGAGCCGCACCGGGGGCAGGCCCCGCCCTTGTACTTGTGGCCGCAGGCGATGCAGACATAATTTATGCCGCCGCTGCCTCCCAGCATGCCGCCAAAGCCCCCGCCCTGGCCCCCCATGCCCATGCGCGCCATCGCGCGCTTGCGCATATAGTAGGATATGCCGAGAAAGACGCCGATTATCGGGATGAGCACGAACCATCCGATGATAGGAAAGAGCAGTATGTTGAGCGTGATGCTGATCGCAATGGATATGACTATCCATATCATTTGCTGCCCCATCCAGTTCATGAAGCTACATTAGCGACTTTCTTTTATTAAGGTTTCCGGGCAATCTTTAAAGCGACAGGCTGCCTTTAAGGCGCATGGAAAAGGCGGTCCTGCAGCCGTCGATATTTGTGCTGTGCGACTCTTGCCGCTGGTGCGCGACGTACACTGACAAGTCAAGGGCGAGGGACAGGTGCCCTTCCTGCTCGTCTTCTGCGCTGTCGAGTTTCCCGGTGATGCCGGACGAGTCGTTCACGTTCAGCTACGACGAAAAGCGCGGGATAGAGATGGACTTTGGCCGGCGCAGGCGCTAGCCGATTATGGTGACCGGCATGCTGCCGCCGTTGCGGTCAAACGCCCCTATTGTCTTGTCTTCGTAGGGAAAGCTGATTATCACCGACACCAAGCCGAAAAAGTGGTTCAGGTCTTCAAGCGACGGCCTGTTTGAGGCGCCGGGGTGCGAGTGCGCCATGCCGACGTACGAGCTGTCAAAGGGCAGAAAGAAATCCGAGAACCCGGAAAAGAAAGGCCCGTTTGACGAAAACGGCGGTATGACCAATCCTTCGATGGTTATCGTGTTGTCCTTCTTTTTTCCCTGCAGGATAAGGATCGCCTCGTTTGGGTGCCACGTCTTGGCATAGGTGATGATGCCGTCCGCTGCCTGGCGCGTTATGGAAACCTGCGTCTGGGGCCTGGGCGCGCCTTTTTTCCGGAACAGCAACGGGATTTTTTGCGCGCCATCGTATTTTAACCTACTTGGCAGAATAGATAATAACCTGTCCGTGGATAGGGAGCTTGACGCAGGCAACATGCTTTTGAAAAAAGAGGCTGACAACAGGCTACTCTTGCGGAGGGGCACGGTGGGAAACGACCGCGACGGGACGCCGCTCTTGATAAACGGCAGGGGAGAGGCCTACCGCGTCAACGACACCGCGATATCGCTGTGGCACATGTGCAACGGCATAACGTTTGAAGACCTTTACCACGAAGTCCTCCGTATTTCTTCCGGCGACGAGGGCGACGTAAAGAGGTCGCTTGAGCAGATGGTGCGCCAGTTCTACGAAATTTCACTGGTCGACGTCAAAGAGGTCAGCGTTGGCCGCAGACCTGGAACGCAAACATAAAGAACCCCGCGATGCGGCTGTTGCGCCGGTAGGGGTAAAAGTTGTTCGTTTCTTTTGGCATCAATTCGTGCTTTAGAGCCTTTGCCTCTTCCTTTGATACTGCCACCTTTGCAAGGCCCTCGCCGAGCATCGTCGACCACGGCATCTGGGGCATCGAGTCTTTTTTGTTGGCCATCATGGCAACGACTCGGTCCGGCTTTTCCCTGTCAAGGACGACAGAGTACGAGTAGTCGCCGTCAAACGGGTCGGCGACCGTGAAGGGGTCGATGGCGACGTGGTGCCTGAGCCGGTCGCGCAGCGAGTCTGCAAGCCCCGCAGCGATTGCGATGTCGGTAAGGTCAAGTTTCCGCACCTCATCAGGCGTCGGCGGCCTTGTAGATGTAGCCAGCACGGTCTAACTGTCCTGCGCCTGATTATATAATTTTTCAGTCCGGCCCGGCGCGTGCAAAGATTAAATTGCACAGCAATCGCAGTGGCACTGCCGGGGTACCCAAGCTAGGTATGTCCTAGGACCCTAAAAGGGGTCAGCCTCGAGATCACATGTCGCGGACGCGCTAGCTGATGTCCTTCGGGACTCGTGGGTTCGAGTCCCACCCCCGGCGCTTTTTGACTCACTTGAAACTCACGGCGACCACGGCCGTGTCGGCTGCCACATGATTGTCGACCTCGCAGGCCCACCCGTTGCCCGTGATGCCCGCCAGCCTTTCTGACGTGGTCATGTGGGTGCCTTCGCCTTTCAGCTTTGCAACCCCCTTCGAGTTTGCAGCTTCGCCGGTGCCGCTTCCCGTCCCAACGAGAACCTCGCCCCTGTCAGTCATCTGCATAAACTTTACCTGCCAGCTCGACGTTCCGTCCTGGTTCATCTGCATCTCTACGGTGTCCCAGTGGGTGGCCCTGTACTTGCCGGTCACCGTCCCCTTGCTCGTCAACTCGGCCCTGACGCCGCTCTGCCCGATTTCGAGAATCCGAAAAGAGGTGGTCTTTGCCTTTATGACAACGTCTGACCTTGCCTTGCCTGAGCGCTTTGCCATGCCGTTGGGAGGCGCTCGCAAGCTGATATTGT
>NZ_JBOGQF010000088.1:0-7721 GCF_050748925.1 Nitrososphaera sp.
GCTATGTGGAACTCATGGGGTGCTGACTTGTAAAAGAGGCCTACTCCAATTACCGCCCCTGCTACAAGCAGGTACTTCATCGGGACGCCTGCGCTGGCTGCGACTGCGACTGCAATGACGAGGCCAAGGCCGTACAGCATGTCTGCAAAAGGAGTCAGCACCGCGATGCCGGATTCAAAGTCGATGACCCCGCCCAAAACTGACGCTATGCTGAGGACCCCGAGCGTAAACCCTGCAAGGTGGACGGCAAGGCCGACTATTCCGTACTTGCGGAGCTGCCCTGCGACGCTACTGGACTGTTCTGACAATGCTGTCAAGCGCCCCCTCGGTCCCTTTTACGATGCCGTTTTTTACGTTGCTCTTGAACAAGAGAGGTATTCCTGGCATCTCTATGTCCCACGAAACGTCAACCTTGGTCCTGCCGCCTTCAAGCGGGCTAAGGGTGATGGTCCTGCTGCCAGTCATCACGCCCTCTGTCATGGTAGTCTCGACCGACTTTTTTGGGTTCAGCACCACGGTCTGCAGGCTGCGAAAGTTCATGGCGCCGACTGTGACCTCCCTTTCAATCACGTTGCCGTTTCTGCTGATGTTCCTGACAGAGCTGAGGCCCCGCCAGTGCCTGGGCTCGTTGTCCACGTCTGCAACGATCTCCCACACCCTGTTGAGAGGTGCAGGCACTGCACGGCTGGCGCTTATGGTGACCACGAAAAAATCACCTGACCGTTGTTGCCCGCGGCGTTGACGCCATCGCGCTCATTATGCCCTTTGCCACGCCAAGCCCGAATATGACTAGCCCGAATATGACTCCGATGATGGGACCCGGGAAGACGATGACAGAAAAGTCTCCCAATGCCGTCACAGGAGGTACCATGAAGATGATGCCACTTGCGGCCAGCAATCCCGCCACTGAAAACGATTTTTGCTTCCATGATACAACAAATGCTGCTGCCGCCAGCGCAATAGCGATTATGATGATCACGGTCGCATTTGCTACATTCCCTATTACCGCCGGGCCGCCTATCCCAAAAACCAGGACCAGGACAAGCGTTGCCGCGGCCAGCCCAGTCGCTAATACGAGTTTTGAATTTGCCATGCACAGATGTCGACAGTAATTATATTAACGCTTGTCCACCAAAGTCACGTAACTTTGTTCCCGCACCCTTAATCTACTGCCGCAAAGTCATTTTAAGGGGAGCAACAATCTAGTGATAGGCATGCCGCGTCTCATTCATCCCCTTAACACAACCGGACCCGCGGCAGGGAAACCTGGTTAACTTGGTGCACGAATATCGCGACAGGATATACATCAGAAAGGACATCATGCTAAAGCTGTATGAATACGGCGAGCTCAACCAGAGCAAGCTCATGAGCTACTGCGGGCTGAACAACGTCAAGCACAAGGAGATAATCGACGACATGGTCGCAAAGGAAATGATAGTGAGGTTTGAAGAAGCGTGGGGCAACAAGACGATAATCAAGTACAAGGTCTCGGAGAAGGGCAGGGCGATATTTCGGGAAATACTGGAGCCGTACGAGTTGTTGTTTCCAAGAAAA
The DNA here is from genome assembly GCF_050748925.1 of Nitrososphaera sp. GTDB lineage: Archaea > Thermoproteota > Nitrososphaeria > Nitrososphaerales > Nitrososphaeraceae > Nitrososphaera. The sequence continues at coordinate 1,555 of NZ_JBOGQF010000088.1, forward strand.
GAGGCAGAAAAATCCTGATGGCTACAGGTAACATAGTTACTGCTTTTCTTATAACGGGCTGGAGAGAAACCTAGATGGTGGCAGACGCGAGCAAGGACAGGCCTTCAGAGAGCATCTTCAAGATAATGGACGAGATAGTCCGGCAGCTGAACAGGACAAAGAAGATGTTCATCCTGATGATAGTCTCAATCATCATAGTCGTGCCTGTGACGCACATCGTCGCCAACATATTGATTGGGGACACGTTCCAGTCCGGCGACGACGGGCCACCGTTTGACAGGTCCGGCCCGCCTGGCGGCAGCCCGATAGCGGGTGCCATAGTAGCCGGCGTCGTGATTGCGTGGATAGTCATAGGCGTAAGGCAGTGGCTGATACTGAACAAGTGGACTGCAAAATACGAGGCATACAAGGAGCTTCAGCGGAAAATAGACGAAAAGCTGGACTTTGACGACGAGGACAAAAAATCAGGAAATGACTAGCCTGCCCTTCATCCCCTCTTCTGAGTGGATGGTGCAGTGGTAGTCAAACGTGCCTTTTTCTGAAAAAGTGTGCTCCCAGTCCTCGTTGGCCCTGAAAAACCCGCTGTCTATCTTTTCCTCGCCCGCTTCTGTCTTGTATGTGCCGACGACGTTGTGGGGGACGTTTGACTCGTTCACCCACCTGACGCTCGAGCCTGCCTTGGCGACGGCCGCGTCGGGCATGTATATGTTCATGCCGCCGTACACGACGTTGGCGCGCAGCGTCTCTGTCATGACGCGCTCCTGCTCGCCCTGGATGCTGATGACTTTATCCCGGTCAATGTCGACAGCCACGTTCCATATCTGCTGTCGCGACTGGCCCTGCCTGCCGTCAAGCGACGAGAAGCTCTTGGCGCTGGCATATTGCTTGCCGTCTACTGCCTGCCAGTTTGCCGTGATGATGACCTGCCCGAGGCCGCTGTGGGTCACCTTGCCGTCCGGGCTCACAAACGCCGACGGCTGCACGGCCGCTATCGTGAGCGCCTTGCCGTTTGAACCGTCGAGTATGGCCTGGACCCTGGCGTCCTGCTTTGCTATCTCCCACGACTCTCTGGCGACTTTATTGATTGCATAGATGTACGTGTTGTCGCTAGCGGTCGGCTCCTGTATCACCTGTATCTGCGACTGGAGCGAGATGTTTTCAAGCGTGCGAAAGTCCTGCGCGCGCTCCTCCGGCAGTATCTTGGACTGCATCAAAATGGTCCCGCCAACCACAAACGCCGCAACCACCGCAATGAGGCCGAGAAAGTCCTTCCGCATGCAAGTCATTGGCGAAAACTCGCTATATACTGTATGGCGCAAGATGGATTCTGCGGGTAACCAAGTTACGTGACTTTGGTGAACAACCGTTAATATAATTCCGGAGATAGTTTAACCATGACAGAAAAGGACCTTTCGTTTTGTGAATTCTGCGCCGGGGAGGAGGCAGAGATATTCCAGGTAACGGGAGATTACTGCCTGCAATGCTGGCAGGAAGAGACGCACCCGAACGTTTGATGAGGCAATCCTGCAGCCGATTCAATGTCGTGCAAGAGTCGAAATTAAATACCGAAAAAGAGCATGGACGCGCATGAGCATTGCAGTGGAATATTACAACAAGAAATTTGGCGACAACGCCCAGGCCGCGTTCATCCACCTGGTGAGGGAAGTGGGCGAGATCGCCTATGCCATGGAAAAGAGCAACACCGAGCATGCGAAACTAGAGATCACCGAGTCGATAGCGTTGTTGCAGTTCCTCGCGTCAAAATACAACCTTGACGTAAGCGCAAACATCGAGACAGTCTACTCGAAAAAGCTGGCCGCGCTCAAATGAGCCTGAGGGGCGACCTTGACGCCATTTCCGCCGTGCTGCAGGCGACGTTTGCGATAGAGCCCTTCAAGCGCAACTATGACATGGCCTTTGCAGAGATAGCCAACATCCTCTACAGGTACGGCATAGAGGAAAACCCGCGCAACCTGCGCTTCCGGTTCATACTGTGCATGCAGGAATTTTTCGACGGCATCCCGCAGGACCAGTGGCGCGTCAAGGACCCAGCGTTTGTCAAAAAGTCGGAGGATTTTGCTGTGGCGAAATTCCGCGACTGGGTCATCGAACAGGTGACTTAGCCTTTGCCACCCACTGTTCATACATCTTTACCAGTTCGTCGACGTCTTGCGCCTTCTCCGAGTACGTGACAATTACGGCAAACGCGCCCTTGCCGTCGTGGCCCCTCGCATAATAGCCCCAGAACGTGTCAGGCAGCTTTTCAAAGTTTGATTTGTTGATCGCCACGCCTGCTAGGTTCCTACCCAGTGCGTCGGCGACCTTGGCCGCGTCGTCTGCTTCTATCATTGCCCGAGTCTGGCGCTTCTCGCTTAAACTACTTTGCTGCCATGCCTGTCTTGCACTGACCGGGTAGCTGCCCGCGGCTTAGCGCACCCTCTCTAGCAGCTCAAAGACCTTGTTCATTGCCGGCGGCTCCCCTGTTGGCTCCCTGATGAACAGCGAGGACGCGGCGTTTGCAAACAGCAGCCGCTCCTTCGGATCCAGCCCCGCGATATAGCCTACAATGTCCGCGGCGTCCCACACGTCGCCGGCGCCGGTCAGTATCCTGGGCTCCACCTTGATGGCGTGCGCAAACTCTACTTCCTTGCCGTTTGACCACGCCGAGCCGGCCCGGGTGTGCAGGTCGGTGGTTATGCCGACGCTTTCAGATATTTTTCTTGCCGCCGCCTTTACCTGATCCGGCCCGTAATCTGGGCCGAGCAGCGCGTCGAGCCCGAGGGCCCCTGCCAGTAGGTCGCACTCGTTTTCGTTGATGCTGAGGCAGTCAGTCACGCCTGCCAGCTTGAATAGCGCGTCGCGGAATTCCTGGCTCCTTGTGGATATGTCGGCGGGGTCGATGAAATGCAGGGCGGAAGGCGAGCTCTTGAACGCGTGGTCGGCAAGCTCTGTCCCCTTCAAGTTGCTGGCCCAGTTGACGACCATCACGGCGTCGGCCTTTTTCAGTATCGCAAGGTCGTCCTGCGAATTCAGCCTGTCGGGCCCAAAGCACTCATTGTCGCCGATGTCGCTTACCATGACGTTTGCCCTGCTCTCTCCGTTAGGGAACTCAAACGCAGTCGTGCAGCCCTGCCTGCCTGCCGCTATCCTGAGAGCCACCCTGTCGCCAAACTGGGCAAACGCCTGCCTGAGCATCGCCGAGCCGACGTCGTCTGCCACCGTGAATAACGTGACCCTGGCGCCCAGCCTTGCCAGCGCGTACGCCACGTTGACGGCGTTGCCGCCCTTGATGTCCGACGTCGGAAAGCCCCTGACGCTCCCGCCGCCCGCCCTTGCCTTTTCGTCAATGGCTCCAAACAGCTTCTCCTTTGATTCTAGCCGTATTATCCTGTCAACGAAAAAGTCCGGCATCACGACTATGGAGCCGGCAAGGTAAAGCTGCTTTAGCTTCTCTATCAATCAGAGGCCGTAGAATCGCGCGGTATTTGTTTTTTGTCAAAATCACGCTGGGCTCGCATAGAGCCGGATAGCTGTGCCGTCGCTGTCCTGAATGAAGGCCGACCTTGGCGACTCTTTTACTGCCACGCCCTGCTGCAAAAGATGCGCTTTCGTATCCTCTAGTGCTCTCACCGGCAGTTCTATGCCGAAATGGTTCAGCCCCAAACCCACATGCAAGGCAGGCTGAATGTCAGTCCCAAGCCACGTGTTTGTCGCGATGTGGTGGTGATACTTGCCTGCGGCGAAAAAACTTGCGCCCTGCATTACGGTAGTAATGCTCAATCCCAGCTCCCCGGAATAGAATCTCCTTGCCCTCTCTAGGTCCCGGACATGCAGGTGGATATGGCCGATGACTGTTCCGGCAGGCATCTGTTTCCAGCTCCCGGTGACCTCTCTCATTAGGTCTTCCGTGTCCAGCTTCTCTGTCGCCATCTGGACGCGGCCAGCATCCCATTTCCATTCCGATCTTGGCCTGTCGCAATAGATCTCGATGCCGTTAAAGTCGGGATCGCGGATATAGATAGATTCGGAAACCAGGTGGTCCGCAAGGCCGTCAAAGTGGACCCGGTCGCGGTTTTCTCCAAGGTGCACAAGCACGTCTGCCAAGTGCTTTCTCTCTGGAAGTAAGACGGCAAAGTGGTAGAGGCCGGCCCTTTTAGACTGCTGGCTGCCGCTTGCCTGCGATAATTCGACAAGGTGGGAGGAGTTCCCCTCGACTGAAAGAAACGCCTTGCCGTCAAACCGGCCGACCTCCTTGAACCCAAGAATGGATTTGTAAAAGGCAAGTGACCTGTCAAGGTCGGACACGTTCAGGCTGACATAGCCTATTCTCATTGACGGGTGAATAGTAAATTGCCGGCCGCCGCTATCCATGGGCAACATGCGCTTTTTCGGCTAATAAAACCAGCAGTAGAATCGTCGTTTGCTGTCAAAAAGGAAAAAGGGAGGATTTTACTCCATTCCCATGCCGCCCATTCCGGGCATGCCACCCATGCCGCCCATGCCGCCAGGCGGACCGGCTGGCATCCTGGACTTGCTTGCGGCAATGACGTCGTCGATCCTTAGGATCATCGATGCAACCTCGGTTGCAGACTTTATTATCTGCTGCTTGATGGCCGCCGGCTCGAGCACGTTCTGCTTGTACATGTCGGCCACCTGCGTGTTCCTTGCGTCGACGCCGGTCCATTTCTGGCCCTTGCTCTGCTTGGCGCGCAGCTCAGTCATCGTGTCTATCGGGTCCATGCCTGCGTTCTCTGCCAAATTGAGCGGGATCGAGTCAAGGGCGTCTGCAAACTTTTGCACTGCAAGTTGCGCCCTGCCTTCCTGGCTTGAGGACCACTGGCGCAGCTCGTTTGCAATGTATGCCTCCGGGGCGCCTCCACCTGCCACGATGGCCGGCTTTTCCAGCACGTCCTTCATGACCATGAGTGCATCATGCAATGATCTATCGGCTTCGTCAACCACGCGCTGCGAGCCGCCGCGGATGAGTATCGTGACTGATTTCGGGTTCTTGCACCCCTCGATGAACACCCACTTGTCAGTCTCCACCTTGCGCTCTTCGACCAGCTGGGCAGAGCCGAGGTCCTTTGCGGTTAGGTCGTCAAGGTTGTTGACCATGCGCGCGCCGGTGGCCAAGGCCATCTTGGTCATGTCGCTTTCCTTCACGCGCCTGACTGCGAGCACGCCCGCCTTTGCCAGGTAGTGCTGGGCGATGTCGTCGATGCCCTTCTGGCACAGGGCGACGGTCGCGCCCGACGACTTTATCTTGTCCACCATGGATTTCAGCATCCTGTTCTCTTCTTCAAGGAACATCTGCATCTGCTGCGGGTCCGAGATGCGGATCTCGGCACTCATCTCTGTCTTTTCAATTTCAAGCGCCGCATTGATGAGCGCTATCTTGGCGTTCTCTATGCGCCTTGGCATGCCTGCGTGCACGACTTCCTTGTCAAGCACGATGCCCTTGATGAGTTTCGTGTCGCCCATCGAGCCGCCGGCCTTCTTTTCGACCTTGATGTTGTCAAGGTCGACCTTTGTGCCGCCTTCTTTCTTCTCGGCGACCATCCTTGCCGCGTCGACCACTATTGCGCCAAGGTGCGGGCTGTCGTCTGACACCAGCTTGGAATCCATGCTGGTCCTCGCTATCTTCATGAGCATGTCCTTGTCAGAAACGTCGACCTCTATTGCGATCTTTTGCAAGAGTTTCAGCGCCTGCTCTGCAGCCGCGTTGTAGCCGTCAACGATGACCGACGGGTGGACGTCCTTGTTTATCAGCTCCTCTGCCTTTTCAAGCAGGGCGCCTGCAAACACTACGGACGAAGTCGTGCCGTCGCCGACCTCGTTGTCGACTGATTTTGCCACCTCAACCATCATCTTTGCCGCCGGGTGCTGGACGTCAATTTCCTTCAATATGGTGGCGCCGTCGTTGGTGATAGTCACATCGCCGAGGTTGTCCACCAGCATCTTGTCCATGCCGCGCGGGCCCAGGCTCGTCTTTACTATCTCTGCGATAAGCTTTGCCGCCATGATGTTGTTCCTTTGCGCTTCCCTTCCCTTGTTCTCTTTGCTTCCTTCCCTCAGGATTAAAACTGGCGTGCCGTTAGCGGTTGTTTGAATCGATGCCATTGCTATTCACTAGAATAAGGCAGCTTTTCGTCAATCTCTTATATATT
>NZ_JBOGQF010000089.1:0-7682 GCF_050748925.1 Nitrososphaera sp.
ATTTCACTCCGCCAGATCCTCTGGAATAATCGGTTAGTTCTCCATATGGGGAAGACGCAACAGCGACTTTTTTTCATCTTTTCTGGCCTGCCATCATGAAAACTTTGTCCGTCGTCACCTTTTCTTTTATTGATTTCGCAGGAACACCTGCGACTATGTCGCCATCAGCAATATCATGCAGAACAACAGCACCAGCTCCAACAATGACGTTATTGCCGATTCGTACTTTTTGCTTTATGCTGCAGTGGAGTCCTGTCCAGCACTGATCTCCTATCTTTGCAGTCCCCCCTACTATTGTCCCCGCGGCAAGCAGGCAGTTTTTGCCTATTTTCGCGTTGTGTGCTACATAGACTTGACCATCAAGTTTTGTGCCATCGCCGATTACAGTATCTGAAAGCGATCCTCTGCCAATTAGGCAATTTGGGCAAATATCTACATCATCGCCAATTATCACTCCCTTTAAATGCGGGAATCTTTCGAGCTTGCCGTTTTGCATTCTTTCATAAGCAAAACCATCAAATCCAATAGTCACGCCTGATTGAATAGTACAGTTGCGTCCGATTCTGCAATCCCTTAGCAGGCTTACTCTGTCATGAATTACCGTGTTGTCGCCAATGGAGCAGTTCTTTCCAATTATTGTAAAATCGCCAATGCTACAATTGGAGCCGATTTTTGAAGTCCTCGATATTAACGCATGTGGAGAAATGGCACTTGCATTGGCTTCTTTTTTCTTCTTAAAGTTCACGATTCTAATAAAGGTCAGCCCGGGATTATCTACAAAAATGAGGCTCTGCAGTTTTCTTGGGTGGACGGACCCGTGTAGAGAAAACTTGCATAGAATAATTGCGGCTTTTGATTCAGAAATACTCGACGCTGCTTGCTTTCCATCCAAAGAACAAAAGCAAAGATCATTTTTCGTTGCTTCTTCTAGTGAAGAGACTCCTCCCGCCCTTTTGGCGCCTCCTTCAAGAGCGTAGTTCACTCCGATTTTTTTTATGACACTTTCGATATCATAATTCAGGGTGTGACCACGCAAGGTGTGAATTACTCATGACTTTTATTAAAGACTACATCCAAAATTTATCTTTGAAATGACCAATAAACTCCTTTTCCGTATCTCTTGTAAGCGCTTATTACCGAACGGCGAACAATTTCTGAAAAACTAGTTGTTTAGACCGGGGTGGTTCACCGTCACAACGAAATCCGATTGTTCTAGATTATTTTTCTTCCACAATCGAAATCAGGTTGGATATCTTTGTGAAATCGCCGACCTCTTGCAGGCTGTGCGCGTCGCTTCCGAGGTTGAACCTTACTCCTGAATCCTTAAAGACCTGCAGCCATGGCTTTGACGGCCTCTGGTATTTGGCGTTCAGCTCCACTATCTTGTCGTTTGCGACTATCAGTCTTGCGAGTTCCCTGACCTCGTCCATCCCGATGTCAAAGCCGTCCTCCGCGGCGAGGTGGCCGAGAACGTCGACATCTGGGTTTGCTGTCGCCGTTTTCAGCGCGTCCATCCATACCTTCTTGTCGCCATATTTCGTGTGAAAGCTGGCCACCAGAAAATATTTTTCGGCGTACTCTTTGGGGCAGTCGATGGACCCGTCCCGGAGGATCTTGGCCTCAAAGCCCGTGACGACCCTGACGCGCGTGCTGGCCTGCTCTATCTCGCCCAGGTAATCTGGAATCCATTCCGACGTCTTCCTGACGTGCTCTGTGAAGGCAATGGTCTGCAGCCCTATCTCCTCTGCGCGCCTAAGTACGTTTTTGACGGTCAGGTCGGGGGCAGAGTGGTCGTTGTAGCTGCAATGGACGTGGTAATCTTCAAGAATGTTCAAGGGATAATGATGAGGGCGGATCGGTAGATAAGCACGCGCCCTTGAACCGCGCCCTGATCCAGAGACGCGCCCGCTAAAATGGGCCAAAAACTGCTTTTTTTGGGTTATTTTTGGCCGATAATTGATGGCAAAGCTGATCTACAAGTCTTATCGCATTACGCTAGAATGAGAGAGGTAAAGAGTGTCCTTGTGCCCGGAGCGTCTGCGCCTGCCGGAATCAACACCATCAAGTCTTTAAGGATGGCAAAATTCGGCGGAAAAATCGTTGCAACCGATTCCGACCCGCTGTCACCGGGATTCCGCATGACGCCGGACCATGCAGTCATACCACTTGCCGCACGCGAGGAGGAGTTTATCGGCAAGCTCTGCGAGGTCGTGCAGGATAACAGGGTCGACATCTTGATGCCGTCATCAGGGCACGACATCTACCCTTACAGCAAGTACAGGGACAGGCTGAAAGGCCTGGGCGCGGTGCCGGTCGTCAGCGATCCAGAGAACCTTGAAACATGCCGCGACAAACTCAGGACGTTCAACTTTCTGGCAAGCAGGTTCAACCTGCCGTTTACGACGACCGACCCGAAAAAAGTCAAAGACTTCCCGGTGATTGCCAAGCCCCAGTTTGGAAAGGGGAGCCGCGACGTGATAAAGATCGAAGACGAGGCCAGCCTAAGGTACGTGGACGCCAAGTTCAAGGAAATGATATTTCAGGAATTCCTGCCCGGGATAGAATACACGGTGGACGTGCTCTCCGACCTGGACAAAAAGGCGCTGCTGGCGGTCCCCCGGATAAGGCTGGAGACAAAGGAAGGCATCTCGACCAAGGGCAAGGTGGTGCATCACCCGGCGCTCCAGAACGAGTGCAAAAAGATTGCCGAGGCCGTCGGGATAAGGGGTCCCTGCTGCATACAGATGAAAGAGTCGCGGGAAAAAGAGCTAAAGCTTGTAGAGATAAACCCGCGGATGGGCGGAGGGACGATATTTTCTGCCCTCGCAGGAGCCAACCTGCCTGCGATGATAGTCGACATGGTCCGGGGCAACGAGATCTCGGTTCCGGATTTTTCTGAAATAACAGTCGTACGGTACTTTGAAGAAATCGTTATGGGATGAGAGGCCGTGAGGCCAGCGACAGGGCAGAAACAACATTCCTCAAGGAAATTACTGGATTATCTTTGTTCTAATGTAGAACCGAATCATTGGCTGGTAGGCAATTTTTCAACCGGCAGCGGCCTGCTTGCAGGTTCCGTATCAAAGGTCACTCCGTTGAGGTAGAATCTGACTTTGGAGACATCCTTGGTGGGAGTCAATTGGAATGCAAAAGGATACTTTACGTTGTCAAGGTCTGCCCCTTCGAGGGAGACTTCAAACCTCTGCCAGTCGTTCTCTAATGTGACTTCCTTTGCCTTTACCGCAAATTGCCGTTTTTCAAAAATCTTGTCAGCAGGCACTTTAGAGTCTGCCGGCATGTCTTTTCCTGCAAAACTAAAGGTGACTTTTTCTCCTCCTCCCTCTCCCATGGCAAAGAACACTACTCTTTTCGCCCCCTTGAAATCATAGAGCTTGTCCGACAGATACGCAGCCGCTGCGAATCCTTTCTGCCCTGGGATGTACTCTACCATTGTGCACTCCTCGCAATGCCTCTCGCCAAAATTATCCATCCAGTGAGTCTCCAGCCTGAAATACGGCGAGCTGAGCGTCGCATCTCCCGTCTTTACCTTTGGCTCGGTATGGATATCTACCGGGAAAGGCAAGCTGGCAGCTGTGGCGACCTGCGCCTGCGGGGCGATTGGACTGCCTCCTGCAAGTGCGCTTGCCAGGACAATACTCGAAATAACCGCGGCGATGGCTGCCAGCAGAAAAATCGAGGGCACCTTCAGGCTTGGCATATGATTTGAGTTAGCCGCGAAAGATAAAAGAATTTGCCTAGATCAAATAACTAGAAATGAAGTTTGTTCCCACAAATCACAGAGATCTGATTGATAAATACCATGTGGATAGGTTATAGAGTCAAACATACTTTTATAATTACAACGGCTATCGGTCGCTGTCCACCTCATGACTGAAAGAATTTCGCGCCGTGACTTTCTCAAGATCATCGGAGCCGCGGGGGCAGGATTGGCGCTTGGGAGTCTGGGGTTTACCACATTTCTAAAGGACGGCAAATCGGCAAACCGCGCATCCGCTCAGGCTTATGGGGGATGGCAGCTTGGCGGGCAGACGCATGCAGCTGCGGTACACGCGGCTTCCCTTTACAACGGCAAGATACTTTACGTCGCAGGTTCCGGATTCTATGGTCAGAACGAGCTCGGGCCATTCGAGCAGGGGATATACGATCCCGTTGCCGATACCGCTCAACCCTTGTCCAACATCAACGAAGACCTGTTTTGCTGCAGCCACAGCCCGCTTCCAGATGGAAATATCCTGCTGACGGGGGGCACGCTCACGTACAACAACAGGTCTGCAAACGGCAAGTGGCTGGGCCTCAATGCCGCATGGATATACGACACAGCTTCAAACAGCCTCAGAAAGATAGCATCGATGAGCCACGGCAGGTGGTACCCCACCCAAGTGCCGCTTCCAGACGGCAGGGTGCTCGTCGTGGGAGGGTATGACGAATACGGCATTCAAAACAGGCTCGCAGAGATGTTTGATCCTGCCACTGAAACGTGGAGCATAGTGTACGATCCCGGCTCGACGGTAACCTATTGCGTAGGCGAAGGCGAGGATCCGGCAATAATGCCAGGGGCAGGCCAGCCCTGCTACGGCCCTGGCGTTGCTGACAACGTCCTTCTTTATCCTCGCATGCACCTGATGCCAAATGGCCTCGTCGCAGTTTGCGGACAGTCAAAGACGATGAGGACATTCAATCCAGCGACAGGCGATTGGAATTTTGCAGGAAACATGCTTTTTGGATCAACAAGGGGATACGGCAGCTCTGTTCTCCTCCCGCTGCAAAACACGGCTGCGGAAACAGGCAGCATTTTGATATTTGGCGGAACGGCCACTGCCGACGATTTTGCAACAAATACCGCTGAAATCCTTACGCCCAGCGGCACCGCGCTCCAGTCGCGGTTTACGAGCCCTTCGCAATTTGGCAGAAAACACCCGATCCCTGTCATAATGCCTGATGGGAAGATACTCGTCATAGGCGGGACGACTTTTCAAAACTCGTTTGCAACCAGGATTATGGAAGCCGAGCTGTTTGATCCGGTAACCGAAGCGTGGACGACTCTTCCTGCCATGACGGTCCCAAGGCAGTATCATTCGTCGGCGCTCTTGCTCGCTGACGGCAGGGTCTGGGCTGCGGGGACTACGTATTCAAAGACGTCAAGAGAACTTCAAGTAGAATATTTTGTCCCCTCTTATTATTCGGCAACACGGCCCACGATCTCTGGAGCCCCTGTGATGGGCCCCTATGGGGGGACCATTACCGTCCCCACACCTGACGGCCTGGACATTGATGCCGTGTCGCTTGTCACCGTGGGCACTGAAACGCACGCCTACAACTCCGACCAGAGGCTCGTCTGGCTGCAGATCCAGAGCAAGACTGCAACAGAGGTCGTCGTCTCGGCCCCGATCAGCGCCAACATCGCACCGCCGGGCTACTACTACATCTTTATCCTGAAACAGGGAATCCCGTCGGTTGCGCAGGCGATCAAGATACCCGGGTTTATGCCACCGCCAGATACCACAATCCCTACCATAACCATACTCACTCCTGCCGTCGATGAAGTCCTCTCGGGCCCCGCGCCTTCATTTGCAGTCGACGTGACCGGAACTGCTGCGGACGTTGGAAGCGGCCTTCAGGTGGTGGAGGTAAGTGTCGATGCCGGCCCCTTCTCTGCCGCGACCGGCACAGATCCGTGGTCGTTTACCACTGCGCCGCTCACGGAAGGGCTGCACACGGTAAACGCAAGGGCCAGAGACGTTGCTGGCAACACCTCGGACATTGCCATTAGAAGCTTTACGATAGAGATCACGACAGGAGGAACGTTTGTCAACGTCTATTCGGTTGCAGGCCAGAACAGCTATGGCACAATATTTTCCACAGGAAGTTCAGGCGCCGGAGAAAAGATATCGCCTGCGTCGTCGCTGGTAGGGACGGCCGTAAAGAGGGTTGCAGTTATACTAAAGAAATCCGGCAATACCACCGGGACCATAAACGTCCGCATAAGAAATTCAAGTGATGTGATAGTCAAAGAGATCGGGACAGTAGATGCCTCCCTTCTGACTGCCGCTGACCAGAGATTCGAGCTTACCGCCTCATCGACATACATACTCCAGGCCAATGACAAGGTGCTTGTCGAATGGGCTGGAACCGGCTCTGCCGCGGACGTGGTCAGCGTCAAGAGGCATAACGTCGAAGCTTTCGACGGCGCCAACACCTATTTTGTAACGCGAAATGCAAATGGGTCATACACGAATCATTCCACAAGGGATCTTGCGGGAGACTGGTACTATGAAAGTTCGACGCCGCTTGACACCACCCTTCCCACGATAAGCGTTGTTGCGCCTGTCGCCGACGAAATTCTTACAGGCGCCGCGCCGGGATTTCCCGTGACGGTCACGGGAACGGCGTCTGATGCCGAAAGCGGCCTTCAGGTGGTGGAGGTAAGTGTCGATGCCGGCCCCTTCTCTGCCGCGACCGGCACAGATTCGTGGTCGTTTACCACCCCGGTGCTTACCGCCGGGCCTCACACGATAGCTGCAAGGGCAAAGGACAACGCGGGAAACATTGCAGACGCCCCTACCATCAATATCACTATAGAGGTCACAACGTCGGGCAACTTTGTCAACATTTACTCTGTCGCAGGCAGCAACAGCTATGGCACAATGTCCTCAACGGGGGCCTCAAGCGATACCACCGGCATTGGAGAGAAAATGATCTCGTCATCGTCGCTGATAGGCTCTGCCATAAAGAGGGTCTCAGTCATACTCAAAAAATCGGGCACCACGACAGGGACGATATTTGTCCGCATCCGAAATTCCAGCGGCGCAATCGCCAAGGAGATTGGCACGATAGACGCCTCTGCCCTGACGGCAGTTGATCAGACGTTCGTAGTGACCGCTTCCTCTGCATACATACTCCAGGCCAATGACGCTGTCCTTGTCGAGTGGTACGGGACCGGATCGCTATCCGACGTGGTGAGCGTCAAGAGGTCTGCCGTGGACGCTTTCAACGGCACCAGCACCTATTACGTGGCACGCAAGACAAGCGGCTCGTACACAAACAGCACAAGCAGGGACATGGCAGGGGACTGGTACTATGAAACCTAGTACAGGGTAACAGTTTCTTTTTTCTGAATGCTTATGAGCAAAGGGTTTCTTTGTGGTCTTGACGCCATGATAGTCAGGCTCATTCTCCGGACGGCCTCGATTATTCTTTCAAAGGTCGCTATCCTGCGGCGGGCAATCGCCTGCATGCCGCAAGCTGTGGCCGGCTTGCGGAAGACGGTCCTTGCGCACCGGGCGATAATAATCGGATTGGCTGCTGCAATAACTATTGCCGCCGCCTTGTCGGGGCCAATCGCAGTATTTCTGGAAATGCACTCTCCCTATGACACATTTGGCATCACGCGCCTGTACCCTCCTGACACCGGAGGCCAGCACTGGGACAGCAGGAGCTGGCTCATTTCTGCAAGGACGCTGACGTCTACCCAGGTCGACCCGAAAGATCCGTATTTCCAGGTGCGGGGCGCCTCAAATACCCTTTCCATAAGGGGTGACGGCACTTCGGAATCCTCCGGCGACGTCGTGCGCTACTACATATCCGACCCGGAAGGAAAGAAAGAGTGGAAGAACTTTGAATTTACGATGTACAGCATGAGGGTGAGCGAGGTCGAGCCGCCC
>NZ_JBOGQF010000090.1:0-7564 GCF_050748925.1 Nitrososphaera sp.
AGACAGACGATACGGAAGAAGAATCGGCCGAAGAATGATAACCATAAGGCTCCTCGGTGGGGCCAAAAAGGCAGTCGGCAAGACCGTAATAGATCTTGACCGGCAGCAATCCGCCGTTTCTGACATTTTGAAGTTCTTGCAGGGCATGTCGGCTGAGCCCCGGCTGCTGGAGCCGGGCAACCTCATCATTGCAGTGAACGGGGTAGACTCGGCCGCCCTCGCCGGCCCGGCCACCGTCGTAAGCGGCGGCGACACCGTGACCGTGGTGACCGTGGTGCATGGCGGCTAGCGGGTGGACCGTGCTTGTCGCCGGCGTCCGGGATATATCCGGCGACGCCGGAAAATTGCTTGACCGGCTGCGCGCAGACAACCCTGGCGTCTACCTGCAGGCCGCCGATGCGCAGGCGGTGTACGGCGTTGACCACGTGCTTGGCGTGCTCCAGATAGCCTTTGAGGCTTTTTCGCGCAAGGTGATGATAGCCGGCAGGATAGAAACAGAGGTCCTGCTGCGCCTTGCCTGCACCGACCAGATCTCTGACGCGCTCAAAAAAGCCGGGCTAAAGGCCGGCAGGCCTGGATGCTTTATCGCCTTTTCCAAAGACGCGGGCGCAATCCGTAAACTTGGCGAGCAGCTGGGCGGGCTTGACGATTCTGTCCTGATGCCAAGCAAGGAAAAGGCGGCCAAAATGTCAAAGGCGCTGGGCGTCGATAAAATAACGCTCGACTATTTGCTAGAGCGCGCCGCCATCCTGGTAAAGGGCTAGGGGCCGCGCTTTTCAACGACAGAGCTGAAAACCTGCCCGGGCCTGACTACTGATATGCCGGCGTGCTTGCCTATTATCTCGACGAGGACCACCCAGTCCGGGTTTTCAAGGTTGACCTTTCTCTTGACCGCCTCTGCGACGTAGTCGATTATTTCAGCAGAGTGGAGGTGGCTGTGCCTCTTTTCGACCGTGACCCTGAACGACTCGTCCTGCCCTATCCTTGCCGCCGCAAGCTCGCCTGCTGCCCCCTGTATGTCTTCCAGCTCGGGGGCCACTATTTTTTCAATGGGGAGGACCCTGAGGACGTAGCGCACCTCCCACGGCTCTGACGCCACCACTTCCTTTAGCTTTTCAACCACCGCAATAGGGTTCATGGCAGTCCTGGCAAGTATCAGCCCAGTGACGTCGGTTATCTCGGCCTCTGCATCCGGGTCGCCAAACACGTCCAGAAGGTCGAGCGTCTCGTCTGCCGCGTCCTCTTCCCTGAAGCGGAATGTCGAGACGATGAGGTTAAAATCGTTCATTTCTACTAAAGCCCGAGGATTGCATTGATCTCGCTCGCCGCTATGGCGCCCTGCCGGGCTATTGTGGGTTTTGGTCTAGTAATGTCGACGATGGTTGACGCGGTGCCGATGAGCGCCCTGCTGTCGGCCAGCAGCGCGTCATGATCTTCAAGGCGCGATTCCATCACCTGCTGCGCAGTCTTGCACGGCTTTTCTCCTGACAGGTTGGCACTCGTGCCCACGATGTACCTGCATTCCTTCAGCAGCGCAAGGATGCAGTCGTTTGCCGGCACGCGCACTGCAAGGCTATCCCTGCCGGCGGTGACCTTGCCGGATATCCGCCTGTCGACAAGCGGAGCGACCAGCGTAAGCGCGCCGGGCCAGAACCTGGACGCAAGCAGCCTGCCTGTCTTTCCAAGGTCTACCAGCTCTGCCGCCGCGTCGACGTCGCTGACGAGCACCGGCAGCGGCTTGTCTTCGCTCCTGCCCTTTATGGAAAATATCCTGCCGACTGCCGCGTCGTCAAATGGGTCGCACCCGATGCCGTATACCGTGTCGGTGGGAAATACTATCACCCCGCCCTTTTTCACGATGGCGGCGCACTGCGCTATTCCGTCGGGGCAGTTGAATGCCTGCAATCTATCTCAGCCTTATGATTGCAGCCACATCCTTGGCAGCCGCCTTTTTCAGCTCGTCTCGCACCGCCTTTGAAACGTGCTCGGGCGCCGTGAGGCTTGAAAAGTCCATCAGCTTTACCCCGTCGAGGATGTGCACCTGCGGGGCGAGGTCGTTGCCGCCGTCCTTGTGCTCGTGCAAAAAATCGTCGACCCTGTCTGCCACGTCGTCGGGCGCGCCGTTGAATATCGCGGCGTTGTCGACTGAAAGCCTGACCCTGCCATACCTGTCAAGCACGAGCACCGGCTGCTTTTTCGACTTCAAAAAGAGCTTTTTCTTGCTCATCTCGCAGGCAAAGATGTGGTAGTTCTTCATGTCAAATATCCGCTGGACTCCTTCGTTGACGCCGAAAAGCTCGCAGGCAAGGACGTGCGCGTCGCTGTCGTTGATCTCTTGCGCGTTCGCGGTCCCGATGTCAAGCGACACGTTGCCCATCGCAGTCACGCGCAAAAGCGATCGCTCGCTGACGTACTCTGACTGGATGGTTATCGACTCGGCGAGTGCTCCGCGCTCAAGGGCAGTCCTTTTCACCTCCTCTGCAAGGGCGGAGATGTCGTCCGGCTTTGGGTCGTTGATTGTTTTTTCGGCCTCTTCGTGGATCATGGCCGCCGCGACGCCTATGGACGAGATCACTTCGGCGTGCTCGGCTATCCTTGCCTTCAGCTGCATCTTGGCCGCGACGTATGGCACGAGCACCGACGCGCCGCCCCCGCCCCCTACAAAGACTATCCGGTCGCGCCTCAGCTTGTACTCTTTTATCATGGGCTCGATTATCTCCAGCACTTTTTTTGAAGAGACGTCAAGTATCATGGCCGCCGCCTGCTCCATAGTCGTGCCGAGCCTGCTCGCAAGTATCGTCAGGGCGGCCTTTGCAGATTCTGCATTTGCCCTAGCATAGTCGCCTTCCGGCACGACGCCTAGGGCGTTGGCTGCGCACGTGTTTGTTATCGCAAAGCGCCTGCCGCCTGCCTCGATGGCGACATAGTCTATCGGGTCGCCTTCCTTTGGGCTGAACGTGATTATCTGGCCGCCTTCCAGCTCTTCAGGCGAAGCATAGCACGAGTAGGGCAGGCCGGCGATGTGCGCCGACCTCGGGCCCACGTCTGTTATCTTGCGCCCTGACCACCTGACAAGCGAGCCTCCTGCGACGCCTGCCACCCTGACATCAAGTGAGCGGATGCAGGTCGGGTGCTGCATTATCGTGACGTAGCGGACCTCTGGCCTGCCGTCTTTGATGACGCAGACGTTGGTGGACGTGCCGCCCACCTCTACAAACACCCCGTCGATGACGCGCAGGTGCAAGAGCGCACCTGCCACGCTTGCCGCCGGCCCCGACAGGACCGTAATTATGGGCTTGCTCTGGAAGGTCGCCATGCTGGTGACGCCCCCGTCGCCTTTCATGATGAGGACGGGCGCGGCTATGCCTTCATTGCGCACGGCAGACTCGACAAACCTTGCCGTAGCGGTTGCCTTTGGCAGGATGCCTGCGTTGATGGCCGCCGTGAGGGTACGTATCTCCAGGCCATAGATGCCGGTGAGCTCGTGGCCTGCAGTCGCCGGCATGTCGGACTTTTGCATGACAAACTGCTCGTTGCTGGGGTCGTCGACGCCATATGCTTCGCTGACCACGATCACCTCTGCGCCTTCCTGCTTTAGCTCGGAAATCGCGTCTTTTACCTGCCTGTCCTCCAGGTACTTTGACGTGTCTAAAAAGCGGTAGCACGTGTGGAGATACTTGTTTGGCGCCAATTCGACATCTTTGACATTCGTCCGTTTGATGACGTTTGATTTTTCAAGCCCGACGCCCATGCCGACAATGCCGACCTTGGCGGTGTCGCCTTCGAGCAGCGCGTTTACGGCCTGGGTGGTGCTGTGGGAGATCAGCTCGATTTCAGAATTCTGGATAGAGTGCTTTAGCATCAGGGTCTTTAGCGCCTGGACGATGCCTGTAGAGACGCCCTCGCTTGAAGAGTGCGTCGTGGGCACAGTCACCTTGCCTACAATGCCTCCTTTGGCCATGTCGATGGCGACTGCCTTGGTGAAAGTGCCCCCTACGTCGATGCCAACCCTGATACGCCTTTGCATAAGATATTAGGCAAGCCTAACTCGGCTGACTTGTAATTTAAACTCTGTGCGTCACATAATGGCAGGATCAGGTGACAATTTTTGGCAGCGCAACCCTGGCAAAAATAAACGTAAAAGGCAACGAAATCGCCATCGCGACGCTTGCAAGGTAATACTGCATTGTCTTGTTGGCCCAGCCCACGCATTCCTCCACCATGGCTGTCGCATACTTGCGACAGTCTTCGACTCTTTCGATTAGCGACGACCGCTCGAAAAAGGCCTGCATTGCATCGTTTATCGGATTTTCAGTATTCCACACTACAATGTAGGATACGATAGCAAAAAAGGTGTATGCGGCCAGAACCAGCATCTTGCTACGGACACCCAAGTCTAATTCCAGTATGCCGCGTCAGCGTAATAAACGAGCTCTGACTAGCGCGGTTTTGTGTGCGCCACCTTCTCCGGCTTTATCCTGAGGATGACGCGCTCCTCACCAGGGCTGCGGCCTGGGTACCTGTCCATGCCAAGGTACTTTTTGGCCATCTTGTCAATGTGCTCGTCGGCGCCCTGCCTGGTCTGCTCGACTACCTTGCCGCGTATGCTTGCCATGTGGTACGGGTTGTTCTTGTCGATGACAGACACTGCTATGCGCGGGTCCCGTGTCACGTTCTTTTGCTTGACCCTGCCCATCGCGGTGTTGACGAGCACCGTGCCGTCCTGCTCGACGTCGACCCACGTCGGGGTGATCTGGGGCGACCCGTCTTCCATGATGGTCGCGACGAATACAAAGTTCTTGTCATGCAATAGCGGCATTATTTCTGACATTTCGTTTGCCATGCCGCTCTTTCTCTCCCATCCCTAATTAACTCGCGCTAGTCGACCTTGTTGTGCTTTCTGAACGCAAAGTAATAGCCACTTGCCGCAATCGCGACCGCGATTACGTACCAGACCGGTATGACAAAGATGCCCAGGTCTATTGCGCCGATATGGATCGACGTCCAGTCGGAGAGCTGCATCAGCAGGCCGCCCTTTGGGTCGCTTGCAAGCGGCACCAGCGCCCTGTTTGCAAACCACGCAAAATCCTCTATCAATATCGCGGCTATCAGGTTGGCGGCGCCCATGAAAAACGCCTTTCTCCTCTTGTGCCTGCCCAGCAGCTTGAACGACATGTCGTCCCACAGCGCGGAAAAGCTGATGAGCACGAATATGAACAGCATGGGGAAAAGGTGGTACTGGTACATGTTGCCGATGATGGGCTCTGTCTCTCTGCTCCTGTTCCCGTTCGTCTCGACGACTTCGACCCTGCCGTCCGTTATCTGGAGCGCGGGGTCCTTGATGTAATAGTATTCAAGGTGCGCAAAGCTGACGGCAAAGATGGCGCATATCACAGCAGTCCCGATGAACTCGATCTTGCGTGCTCCGAGGTGCTTCAGGATGTGCTCGCTTTTCGTCAGGTTGCGATGGTCTTCTTCCACGACAGTAATGGCCCGGAACATTACTTTACTCTTTTCGAATCTGCTTCTATTGCGAGCGTTCCTTGAGCCACTGGCCGACCTTTGGCAGGACGTTGTTCTGCGAGTACGAGCTCGCTATCAGGCCCACGTGGCCGGTGTGGAAGCGCATCAGGCGCTTGTCTGTGCTTGACACCATGTCGTTGAGCGGCGTGCTGCACTCCGGCGACACCAGGTGGTCCTCGTCTGCCACGATGTTGAGCACCGGGACGTTTATCTTGGACAGGTCGATGACGTCGTCGCCCAGCACGAGCTCGTTTTTGGCAAACAGGTTCTTTTGGTAGATGTCGACTATCCACTGCCTGAATGTCTCGCCCGCTATGGGCGGCGTGTCATAGAGCCACTTTTCTATGCGCAAAAAGTTGCCGACAAACGAGTCGTTGTCGATGTTTTGCACCAGGTTGAAATACTTGGCAACTCCTTGCTTGAACGGCTTGAGCGCCGAATAGCACGCATACAGCTGCTCTGGTGGCAGGTTGCCTACGGTGTCGCGCATCTTTTCCACGTCCATGTTCTTGGCCATGTTGCCGATTACCGTCGAGTCGCGCTCGCCGTCGATGACCGGCGCAAGCACGGCCAGGTTGCGCACCTTTTCCTGGTGGAGTGCGGTATACATTATCGACATCGTCGCGCCCATGCAATAGCCATGCAGCGTCAGCTTGTCCACATTGTTCTTTTTCAGAACGATGTCGACGCAGTCGTCGATGTAGCCGTTTACGTAATCTTCAATCGCGACGTACTTGTCCACCGCGCCTGCGTCCTTCCAGTCGATGAGGTAGACGTCAAAGCCCTGGCTCAGGAGGCTGCGTATCCAGCTCTTGTCCGGCTGCAGGTCAAGCACGTATGACTTGTTGATTAATGCATAAACCGTGAGAATGGGAGTCTTGGCCGTCTTGCTGACGACCGGCTGGTAGTGCAACAGCCTGTACGCCCTAGTCTCTGCCACGACTTCGTGGGGCGTCTGCCCGACCTGTACGTTGCCCGCCCCGTGCAGGACCGACCTCGTCTTTTCCAGCTTGCGATAGTTTTCCTGGGCGTCTTTTACGGGGTCCTCCCTCGGCTTGGCCGGCGCGCTCGGCGCAGGGACGCCTGGCGCCGCTGGCTGCTCGTCTGTCTTTGAAGGGACGGTCTCCTGGTGGGTCACGGCCTGGTCTCCTTTTTCAGGTTGCGGACCTCCCTTTTCAGTTCATGTATGTCCTTCAGTATCTCGTCCAGCTCGCCCCTCGTGGGCAGGTTCAAAGCCTTAAAGTTCCTCTCAGTTATGCCCTGCAGCGCCCTTGACATGTCCAGCTGCGCGCTGAACAGCTTGCCGTACGTCGCCGAGAACTCGGCCGACGCAAACAGGCCCGTGAAGGCGTTCTCGAAAGCCTCTATCATCGCTTTTCGGTAATTGTCAAAGTCTTCCTTTACCATGTACTGCTTTGGCGCGTTGCGCGCGGTCTCTGCGGACGCTTTTGCATAGGCGGCGTTTACAAGCTCCCAGTACCTGTCGAGGTGGGTCTTCATGTCTGCCATCACCTTGCCAAGGGCGACAAACTCGTTGGCATAGGAGGAAAAGTCCTTGGAAAAGGCGTACATCGGGCCTATCGTGGGCATCTTTAGCACCTCTCCCCACGCGTCAAACATCTTGTTAACCTGGTCAGGCGAAATGCCCGGCTGGCTGCTATTTGTTTCATTCGTCATTATTGTGTCTCCTTAATTATTGGCAACATTAGGACAGCACTGACTAACTATTATAGTTTCTTGGCCTAGGAAATACACTGGTAGAAGAGTTATATTGTAAAATTTATAATATAATTGCAAATATCTGGCGGTTCTGCAATTGCAGATTGTTTGTAGTATCAGCTGAGAGGGCCATTCGACAGGTGCCCGACTGCAGGAATTCCAATTATTCTAAAAAACATTTTATACAGGGCGCGGTCGCCTTTTTCATGCCGGCTATAGGCCGCGGGCTCGTAGCTCAGCATGGATAGAGCGCCTGCCTTCTAAACTCCGTTGAAGACAGCCGGAAGTCGTGGGATCGAAGCCCACCGGGCCCGCCTTACTC
>NZ_JBOGQF010000091.1:0-7373 GCF_050748925.1 Nitrososphaera sp.
AAGCGTACGAAATGAAGATAGAGCAGCCAGGCGAGTTAGCGGCGATAATGGCAGAATACGACTACAGGCTCGCGTCAGGCGCGCACCCGGAAATACAATTGGCTGCGTTGCTGGCGCAACTTGGAAAGCTGGGCAAAAAGAGCTAGTACTCATCTTCGGCCTCTTCGCCGGACTCTTCTTCCTCTGCCTCTTCAAACTCTTCTTCGAGTTTCTCGCGCTCGTCCGCGCTCTTGTAGGGGAGGTCCACTTCGCCGGGGACGCCGCATACCGGGCACTTGAACTCGGTCGTCTGGCCCTCAAGGTCGAGCGGGAACTCTTTTTGGAATACTTCGTCGCACTTTGAGCAAACGAGGGTCGTCTGGATGTTGTCCGGGCTGAACTTGTGCGCCTGGACCCTAAAAGAAGAGTGTGCCAATAGCGTCGGTATTGGAAGAGTCCTTTTTTATAAGCGTTCTGCGGTTCCAGTCAGCAACGGCTTACCAGATTAGGTACCCATAACATACTTGGTCAGTTATTACTACTGGTCTTAAATATGCGGTGTTGCATTATAGCCTATGAATCGCACAGTCAGCAAGATTGTAAATGCAACGGAGACCATGGAAGGCGAAGGGTTCCTGGTGCACCGGCCGTTTCCCACAAATGCGCTCAATTTTTTCGACCCGTTCCTGCTCCTGGATGAGATGGGCCCCATGGAACTGGCGCCTGGAGAGGCCAAGGGCGCGCCCGACCACCCCCACCGCGGGTTTGAGACCGTGACTTACCTGCTGGAGGGCAGTTTTGAGCACAAAGACTCGCAGGGCAACGCGGGCAGGCTCCATCCCGGCGACGTGCAGTGGATGACTGCCGGCGCCGGCGTCGTGCACTCGGAGATGCCTGAGAAAGAGTTTGCAAGGGCAGGCGGCAAGCTTCACGGCTTTCAGCTGTGGGTCAACCTGCCAAAGAAGGACAAGATGATGCCCCCCAGGTACCAGGACGTGCCGGCGAGCAAGATGCCGTCGGCGACAAAGAGCGGCGCAAGGGTGCGCGTGATAGCAGGCGAGTCGCTCGGTGCAAAGGCGGCCGTCGACACCCGCACCCCCATCATGTACCTGCACTTTACGCTCGATAAAGGGGCCAGCGTTTCGCAGCCCGTGCCCCCAGGCTACAACGTCTTTGCGTACGTGGTAGAGGGCGAAGGGGCGTTTGGCGGCAAGGAGGCAAGGCGCGGCCAGATGGTCATGTTTGGCACGGAAGGAGACGCGGTAGAAATCAAAGCCAAAACGGCGCTGAGCGTGCTCTTGATAGGCGGCGTCCCCCTAAACGAGCCGGTTGCGCGCTATGGCCCCTTTGTGATGAACACCAGAGAAGAGGTGCACCAGGCGATTGAAGACTATAGGGCCGGCAAGATGGGCAGCATCGCCGCCTCTACTTGACCTGGGGGAGGGATTTAAAGTCCCGGGCAAGCGCCACTTCGGTTATCCACTCGCACTTTATGTTGACCTTGGCATGGTGCTTTTCGATTGCGTCCATGTCCGGGCCTTCAAGGAGGCAGAAGCAGACGTTTGCGTCCTTGTTGTAAAAGAGGTTGACATGGCTGACTCCAAACTCGTCTGACGGCGACATGCACAGCTCCTTGAGGTTTGCTTCGCTGAACGGCACCTTGTGGACGTCGAGGAATACGGGCATCAGAGTATAGATTGAGAGAATGCATATAAGATTTCCTGCCATGACTCTTAATTACAAGTGAGGCCTTTTGATCAGTCGATCGGGCTTTGAACGGCGACGAGATTTTCCAGCTGGCAGGCGCCCAGCGCGCCAGGGAGCTGCTGGCACGCTTTGCAGGCGCTTCGAGGCTTGACTGCTACCTCGGCCCTCTGGAAGCTGCAGAGCTGGCAGGATTCCTTGCGGGCCTTGAAAGGAAAAGGGGCAGGCAGCTGCGCATCATAGCCAACATCACGAATGAAAATTTGGACGCCGCAAAGCAGCTGATGAGGCGCTCCGACCTGCACCACGCGGACGGGGTTGCGGGAAGCTTTTGCATAGCAGACGGGTCGGAATACCTCTGCTACCTGGAGGGAGCAAAGCGCAGGGCGCTCTACAGCGCGCACGAGCCGTTTGTCAGGATGCAGCAGTTCCTGTTTGACAGCCTGCTTGACAGGGCGATTCCTGCAAAGGACAAGGTCAAAGAGATAGAGAGGGGCACCCAGGCCGAATACATTGAAACCGTCCGCGACCCGGCAGAGATCCTTGGGCTGGCGACAAAACTTGTGCGCTCTGCCGCGTTTGAGATCCTGGTGCTCTTTTCCACCATCAACTCTTTTTACAGGGCAGAGAGCGACGGCCTGCTTGACCTTCTGGGCATGGCAAGCGACAGCGGGGTGAGCGTAAAGGTGCTCATCAAGGTGGACGACGAAAATATGAAGGACGCGTCCAAGCAAAAGACCAAGCAAAAGCACGACAGCATCAACGTCAGCTTTATCCGCCAGTCGCTCAGGACCAAGATAACCACGTTTGTCATCGACCAGAGCTTTTCCCTGGCGATAGAGGTCAACGACGACGCCAAGAAGGATTTTGCCGAGGCGACGGGGCTTGCGACGCATTCCAACAGCGAGTCGACCGTGTTTACCTATTACTCGATGTTTGAAAACCTGTGGATGCAGGCAGAGGTTGAAAGGCAGAGCAGCGCCAGGCAGGCGTATTTCCACATGTTCAAGGGCCAAAAGATGAAAGACGAGACTTACAGGCGCGACTGGAAGCAGGAAGGTTAGCAAAGGCAAATGTAACCCGCCCCCGCACCCTTCTACCCCCTAGCGCGCGTTTCCAGTGGAAACATGGCAAAATAATTGTTCTTTAATACTACAGGCAGGCGCAGCGCGGTACAGTGCGGCGGGAAAATGCGCGATGAGCTTTTTCTCTACGACTGCATCTGATTAACCTTGCATACCGGCCATTTACAAGACGGCTTCCAGTCATACCTTTATGGCCTTCTCGGCATCCTGCTCGCCCTGCTGGATCAGCTTTTTTATCGTGGCGATGGAAAAGTCGGCATCTTCAAAGATATAGTGCGTGTCTTCCTTGCGCTCTATTTTCACGACGCGCTCGATTATCGCGCCCCTTGCGGTTGCCAGCTTGTGGTATTCCCGCTCGACTTTCAGGAGCCGGCCTGCCATCTTTTCGTCGAGTTTGACGTTGTTGAGCATGTCGTGCATCTCTCGCATCACCGTCAGGTAGCGCTTTATCAGCTTTGACATGTGGATGCTGTGGTCGGTCTTGTCGTTGTGCATGATGTCCCGCGCCCTGTGCCACGAGTCGGCGAGGTTCTTTGGCAGCGCGTCTTGGTTTTTTGGGAACAGGCTGACGATGTAGACGTGCTTGTGATTCCGGGGCGATTCGTTGATGACTTCGCGCAGAGGCGTGTTGCTCAACAGGCTCCCGTCCCAGAGATAGCGGTCGTCCACCTTTGTCCAGGATATGCCGTAAAAGGGAAAGCCGGCGCACGCCGCAAGCTGGTCTGCCGTTATCTTTTCCCGGTGGCTGTCAAACACTACAGAATCGCTTGTCTGTATGTCAGTCGCAGAGACTATGAGCCGCGGCGTATGCCCCGGCGACAGCCTGTCAAAGTCGACGTACTTTATGAGCGTCTTTTTGAGGGGCTCCAGATCATAAAGGTACGGCGAATTGTAGACAGGGTTGCCTGCGACAGGCCAGTGCCATGTGGGCGCAAAGATCTGCGAATTGCCAAACATTGCGCTGTACGTGGAAGCCACTATGCCGCGCATCTCGTCTGAAAGCATGCTTGGAGTCGCAAACTCGGCTGCAGAGAGCCAGAAATCTTCAAGGTCCCGCGCAGGGTTTTTCGAGCCTGCTATGATGCCGGCGTTTATCGCCCCTATCGACGTCCCCGCGACGATGTCAAATTTTATGCCGTGCTTTTCAAGCGCCTTGTAGACGCCGCACTCGTACGCGCCAAGCGAGCCACCTCCCTGCATCACGAGCACGGTCTCGTGCTTTGGCTCGTATGCGTCATGGATTTCGTCCAACGGCCTTTATCGGCACTTTACACTTTAAAGGGTACGCAAAGGCCGTTTGGGCAAAATTATTTATGAACAGCAACCAGTTTCCGGAACATGGAAAGTACAAGACACTACAAAGTTCTTTTGGCAGCGGCCGTCCTGGTCGCTGGCTTTATCGCAGCAGCTATTGCAGCCGGCAACCTGGCAAGCAGTGAAGCGTCTGCCCAGGTCTCTGCGGCAGACCCTGCAGAGGTGATCGCCGGCGCCAGCAAGTCTACGGAACGGACGCTATCGGTTTCAGGCGCGGCAACTGCAAAGGCGCAGCCCAACAAAGTCCAGCTGGCTTTCGCAGTCGACACCGTGAAAGACACGGCCAAGGCGGCTCTGGACGTGAATGCCGGGACCACGAACGCGGTCCTTGACGCTCTTGAAGCGGCAGGGGTCAAGAGGAACGAGACGAGCACATCAGACTTTAACATAAACCCCGTCTACGAATATTCCCCGCGGGGGAACGTGCAGAACCTGACGGGCTACACGGTGACCAACTCGATACTCGTGTCAAGCTATAACCTCAACGACACGTCAAAGTGGATCGACGCGGCAGTCGGCGCCGGCGCCAACAGGATCAACGGCGTCAACTTCCAGCTGTCTGACGAAAAGGCTGCAGAATTGCGCAACAGCTTGATTGTAAGCGCGATCAGGGACGCCAGGAACAAGGCGGATCTCGCCGCGGATGCAACAGGCACGAAAGTCACCGGCGTAAAGTCGCTTGCGATAAACGACTTTGTGCATTACCCGAGCCCGTATGCCTATTCGTCCGAGGCCAGGTTCGGCGTTATTGATGGGTCGCCGATAATCGCGGCAAGTCAGGATGTCTCTGCCAGCGTGAACGTGGTCTACCTGCTCGGATACAGCAGGGGGCTTCTTTTTTAATAGCCGCTTTCTGAAAACCTAGTGGTCTTCCACGTCAATGTCGGCCTTTTTGCCTACGAGGTCGGCCCTTGACTTTCTTGAAGACTCTATAATCTTTTTGCGCCTTGGCTGCAGGATGAGAACGTACGTCGAGCCTACCAGGTAGACTGCAAGCAGCGCTATTTGCGCGACCACGGTCTCTAGCGTCGGGTGGATGCCCGTCATCGTCGCGAGGTTGATGTCAAGGCGCGGGATGGTGCCAATCATGTGCGTGGTCGATATGTAGCCGACCTCCTGGAACTCGCGCACCGCGTTGCCCATGAACGCAATCGACATGTAGGCGCCGATGCCCATGGTGAGCCCAAAGAGGACGCGCAGCGGAAGTTTCTTGCCCAGCTTTCTCACGAGAAAGGTTATGCCCACGATTACGCCGAGGCCCGACACCATGCCTGCAGCCACGTACCACTCCATGTATTTTGCAAACGACAGCATCGCCTGATAAAAGAGCACGGTTTCAAAGCCCTCCCTGTAGACGGTGAAGAACGAAAGCATGACAAAGACCATGACGCTGCCCGTTGTGGTCGCTTTCCACACCTTGGCCTTGACAAACTCGATCCACTTTTTCGTCTCCACCTTGTTCAGTATCCAGAAACTTACCCAGAACAGCACGGCCACGGCAGAGATGCCGGCGATGGCCTCGATGAGCTCGCGGCTAGCGCCGGATATTTCAATGACGTATTGTGCGACGAACCAGGTTGCGGCAGTGCCGGTAAGCGCGAGAACTATGCCGTAATAGACGTGCTTTTTGAACCGCTCATTTCTAGATGCTTCAAGGTACGTCAGTATGGCGCCGATAATGAGCGCCGATTCCAGGCCTTCCCGGAAAATGATTGAAAACGACGTGGAAAACGCGATGGTGGGAGCAAGCAGGCCGGTACCAGACACCAGGCGCTCGGACTCGTCAAGGCCGTTTTTGATCTGCGATGTCTTTGCAAGAACTTGTTCATAGGGCTCGCCGGCCTGGATAAGGTTCCTGAGCTCCGCAAACAGGATCTCCATTTCAAGGGTAAAGTCAGGGTCGATTGGGCGCAGCGGGAGCTCGACGTTTTCATAGCTGTCCAGATACGCCGATCGCACGGTCAGCAAAGCGCCTTCCCTGTTGCCCTGCTGATACAGGCCAAGTGCCTCGTCCAGCTTGAACCTGATCTGGTCAATGTCTGCCCTGACGGCCGCCTTGGCCTCATCCTCTGCCTCTCCCATCGCGTTTCTTTCGCCCTGGTACGCGCCAAAGCCCTGGCTCAGGCCTTTAATGTCGGCAAAGCCGGTTGGCGCGGATGCGCTGCCGGTACCGAGTGCGGGGTCATTGTCAAGGATTTCTTCTGCTGTATCCAGTTTGACAAAAATGCCATTGGTAAAAGCTTCGATATCTTCCGGCGATTCCTGCGCCTTTATCATTTTGCGCAGCTCCTCGCGCATTTCCACCTCTATTATGACCATGAGTTCAGGGTCGTGCTTCTCTATTGGCGCTTCAAGATACTCGTAGTTGTCAAGGTATGCAGTGATTGCCTTTTGGTCGGCTGCACGATAGTCGCCCGCCTTGACGTCTTGCACTGCCTGCGCAAGCAGCGTGCGGATGGTAGAGAAATATTGTGTGTGCTCGCCCCCTGTCGCGCCAGAGCTGACCGAGAGGTCCTCTGCCAGGTCCCGCTCGATTGCCGACGCGATGCGCGCTACCTCTTCATTTGAGGCCTTTTGCGCCAGGAGCGAATCAAGCTCGGCAAAGAACAGGTTTATCTCGTTGTTGCGCCTCTCGTCTACCGAGCCTGCAATCTGGCCATACTTGGACTCGGCCACGCTGACAAGGCCGATGGCGTTTTCATGGTCGACTGTGCCAGAACCTGCATTTGACAGCTGGTACGATTGCACGGCGTCGCGGAGCAAAAAGACGGTCGTTTGCGACACGATCCCCTTGTCGCCTGCAAGTTCCAGCCCCGCAATGACGCTGTCCATCATCTCTTCGATCCTTGCTATTTCGGCCTTGATCTCTTGTGTTGCAAGCTGGCCGGCCCTTATCTTGAGCGGCATGTCCGTCAGGGCCGCTTCAATCTCGGCTGACGACTGCTCGTCGACCTCTTTCAGCTGCTCCTTGACTGCCGGGAATATCGTGGTATGTGAAATGAACGAGTGCGCAAACGCTCCTTCGCTGTCGCCCTTGTCGATGTCCTGTCCCGTCAGCAATAGCTGCGTCCTTATCCTCTCAAGGTTGACAAGGACGATGAGTGTTCGGGCGTCGTCTGCCTGCGCAGAGGCCGCTGCAGGAGCAAATGCTGCGATGGCCATGAGAGCAAGCAATGCAAGTGCTATTTTTTTCGACGCCAAGATCAAATCAAGTGCCGTTGCGGCACAATTAGGTAAGCCTAACTCCACACTATATTTAAACCATGTTCGGAATCTCGGGCGTCACAACAC
>NZ_JBOGQF010000092.1:0-7293 GCF_050748925.1 Nitrososphaera sp.
AGTGTAAGCGGGGATGATGCATGATTATCATCCGCCGACTTACACGCGGCGTGGAAGCCGTGGTGTCTGCCGACGTATTATGAGAATTACCAGATAAAAGCAGGTTGCAAGTATATGAAAATACGTATTGCAAAGTCAGGTGTCGCAGCGGCTACCGCACATGCAGCATTCCTTCTGGCAGGCGCCTTCCTTGTTGTGGTAGCCGTACTCGTGCCTGCACGCCGGGCAGAGCGCGTGTGAATCCTGCTCTGTCATCGTATCGCCCTTGATATCTCGGTCTGGGAGCCAAAGGTGTCCTTTGCCTCCGGGATGTGCCGCTCTATCGCCCTGTGCGCCGAGTCGATAAACACGTTGGCCGGGTCCTGCCTTTTGAGCATCTTGGCCAGCTTGCTTGCAGACGAGCCCATCTTTTCAAAATAGATCTGAGAGCTTGCTTCTATAATCCTGTCCGCGTCTTCGCACGATATCCCGTTCTTTCTCAGGTGCTGCTCGAGCTTGCCTGCAAACTGGGCAAAGTACATCGAGTATGGATTCTCATCAAATGCCGACATGTTTCACTCGTTGCCTATATTTCGCAGAGGATGGATTTTAGCTTTCTTAAAGTTTTTAACAGCTGCCTGTCATTGAGAGGTATGGTCAACAGTCAGGATGCGCTGGTTTGGCCGTTTATCGCCGGCAGGGTGGCGATGGACATGGCCATGTCCGCGTCAGTCGCCTGGGCGCGCATCGCGCAGATTGCAGCCCAGTCCGCGGACAATGCACTTGGCAGGTACATCGAGCTGACGGAGCAAGAGATCAAGAGGGCAGGCAAGCGCGAAAGCGTCAAGGTCGAGTGATCTTTCTCAGCTTTCTGTTGTAGGCAAGGCCGAACCTGTGCGCCTCGTCCCTTGCGTGCTGCAGCATGCGCAGCGCGGAGTTGCTCCTTGGCAGCGTCACCGGTTCTGTTGCGCCCGGCAAATAGATCTCCTCGTCCTCTTTAGCCAGGCTGGCGCACGCGACGTCCGGCAGGCCAATCGCCCTCAGAGCGGCAGTCGCGGCGCCCAGCTGGCCCCTGCCCCCGTCAACCACTACCAGGTCCGGTATGTCGCCTGACGCATACCTGCGCCTGACCAGCTCGCCTATCATGGCAAAGTCGTTCTGCCCCGTTATCGTCCGTATCTTGAACTTGCGGTATCCTGACTTGTCCGGCCTGCCGGCTGCAAAGCGGACGCACGAGCCGACGGCAATGTCCGTGCCGAGGTTTGACACGTCAAAGCAGTCTATAGTGTCCGGCATCACCTGCAGCAAAAGCGACTTTTTCAGCTCGACCACGGCAGGTGCATAGCCCCGCTCGACGTACATTGCCAGGTTGCGCATTATCAGGTCCACCAGCTGCTTTTTCTCCGGCTCCGCTGCCCTTGATATCCTGACGCTGTGGCCGGACAATTTTTCAAGCGAGGTTTGCAGCGCCTGCTTTGACTCGGGCTCCTCGCTTGTGTATATCGCGTAGGGGATGGTCGGCGACGAAGAATAATACTGGAGCATAAAGGTGGAAATCGAGTTGTCAGCCACCAGGTCGAACTCGAACTTTTTGCGGTCAGAGATGACTCCGTGGGTGCGCTTGAACGTCATGACGTGCGCTATTCCCTTTTTGTCGTCGCGCACGATACCGACGTATTCTTCGTCCGGGTTCTTGCCCGGCGCCTTGTCTATCTTTTGGCGCACCTTCAAGTCGTCGAGCCGAAACAGCGTGTCGCGGATCTCTTTTGCGCGCTCGTAATTGCCAACCTCTGACGCGTGCCTCATCTCCGCCTCCATCTCTTGCGCAAACCGCTCGACGCTGCTCTTGCCCTCCAATATGCCGCGCAGCGACTCTATCCCTTCCATGTACCTCTGCTGCGTCACCTTGGCTATGCAGGGCGCGTCGCAGTTCTTTATGAAATATTGCAGGCATGGCGTCTTTGGGAGCCTATTGCATATCCTCACCTTGAAGAGCTTGCGCAAGAGCCCTATGGTCAGGTATTTCGTGCTGCCGTGCACAAACGGGCCGTACACCGACCCCTTGGGGCCTTGGAACTCGCCTGACCTGTTTCTGCGCGCGACCAGCAGCCGGGGAAACGGCTCGTCGGTTATCTTCAAGTACGAGTAGCGGTTGTTGTCCTTGAGCGCAATGTTGAACTCGGGCCGGTAGCGCCTTATCAGGTTCGCCTCAAGCAGGAAAGCCTCCGTCTCGTTGTCGGTAACCACGAATTCAAGGTCGACTATCCTTGCAACGAGGCGCGCCGTCTTGGTGCTAAAATCGTGCTTGACAAAATACGAAGCCACCCTCTTGGAGAGGTCCTTGGCCTTGCCGATGTAGATTATCCTGCCACCTTCGTCTTTCATTAGGTAGATGCCCGGCTCGCGGGGCAGCCTTTTTTCGCGCACTGCCTCAGTTGAAAGGGTCATTATCTCCTCACCAGCTTTTCTGTCGCCAGCTTTTGCTTCAGATACTGGCCGGTATAGCTGGCGGGGTTTTCGCATATCTGCTCCGGCGTGCCGGCCGCCACCACTGTGCCCCCGCCCTCTCCGCCTTCCGGCCCGAGGTCGACCAGCCAGTCGGCGGACGCGATGACGTCAAGGTTGTGCTCGATGATTATGATGGTATTGCCAATGTCAACCAGCCTCTTCAATACGTGCAAGAGTTTGCTCACATCTGCAAAGTGGAGGCCAGTCGTGGGCTCGTCAAGGATGTACACGGTCTTGCCCGTGTCGCGCTTTGACAGCTCGGCTGCAAGTTTGATGCGCTGCGCCTCGCCCCCTGACATCGTCGTTGCCGGCTGGCCGAGGCGCAGGTACCCAAGCCCGACGTCGCTGAGCGTCTGCAACTTTCTGGTGATGGCCGGGATGCTCGAAAAGAACTCTAATGCTTCCTCGATTGTCATGTCCAGCACGTCCGATACCGTCTTGCCCTTGAACTTTATTGAAAGCGTCTCCGAGTTGTAGCGCCTGCCCTTGCACTCGTCGCACGTCACGTACACATCGGGCAGGAACTGCATCTCTATCTTTTTCACACCGCCTCCCTCGCAGGCCTCGCACCTGCCCTCCGCGACGTTGAACGAGAACCTGCCGGCGGAATAGCCCATCTCGCGGGCGTGCGGGGTCTTGGCAAACAGCTCACGAACCGCGGTGAACGCGTTGACATATGTTGCGGCGTTGGACCGAGGCGTCCTGCCTATAGGCGACTGGTCGATGCCTATCACCTTGTCAACGTGCTCGATGCCTGACAACCTATCGTGCTTGCCGGGCCGGTCCTTTGCGCCGTAGAAATGCTCTGCAAGGGCCTTGAACAAAATGTCGTTGACAAGCGTCGACTTGCCAGAGCCGGACACGCCCGTGACGACTGTCATGCAGCCGAGCGGGAATTTTGTCTCTATCGACTTTAGGTTGTTTTCAGAAGCGCCGTGCACGGCCAGCCATCTCGCAGGTTTTTTTCGCTCGTGCGTGTGCGCCACCAGCTGGTCGCCGCGGAGAAACGCGCCCGTGACAGAGCCGGGGCTTTTCATAATGTCCGCAAACGTGCCTGATGCCACGACCTGGCCGCCGTGGATGCCTGCGCCCGGCCCGATGTCGATTATCCAGTCGGAGCTGCGCATCACTTCTTCGTCGTGCTCGACCACCACAAGCGTGTTGTCAAGGTCGCGCAGCTTTTTCAAAGTATCAATCAGCAGCGTGTTGTCTCGCTGGTGGAGCCCTATCGTGGGCTCGTCAAGGACGTAAAGCACGCCTGTCAAATTCGATCCAATTTGCGTCGCAAGCCTTATTCTCTGCGACTCGCCGCCAGAAAGCGTGGCGCTCATCCTGTTGAGCGTCAGGTAGTTGAGCCCGACGTTGCGCAAAAACTCGAGCCGCGACAATATCTCCTTCAATATGGTGCGGGCGATGTACCTCTCTGTCTCTGACAGCTCGAGCGCATGAAAGAACCTGTGCGCGCCGTCTATCGACAGGTCGCACGCCTCCATTATCGACTTTTCTCCTACCTTGACCGCCAGCGCCTCGTCGCGCAGCCGGCGCCCGTTGCACCGCTCGCAGGGGCGCTCGCGCATGAACTTCATCAGGTCCTCGCGCTTGCTCTCCGACTCGGTCGTCTTGTAGGTGCGGTCGAGGTTGGGTATGACGCCCTCAAACGTTCCGCTGTACTCCCACCTGCTGTCGGTGTGGCGCGACTCGTACTTGAACCGGATGCTCTCGTCGGTGCCGTACATGATGACCTGCAGCTGCCGGGGCGACATCTTTCCCACCGGAGTCGACAGGTCAAAGCCGAACTTGCGGCCGACGTCCTTTAGCATCGAAGACCTGAACGTCGCAAAGTGGCCCGACCATGGCTTTATCGCGCCCTCGAGGATGCTCTTTTGCCTGTCCGGTATTATCAGGTCGGGGTCGAACTCTATCTTTATCCCAAGGCCGTTGCAGACCTGGCAGGCGCCAAAGGGCGAGTTGAACGAAAACGTCCTGGGCTCAATGTCGCCTATGCTTATCTCGCAGTGGGGGCAAGCGTTCTTTTGCGAGTACATCGCATCCTTGCTGTCCACCGACACCACGACGGTGCCGCTGCCTACTTTTAGCGCAGACTGGATAGACTCGAACAGCCTGCTCTTTTCTTCTGGCAAAACCTTCAGCCTGTCCACGATGACTTCAATGGTGTGCATTTTCTGCTTGTCGAGCCTGGGCAGCTGCGGCTTTTCATCGTCTTCGAGGTTCGTCACCTCGCCGTCGAGCCGTATGCGGGAATAGCCATCCTGCTTCAGCTCCTCAAACAGTTTTTCATAAGTCCCCTTCTTTGCCTGCACCACCGGCCCCATCACCATGACGTTCTTGCCCTCTGCCACTCGAAGTACCGATTCTGTTATCGAGTCGACAGACTGGCTCGCAATCCTTCTGCCGCACTTGGGGCAATGGGGCACGCCTATCCTTGCGTACAGCAGGCGGAGGTAGTCGTAAATCTCTGTCACGGTCCCGACCGTGGAGCGGGGGTTCTTGCTCGTCGTCTTTTGCTGGATAGAGATGGCAGGCGAGAGGCCGTCAATCGAGTCGACGTCGGGCTTGTCCATCAGCTCCAGGAACTGGCGCGCGTACGCAGACAGCGATTCCACATACCTGCGCTGCCCTTCCGCGTAAATGGTGTCAAAGGCAAGCGTCGACTTGCCAGACCCCGACAGGCCGGTAATCACTACGAGCCTGTTCTTTGGGATCTCGACGCTGATGTTTTTCAGGTTGTGCTGGCGCGCGCCGCGGATTATTATCTTGTCGTGCATCATGACACCTCCGACGCCGGGCTCGGGTCGCCCATCGCCTTCTTTACCTTTGCCAGTTTTTCGCGGAACCGTATCGCGTTTTCAAAGTCCAGCTGCTCGGCATACTTTTTCATGGTGGCCTCTGTCTCTATTGCAAGTCGTAAAAGATCGCGCCGCGTCATGGATTTGGTCTCTGCCGCAAGTGCGACTTCGCCGGTGACAGAGCTTTCCTGCACCGGCTTGACAATAGTCTTTGGGGTTATCATGTGGACCTTGTTGTATTCCAGCTGGCGGCTGCGCCTGCGCTCAGTCTCTTCTATTGCAGCTCTCATAGAGTCGGTAATCCTGTCTGAATACAGTATCACGCTGCCGTCGACGTTGCGCGCCGCCCTGCCAAAGGTCTGGATGAGGCTGGTGGCGTTGCGCAAAAAGCCCTCCTTGTCCGCGTCCAGTATCGCGACAAGCGACACCTCCGGGATGTCGAGGCCCTCCCTCAGAAGGTTGATGCCTACAAGGACGTCGAATTCGCCCAGCCGCAGCTGCCGTATCAGCTCGGTGCGCTCCAGACCTTCTATCTCTGAATGGAGGTAGCGCACCCGTATGTCGTTTTTCGCGAGGAATTCTGCCAGGTCCTCTGCCATCCTCTTTGTAAGCGTGGTAACAAGCGTGCGCTGCTCGCGCTTCGTGCGGACGTTGATCTCTTTTATCAGGTCTTCCATCTGGTCCTTGGTCGGCCTGACTTCTACCGTAGGGTCTACAAGCCCAGTCGGCCTCACCAGCTGCTCGGCGACCTGCCTGCTTGATTCAAGCTCGTATTTTGACGGCGTCGCGGAAACGAAAACAGTGTTTTTAAGGTACCTCTCAAACTCGTCAAACTTTAGCGGCCTGTTGTCAAACGCGCTCGGCAGGCGGAACCCAAAGTCGATAAGCGATTTTTTCCTGGTATAGTCGCCTTTGTACATGCCGTGCAGCTGCGGGAGCGTGACGTGCGACTCGTCTATCACGAGCAAAAAGTCGTTGCCAAAAAAGTCCAGCAGGCAGAACGGCGGCTGGCCCGGCGCCCTGCCGTCAAGGTGGCGGGAATAGTTTTCGATGCCGGAGCAGTAGCCGAGCTCCTCTATCATTTCAAGGTCGTATTTCGTCCTTGATGCCAGCCTCTGCCTTTCAAGCTCCGACGGTAATTGCGGTAGCCATTCTCCAAGCTCCCGCCTTATTGCGTCTGTAGCCCTGAGGCGAGACTCGTCGGCCGTGATGTAGTGCTTGGCCGGGAATATCCTTATCGAATTCACGTCGCGCAGCTTTTTCATGCTGACGTGGTCGTGGATGCTTATGCGCTCTATCTCATCGCCAAACATCGTCACCCTCACAACGTCGTCAGTGTAGCCGGGGATGATGTCTATGGTGTCGCCTTTTGCGCGAAAGGTGCCGGGCACAAGCGCGACGTCGTTTCGGTCATAGCGCGCCTCTATCAGGTTGTGGATCATGACCTTGCGGTCGATGACGTCGCCTTTTGTAAGTGCGATCGCGCTGTCCTCCCATTCTTTTGGAGAGCCGAGGGAATAGATGCATGATACTGTCGCCACGATTATCGTCGGCTCGCCGGACATCAGCATCGCGGTCGCCTCGAGACGCATCCTTTCAATTTTTTCGTTCACGTCCGTGTCCTTTTCGATGTACGTGTCCGTCTGCGGGATGTAACTTTCAGGCTGGTAATAATCGTAAAAGCTGACGAAATAGCCGACGTTGTTTTGCGGGAAAAATTCCTTGAACTCTGCGTACAACTGTGCGGCGAGGGTCTTGTTGTGTGATATGACAAGGGCGTTCTTGTTTGTGCGCGCTATGACGTTTGCGACGGTGAAGGTCTTGCCGCTGCCCGTGACGCCGAGGAGCGTCTGCCTGCCGCCCTTTTGCACCCCGTTTGCCAGCTTTTCTATTGCCTCCGGCTGGTCGCCGCTAGGCTGGAAAATATCTGCAAGCTGGAATCGCCTTGAGGTAGAGAGCAAGGGAATTTACAATCTGAAAAACGCGCATATATCCCTAC
>NZ_JBOGQF010000093.1:0-7191 GCF_050748925.1 Nitrososphaera sp.
TCTTTTGGCAGCGATGAAGATTCAGAGTTAATCCTGATTGATGAAGAGAAGGCATTTGACCGAGCTGCCAACGTAATTTTTACCACCTGTCAAGTAAAGTCAAAATAAGAGGAGGGGCCATACAGAGGTATAGTACGAAGGCTTCCGCGTTGACGGTTTTCGTGTATTCCTGAAATAGATTATCATAGGTGATTATCATAGTCGATTAGCATTTATAACGGATTATAATCATAAAAATGGCTTTATTAATTAAAAATAATTACTAAATAATAACACATGCAATCCAATTATTACATAATATAATACTCATTATTCAACCCTGACTTAATATAGCAGAACCTCTCCTAGGTAATTCATGGCGCAAATGCCAGCACTGATCCCGAAAGAAGTCGAGATTCAAAGACTGAAGAAGATCTACATCATGGTGATCATGCTCGGTTCAATTGCAGCCAGCGTCGAAGTGGACAACTTCGTCGATGGCTCACTGCACCAGACTGCAATCAGAGACTCGGCCTTTACACCGGCCCACTGGTGGCTCTACAGCCACTTCGTGGCACTCCCGCTGGGCTGGGGCTTTGTTGCAATGTATGACAGAAGGGTTCCTATACTCAGGGGTCCAGGCAACTCGATGAACACCGGTCTAAAGATAACCATCATTGGCTATCTGGCCACGATGTTTACAATCGGTGTCAACGAGATGTGGCACTTCTGGTTCGTAGAGGAAATCTTCTCGGTTCCTAACCACTGGATGTTCAACATGGGTGTCGTCGTGGCATTCATGGGCGCTCTTGCCTACGTGGTGAGAGTATACGCCAGGTTGGTGGAGCTGGGTGCAGAAACACCGGCAAAGAACCCGTATGTAGCAGAAATGTACAAGCTCGCACTCGAAGGCAAGCTGTACAGCAGGTCTATCCCGTAAAAGGGTCTCGACAAGGCTGGATCGCAAGATCCAGTTTCTGCCTTTTTTATTTTTAGTATTTTACCCGTAAACTCTGCCGCCTGCAAGCGGAAGGGCTAAGTCTTTGAACGGCGTATCATAGCTATGGACATGTCTGCTACCTGCGGCTCCTGCGGCAAAAAGACTCAGGACTATCCAGTATTTTGCTACATGTGCGATGACTATTTCTGCAGCGAGCCTTGCCACATGAAAAAGCACGCAAGGCCCTGGCAGAACTACTGACCTATTCTCTCCTGAGCGCCACTATCGGCGGAGTCCTTGAAGCGCGCCACGCGGGGTACATGCCTGCAAGCACGGAGAGCCCTACTGAAAGCAACCAGACCTGGGCCATGTCTGCCGGGTTAAAGACCGGCGTCATGTTCTGCGAGCTTGGGTCCTGCGAAGCAAAGCCTGCAATCAGGACGTATCCGCCCGCTATTCCCACGCCCATGCCTGCGGTTGCCCCGAGGATCCCTATGGTCAGCGCCTCTGACAAAAACAGCGCCAGGATAAAGCTGTTCTGGGCCCCTATTGCCTTCATCGTGCCTATTTCCCTGATGCGCTCAGTCACGGACGTGTAGAGCGTGGTGATAATGCCCACGCCTCCGACAAGCAGGGCCACAAGCGCAATGCTGGATATGAAGGAGCTGAACCCGCCAATGAACTCCTGTATGGTTTCAAGTATCGCCTTTGGCGTCGTTATGCCGATGTCCTTGCCGTAGAGCCGGCGTATCTGCTCCTCGACCGAGTCCACAAAGTCGCCCGATTCTGCGGCAACCATCAGCGTGTCGTACTTGCCGGCCTTGTGGAGCAGCTGGTTGGCCGCATTGCGGTTAAAGACGACCGCGTTGTCGATGGTGGGGTTGCCGGTCGCCTTCATGATGCCAGACACGACGAAACTCCGGGTCTCCTTGTCCTGCTTGCCAGTTTCTGGGTCGACAAACGTGTAAGTCACCCTGATGGTCTGGCCGACAACCGCAAACGGCGTCGAGTCGCCCGGCGGCTGCGCCACCCTTTCTGCAAGCAGTATGGCCGAAGGGTCGTTCTGCCGAATGCTCGACCCTTCAAAGAACTCGGTGGTGGGCGATATCACGTAGAGCTTTTGCGGATCTATCGAAAAAACCGTGGTGTCGACCTTTTTGCCGCCCGACTCTAGCGTTATGCCTGCCTGGTACGACGGGATCACGTCGTCCACAAACGGCAGAGACCTCAGCCTGCTCACGACCGCTTCGTTGAGCGTTATCTTGGGCGCAGGCGGTGGGCCCCCGCCGAACGGGTCGTTGCCGCCGTCGTTCTGCGCGCTGGTTATAAAGAGTATGTTGGGCGCCAGCTTGCTGAACTGGTAGTTGATAAAATTGGAAAAGCCTGCAGACATGCCGTTGAGCGCCACCATCAGAGCGCTGCCCACCACCACCATCATTATGGTGAGTGCAGACCTGGTCTTGCGCTCCTTCAGCGCGTCAAATGAAAGGGAAAAAATCTCCTTGATGTTCATTTGTTGCGCTCTT
This sequence comes from Nitrososphaera sp., assembly GCF_050748925.1. Lineage (GTDB taxonomy): Archaea > Thermoproteota > Nitrososphaeria > Nitrososphaerales > Nitrososphaeraceae > Nitrososphaera. The sequence continues at coordinate 2,446 of NZ_JBOGQF010000093.1, forward strand.
CCGGCTTTCTCAACTGGCTGTCAAGCACAGACTCGATGTTGTCGCCGTTGCCCTTGCTGTACTGGAACGTGCGCTTCAGCGCACCTTTCCTGCGCCTCATGATGACAAACGCCGCTATCGCCACCGCGATTACGACGCCTATGATTACGGCAGTCATCATCTGCCCGTCTGCCTGGCCGGCCGCCGCCTCGTCTGCGGCGCTTGCTTCAGGCGCAAACGCAACGTCGCTTTCTATCTCCATAGTGTGCAGCTGCTTCAGGCTGTCCTTGTACTCTACCTTCAAGACCACGGGGTACGTGCCTGCGGCCGTGTCTGCCGGGACGTCCACCGGTATGCTGAACGGCAGTGGCGAGTTCTCCGTCAGGTCGCCGAGGTACTGCTGTGGAGGAACCTGATCCACAAGCCCCTCTGCGCTCACCAGCTCTACCGTGGTAAAAAGCGCGACCACGTTGCCCTCGTTGAGGAGGTTGCCGGTGATGTTGGGAATGCCTCCGATATATGTGGCGTCGATTTCATACGCCCTGACCCCGATCTCGCCGTCGACGTACGTGCCGAGGTCGATTGTCTCTATCTCGGGCTGGCCGCCGACTGAAATGTGCTGGACGGTGAGGGTCAGAGTCGCCGCCTTGCCTATCATGTCTGCAGAAGCAAACACCTTTGTCGACAGCTCCTGGCTCGATGAGGGGTCCATGTCTCCTACAGTCCAGCTGGTGTCGCCCAGTATCTTTATCGATTCTGACTGGGACTTTATCGACACGAGCACGTCTGACAGCTGCTGGTCGCCGTTGTTTGCAAGCGCCAGCTTCAAGTCCGTTATCTTGCCTGAGGTGATTATCGAAGACTCGCCGACCGGAGACACGCTCACCACCGAGCTGGCAGACTCGGGCAGTATCACCATCCCGACGGTGATGTTTGCCACCTTTCTCACGCCGTACGCGTTGCCGTACGATAGCTGCATGTTCATGGCCTGGAGCGTGTCGCCAGAAGTGCTGCTGGCATAGATTGTGGGCTCAATGGTCGCCGACTCGCCGGGCGGGATGACGCCCAGCTCAAACGTCTTTTGGCCGAGGCTCACGATGGATGCCTGCCCGGTGGCGGGGTTGACGCCTGAGGAGCCTGGAACAGTAACAACAACGCCGGTCGCCGGCGCGCTGCCGCCGTTTGTGATAGAGATGGCGACCTTTCTGGCCATGCCCGGCGCGACGCCGCCGTCTGACGACGCGTCGAGGATGACCTTGCCCGTGACCTTGAAAGGCGCGCTCATGTCGACCGTCCTTGGCTGGCCGACTTCGAGCGTCCTTGAAAACTCGACGTTGAGGGGCGCCGTGTACGTCCTTACGGCGGCCTTGTCAGTGATGTCAACCTGGAAGAACAGCGTGAAGGTGCTTCCCGCGCTCACGATGCTGTTGTGGGTCGCCACTGCGACGTTGGAGCTGGTGCCTGCGGCCGTAAAGCCAGCCGGCAGCCTGAGCTCGCCTGATACTGCGGTGATCTCTGAGAATCCCCTGTTGACAAGTGTCACTGCAAGCACTGATGCCCCGTCACCGGGGGCGACTTCGACCTTTTCAAGCGACGTGCCTGCGGCAGGCGGCGAGGTCCTGTCGGTCCAGAACGCGTCAAGAAACACCGGCCCGGTATAGTTGGCGTCAATGATGTTGAGCCTGCTGACTCCCGGCTGCTGTTGCGCAAACGCGCCCGCCGGGACAAGCAACAGCATCGCCGCGATTGCCAGGATTGCGAGCTTCAATTATTCACTACCTCCTTTTCCACCACGCCGTCGCGGATATAGATGGCCCTGTCGGTGGACTCGGCCAGCTCCGGGTTGTGCGTCACCATTACTATTGTCCTTCTGAATTTACTTGACATCATCCTCAACATCTCAAACACCTCGCTGCCTGTTTTCGTGTCGAGGTTGCCGGTCGGTTCGTCGGCGAGGATTATTGCCGGGTCGTTCATGAGCGACCTTGCGATCGCGACCCTCTGCTGCTGACCGCCTGAGAGGCTCGAAGGCTTAAAGCCCGCCTTGTCCTCGATGCCGAGCACCTGCAAGAGCTTGAGCGCCCTCCTGCTGCGCTCGTCGCCGCTCATCTCTGAAATCACTCCCGGCAGGGCGACGTTTTTCAGCACCGTCGTCCTGTTTATCAGGTTGTAAGACTGAAAGATAAAGCCGATGAGGTGGTTCCTCATCGTGGCGATCTCTGAATCGCTGAGTGAAAAGATGTCGATGCCGTTGATGTAGACCTTGCCGGACGTGGGCTTGTCAAGGGCGCCAATCATGTTCAAAAGCGTGGACTTGCCGCTGCCCGAAGGCCCGACGATTGCTACAAACTCGCCTTTTTTTATCGAAATGTCGACTCCGCGGAGCGCGGCAACCGTGCCTGCCGCGGATTCAAAAGTCTTTACCACGTTTTCAACCCTGAGCACCGCCTGCCCGTTCTCTGGTCCTTCGGTTTGCAATGCGGACTCTTTAGAGCTATTCAATTATTTATGTTAAAGTGAGTGTAGTTAATAAATATAACTGACTGGTCAGTCAGTTTTTTCCTACCGCGACAGTGAACTACTTTGGTAAAAATTAAATACGCTTGCAATGAGCCAACCTGCGTGCCTGTCGATCCGGTTTGCGGCATAGAGATGGACCAGGAACTTGCGGTCCCGCACGAACACAACGGCAAGACGTACTTTTTCTGCTGCGAAGGATGCAAGCGCATATTCGTGAAAAAGCCCGGCAAGTATTCAAAGTGAGACCGGCGTTATAGGGAAGGCGCCACACGTCCTGCAAAATCTTCCGTCCTTTCTTGCGCACGCCCTGCAGCCGGGGCATGCGAATTCGCAGTTTCCCGACTCTTCTTTTGGCGGCGGGAAATAGCTCCTGAATATGGCGTAATAGTTCAGGTGCTCCTTGCTGCGTATCTCTACCCCTTCTGACGACGCCGTCTTGCTCCTGTTTGCAAGCGTGCCGTCGTCTATCCTCTGCTCGATAAAGTTGCAGAACCGGTCTGTCGCCGCGCCCTGCTCTTGCGCCATCTTGGGCCGCCAGGCCAGCTCTCCCAGCTCGCGCTCAAAGCACGTGCGCAGGATGAACTTGCCCCACTTTTGGCCTGCGCGCTCCCCCACCTTTTCTGACGCCGGCATGCCTTTTGCAAACTCTGCAAACTCGCCGTCAAGAAACGGCGTCGCTACCTCAATTCCTAGGTGCCGGCCGAGCGTCCTTGAAGAAAAGTGCATGACGCCCCACAGCCTCTGCAACTCTTGCTCGAGCCTCTGCAAGTCGCCGTAATGCCGTGAAAGGTAGTTGTAGCCTGCAAACAGCTCGTCGCCGCCGTCGCCCGTCGCCACTTTTGCAAAGCCGTCTGCCCTGGCGCGCTGTAGGGCTGCAAGCGCGACGCAGGAATTCCTGATCTCTATTGGGTCAAAGGTCTTGAACACTTTGATCACTGTCTCGACCATGCCTGCCATCTCTTGTTCGCCAAAAACCTCTTCTGTGTGCCGTGTGCAGTATTTGCCGGCTACCTGCCTTGCAAAGGCAAGGTCCGGCGCGTCCTTGCCAAACGCGGCAGTCACGCAATACGCGGGGCGCATGAGCGTCGCAAGGATTGCGCTGTCAAGGCCGCCTGACAGCAAGAGCGCGTCCGCGCCGTTGCGCTGGACGCTTGCCGCAAGCCTGCCCGCAAGCTCTTCGCAGGAGGTCAACGGAGCACATAGGGGAAAAGGGGTAATAGCCCTTACTCGCGGGCTCCAACGCAATGTTCAAAACATGACTAATTTTGTCACGCCGTGCTCGGGCAAAGGCGTCGCAGAGAGATACACCATGGCTTCAAGACCGGTCGGGGCTTGCTCTTCGGATATTCTAACGCTAGGATACGTTGCCGGAATTTGACTGAAGTCAAGGTAGGAGATTGTGATGGTTAGGATTCCGCAGCCCCATGACTATGCTCCCAATGCCACATGGTGCATCTGACAAGCTTGATGGAGACAATGAATATCCATACGATGGCTGCTGCCATTACTATTGCTTCTGGGATTGCAATAGCGGGGTTGCCCTGAGCGGCAATTGCAATAGTTATTCCACCAAATATCCCAGTAACAACAGCTGCAGCTGCCGTTCCCAATCCAAGCCTACGTTTTCCTGTTTGCATAAGGGCTCTTCCGATAATGGATAGCGCTGCTGGCAGAAGGGTCCAAAGTATCAATCCTGAAATATTGTGTAATGGATCCGGTAGGGGAAATACGCCAATTCCTATCAAGCCGGTTGTTGCAATACATAGAACAATTCCTCCAACCCTTCCAAGGCGGACCCTTGATGCGTCGAGCACGCCGAGCGCAAAGACAAAGGCCAAGATTCCGGAAACGATGATCCCAATATTGAAGATAGGCGCCGATGCCCTTCCGTCTCTCCCTAAATCGCTTAGGGCGTGATCCGTCCAAGCGAACCATGGGCTCGCGGCTATGGCTGAAGAAATTGTAATAACGATGGTTATAGAGCCAGCCAACCCCGCTACCCCTGCAACTTGAAGGATTGCATTTCCTGTAGTTTCCTACTGTCGCAATGTCGGGAGATCAGCGTGATCTGGCACCGCCGGCCCAGAATTTACCCCGCCGTCTTGAGACGACATCATTAGGTTGATGGAAATTTAATGGGTTTTGAGTTTATTCCTGCCATGACAAACCCTGCCAATCAACGTACGATATCAAAAATGAAGATGCTTGCCTGTGCTTTTTATGATTGTGCTAGGGCATAGCTAATGC
>NZ_JBOGQF010000094.1:0-7157 GCF_050748925.1 Nitrososphaera sp.
GCCCTGCACGCACGAAAACTTCATTGCCTGTTTTCCTGGATGCACTTCCACTCGACGCTGTCAGGAGCAAGGTCGGCAATTTTTACAAAATTTATGTCATAAACGTACTTTGACCTCTTCAATACCTCTAGGTCGAACTTCTTGACAGAGCCGTCCCTTTCCACCTTGGGCTTTGGCAGTTCCTTGTATATGCCAAACCGCAGGGTCGCCTTTTTCTCAAAGCCGGCCTTGAACCGGCTATAGTTTTCAGAGACGGGCACCTTTTTCACAAAGCCCGTATTGTCGCCCTTGTATTCAGAGCCACCGTACAGGATGAACCAGTAGTCGTCGCCCTCCTCTACGAATGCGAGCTTTATCTTGTCGTCAGGCCACCAGTCGATGGTCTTTTTCCACAGCTTGAAGGCGGGCATCTTTTCTGCAAAGAGCGGAAAGACGTTCATATAGACATCGTGATAGCGGTAGCCTACGCCAAGGAAGTCCTTGAACCACGTGATGGGCTTGCTGCTCACTGCGGCAGGTACCGCCCGCCGCTATAAAAGTCAACTATGCTTTTCACTTGGCGTGTAGGCAGAGTCCCACTACGTAATCCTTATTAGCGCCATTCACGCGTCAACTGACAATGGCGGTCTACCGCAACAGTGTCAAAATAGTGGGCGATGTATTGCGCATCACCGACGAGTCGGGCATGGGCGGCGTCAACGTCACCTCCCTTTTGAGAAAGGCCAACATGTCTTATAGCAGGCTGGGCGCAGTGTCTGACAGGCTGGTACAGGCGGGCCTCATCAGCGAGCAGATGTCTGACGGCCAGAGGATATACGTAATCACCCAGCAGGGCAGGGAATACCTGCGCAGGTACCAGCAGTTTGCAGAAGTCGCAAGCTCGTTTGGCCTCACCCTCTAGCTAGTCTTCTCTACAGCTTCGATGTGGCATTCGTGGCCGCGGTGCTCTTTGTCCAGTTTCTGGGCTTCTTCGCCAGTTATCGGGAACTGCTCGTTCATCAGGTGTTCTTCGCCTTCCTTTTCCAAAATGACCTTTTTGCACGTGTCGCAGACCAGCTGAAGCGTGACTATGCCCATCAGGGTGCTTTTGCCCGGGACGATATTTAGCCTTTAGGTAGGTTTTTAATGGATAAACGTCAATTCTGCCGCGGATGCAGGCAAACCAGCAGATGGATGAGACCGACAAAAAACTCCTTAACGACATCCAGTGGGTCTTTCCTCTGGTTGACAGGCCATACACCGAGATTGCGGCAAAGCACGGCCTCTCTGAAGATGAGGTCATGCGCAGGGTCTCTGCGTTAAAGGGCCTGGGCCTGATACGGCAGATAAACGCGATTTTCGACACGAGGCGCCTTGGATACAGGAGCGCCCTCATTGCTTTTGCGGTAAAGCCGGATAAACTTGACACTGTCGCCGACAAGGTGAACGAGCACCCAGGCGTCAGCCACAACTATGAGCGCAACCACGAGTACAACATGTGGTTCACCCTTGCGGTGCCGCCGGGGGCAGAAATGAAAGATGAATTGGACAGGATGGCCGCGCTTGACGGCGTCGTGAAATACCGGTTATTGCCGACCATAAAGATGTACAAGATCGGCGTCAAGCTTGACATGGTCAACGAGGACGCGGAAAAGCCAAAGCCCACGGACGAGGTAAGAGAGCTGAACCCCGACCGGCTTGAAATAACAGAGCGCGACAAAGAGTTCGTCCGCGAGCTGCAAAAAGACCTGCAGGTGGTAAAAGAGCCATTCAGAGAGATGGCAGAAAACCTCGGCATAACCACCCAGCAATTGTTTGGCAAGGCCAGGGAATACGAGTCAATCGGCCTCATGCGGCGGTTTGCAGCCATCCTGCGCCACCGCGACGCCGGCTTTGTGGCAAACGGTATGGTGGTCTGGCACGTGCCGGAGGACAGGGTCGACGACGTCGGGTTCAAGCTGGCCGGTTATCCGCAGGTGAGCCACTGCTACAGGAGGCCGATATACCCGGACTGGCAGTATAACGTCTTTTCAATGATACACGCCCGCACTCTGAACGCCGCGGAAAAGATGGCAGTCGAGATGTCAGAGATGATAGGTGTCAGCGACTACAGGATACTCTTTAGCTCCCGCGAGTTCAAAAAAGAGCGGGTAAAATACTTTGTCTAGCTCGCCACGGGCTTGACGTAAAAGTTCTTTTCATACATCTCCACCAGCTTTGCCGCTTCCGAGGTGTCAAGGTAGTTGCCGTCCGAAATGGCGGCAAATGTCTCGATCTCCTCGACGCTTATCATCGTCGGCAGGACCACGGATATCTGCGGCTGCGAGAGTATGAATTTTATCGCAAGCTCTGTCATGTTCCAGCCCCTGCTGTCTGCGAGCGGCTTCATGTTCGCTATCTTTTGCATCGCCTCCTGTATGAACTCACGCTTGCGGAAGCTGCGGTGGTCGTCCTTGCCAAATTTCGTGTCGGCTGTCACCTTGCCCGTCAACAGTCCTGATGCGTCAGGCACGCGCACCATAATGCCCACGTCGCTTTCTGCTGCCACCTTCATAAGGTCGCGGCCGGGGTCCTGCTCCAGTACGTTGTAGACGGTCTGCGCGCACGTGACGTTGCGGTTTGTTATCGAGAACAGCCCCTCGTCGCGCCAGCCTATGGCCGGCCCAAGCGCAATGCCGTGGCTCTTTATCGTGCCCTTTTTCACCAGGCCGTCAAGAGATGCAAAGAGCTCGTCGTTCTGGATTGCGTCCATCTTGGGGTTGTGCAGGCTGTATACGTCTACGTAATCGGTGTCCAGCCGCTCAAGGCTCTTTTTTAGCGCAAACTGCAAGAATTCCGGGTCGTGCTTTTGCGGCAGTTCCGCATGGCCCATCTGCTCGGCGCTGTACATGTCATAGCCCCACTTTGTAGAGTAGACGACTTCGTTGCGCATGCCCTTGAACGCCTGCCCAAGGAGCCTTTCGCTCTTGCCCTTGCCGTACATGTCGGCCGTTTCGTAAAAGTTGATGCCCAGGTCGTACGCCTTTTTCAGCATCCTCACTGCCTCGTCGTCGTCGATCTTTTTCCCCCACCAGTCAAGGCCTATCGTCCACGCGCCAAAGCCTATCTCGCTCACCTTTATGCCGCTCTTGCCCAGCTTTCTGTATTTCATTTCAGGGCCTCCATGACGTCGGAAGAAATTTTGGCAAATGTAACGTCGTCGACCGCGGGCCTGCCTGCCGCCTGCAGGTCAACCGGTATCCACGACTTGCAGCCTGCCCATTCCGGCCTGTTTTCGACTGTTATAGGTTTGTCAAGATTATAGACGCGAACAAGTATCACGCTCATTGGCTTCTTGGGGTTATAGGCCATTCTCGCATTAACATAGCTTTCGTTCCACACGTGGTATTTTTTAAGTTTCTTCAATACAGAGGCGTCTGAAATTTCCCGGACCAGTCTTGCCTCGGCATAGCTGGCAAGCACGTTTGCGCCGCCGGCCGGCTGCTCTTTCAGCACAGCATCGAGCCTGCCGGCGTAATCTGGTTGCAAATGCTCCTTGGACTGGTGCTCGTACGTCGGAAAGAGCATGAACCGGTCGTGCTTGACCTCAAAACCCTCCCGAAATTCCAGGATGCCTCCCTTGCGGAGCAGCACTGTCTGGCGCCCCTCTTCAAGCGCCCTGCAAACGACCGACCACTCTTTTAGCGCCTGCATGTCAACCAAGGCTCTTTATGATTTCCTCGGCACCCTTGTTGACGCACACTATCATGGGCGTGTCGCGGACGATGTATTTGCTGACCTGCGTCTCTCGCAGCTGCATTATCAATTCCTGGAAAGCAGCAAGGTCTTCAGTCTCAAACGCAAGCATGAAATCCTGGTCGTCAATGCCAAACGAGTATGTCGTATTTAGGCGCACCTGCGGGAATTTCCTGCCCACAGCGATGTGCTCTTCCATCATCTTTTTGCGCTCCTCAAATGGCAGGAGGTACCATTCGCGGCTCTTTACAAACGGGTAGACTACTGCATATTTCATCGGCTTTTCGTCTGTCATGAATCCGGGCGTCACCTTGCTTGCATACGCGGACGGCCGGCTTGCAGAGATAAAGACGTGCGACGGCGCGACGTACTTGCCAAAGATGGTGGTATAGATCTTTGACGCCAGCACCTGCGTCTTTTCCAGCGTGTCAGAGATGCACCAGATCATGAAATCCGAATCGGCTCGCAGCCCAAGCGTCGAATATGTGCGAACCTTCATCTTTGTGTTTGCGACTTCGATGAGGCTGGCAAATTCCTTTGCCGCCTCGTCCTTGCCCATGTCGTTTATCCAGCGCCATTTAGGGTCGACCTTGTAGAACGAAAAGTTGAGAAACACTGGCGGTTTGTTTTCTTCAGACATTGGCCGCACGAACCAGGCTACTTGTCCTCAAGGCCGAGCCATCCATAGCCCTTGGTCTCCAGCTCCTCGGACAGCTCTTTTCCGCCCGATTTTATCACCTTGCCTTTTGCCACGACGTGGACATGGTCGAGCTTTTTCATGTAGCGGAGGATTCTTGCATAGTGCGTGATGACAAGCACGCCGGCGCCCGTGTCTATCAGCTTGTTAATCGCCTCGGCGACTGCCTTGACTGCGTCGATGTCGAGGCCCGAGTCCGGCTCGTCGAGTATCGCGATGTTGGGCTTTAGCACCAGCATCTGCATGACCTCCGACCGTTTTTTCTCGCCTCCGGAAAATCCCTCGTTCAGGTACCTGCTCAGAAACGACGGGTCGAGGCCCACTGCGTCGAGGTTCTTCTTGACGTATTCGTGGAATTCCCTTACTGTGAGGAACACTTCGCGGTTCTGCTCTTCGCCCAGCGATTTGTTCAGCTGGTTGTAGGCGTTGCGCAAAAAGTGGCTGTAACCGACCCCAGAGATTTCGGTAGGGTACTGGAAGCCCAGGAACAGCCCGAGCCGGGCGCGGTGGTCGGTGCCCATGTCGTTTATCACATGTCCCTTTACCTTTATCTCGCCAGAGTCGACGCTGTATTTCGGGTGCCCCATCACGGCGTTTGCGAGGGTGCTCTTGCCGGAGCCGTTTGGGCCCATGATGGCGTGGACCTCGCCCTTGTCAATGTTAAGTGTAAGGCCGTCGAGTATCTTCTTGCCGTCAATGCTGACGTGCAAGTCTTTTACCTCTAGAAATGCCATTTTACTTTCCTTCATGTTTATAGATATTTAGACTTAACGCCGTTATATTTCCAGCTATTGCACGTATGTTTCGTGTTACTTCACGGTCACAGAGCCCTTCATGTAAGGGTGGACAATGCAGAAATACTCGTGCTCGCCTGCCCCAAGTTCCGACGCGGCTATGCTGTATTCCTTGCCCCCATCAAGCAGGCCGGTGTCAAAGAGCGAGCCATAGCCTTCTTCCGTGGCGTCGGCGCCAGAAGTCGCGCTGTGTAGCGTAGTGTCCTGGTTGACCCACGTTATCAGGGCGTCTGAAGGGACGGTCGCCGGGTCAGAGTCATAGTCGGGGGCGCCCTGCACCGACGAGCCCTTGAGTATTGATATCGTAACAACCTCTTCAAACTGGGACTTGTCGACCTCTTTTGCAGGCTTGTCGGCTGCTGTAGCGTTAGAGGATGCCGACAGTGGCTTGTAGTACGGCGATTTTGAAAAGTCTCCCGGAATGGGCGTCTGCTGGACCATAAACAGGTCATATGTCAGGTAGCCGGTTATTGCACCAAGGACAAGAAGGACTGGAATGGCGATGACTCCGGGCTTGGCCATAATCAACAATATTTCTCTCCAACCTATATTAATTCGTTTTACACGGGAGATTTGGAAGACTTTTATTCCGCCACATTCACACGAATTTCAGCTTATATGGCCAAGCCAGAGGGCAAGTGCGCCGCGTGTGGCGCAGTCATGACTTTTCGGTACAAGCCCATGCCAGAGTGGAACGTGCCCGGTCTCGTCTGCGGCCAGTGCTATTCTCAAAAGCTGACAGAGCACTATATCTCGCCGGACAGGCGCGAGATCACCAAAAGGTAGGAAAGCCTAAATACTTTGCCAAGTCCTTTTGTCTCATGCCTACAGCATACATACTAGTGAACTGCACGCTGGGCTCCGAGGAAAAGATCATTAACGAGATATCAAAGCTGCCGGATATCAAGGAAGTGAGGGGTACATACGGCGTTCACGACATCTTTGTAAAGGTCAAGTCCGACAACACCGAAGCCATGAACCACGTGATCACGAACAAGATTCGCAAGATCCCCGGGATCACGTCCACAGTCACGCTCGTGGTCATCGAAGAGCAGGGCGGAAAAGGCTAGCCCTTTAATTCTTCTTTCTTTTTGTCTTCTGCCTTTATCCTCTTCATTTCAAAGAATATCAGGCCCGTTGCGACCACGATTATGGCCCAGCCTATGATGCTGACCACCAAGTAGTCGTTGTAGACGGGAAAGAACAGCGCGACGGTCGCGATGCCGGCCCCGGCCCACCAGATTATTATCAAGAGAGCGAGGTAGCTGTACTTCATCCCCGGATGTCCTCGTCAAAGCCGTGGAACGACTTTAGCACCTTGCCGCATTTTGAGCAGCTAGAGTACTCGACAAAGTCATAGTCGTCGTACTTTCTGTACGCAAACGATTCCCCGTGCTCGCAAAAGATCTGGCGCAGGCCAAGCAAGACTGTACATGGTTGCCTGCCGGGGTTCATTACCATTTCGATCAGGCTTGATATAGCGGCTTCTGCCATGCCAATGCGGGGCCCGTAGCGTAGTCAGGATATCGCGGCGGTCTTCGGAACCGCAGGTCGTGGGATCGAAGCCCTCCGGGCCCGCTTCTCTATTTGCGAATTTGTACTATCCGCTGCTGCACCGCTGCCCGCCGCTTCATTCTCTAACCTATGTCAGTCACGACCCGTTAAGCACTTAGAATAGAGTTCAGGGTTGTCACTCACAGAATTACATCGGTCCAAATACCGCCTGGCGTCGTCTGCCATGCTATTTGCCTGATCGTACGCCCGACGCTGGGGGTCATTAGACCACATTAGAGCTGCGAGAATTGCAACGATAGCAACTGCGGCCACTGCGATATACAAAACAGAGCGTGACTCCATTACGACTCTGTTACCTCCTTTCGTACAAGCTCTCTTAGTGTTCTGCCAAGAACCTGCAGCTGTATCTCCTCATAGTTTTCAGCGTTATGTTTGGC
>NZ_JBOGQF010000095.1:0-7131 GCF_050748925.1 Nitrososphaera sp.
GCTCGTCTGACAGGACTTCGTACGCCTCCACTATCTTCATGAATTTTTGCCGCGACTCTTCCGAGTTCTTGTTCTTGTCCGGATGGTACTTCATGGCCAGGCTGCGGAACGACTTTTTTATCTCGTCCTGGGAGGCGCCCGGCTCGAGCCCGAGGGTCTCGTAATAGTTCGGCACGAAATAATGTGGTCAAAGCGCGTAAATAAACTTGCAACATACATAAGCAGGCAGGCGCAATGCTGCCTGCTTGGAGGACATCTATCTTTTCATCTTTTACGCAGTGACAGTCATCCCCACGCTGCTCTTTGTCAAAGAGACCAAAAAGCGCCTTTCTGACATCCGTCATGGCGCGAGGTCGCTCGTGTGGCTCCCGCTGACCATCGGTGGCCTGCTGGCGTACGTCGTCTTTGCAATGGACCTGCTCTCCAATGTCCCGGTCCTGAGCTGGTCGTGGCTCGGCTACAACATTGCACTTGGCCCCAGTGCGGACCAGGGGCTCTTTGGGGTCCTGCCCTTTGTCCCGATGCTCGTCTACATGCTCATCCACGTCAACTATATTGAGGAATTTTATTTCCGCAAGAACGCGCTGCTTACCGTGGCGTGGGCGCTTCTGCACGTCGCTATGGGCGTGCCGGTTCACGTCGCGCTCGCGCTCCTGCCGCTTGGCTTTCTCTACAAGTACATCTACAAAAAGCGCGGCATCAATCACGCCTATGCCCTGCACTTTGCGACCAACATGGCAGTCGTGGCAGTGTCGATAGGCTCTTACCTTATTATCCCCTAGCCCTCGGCCCTTTTCTTGAGCGCCTGGTTCATCTGCTCAAAGCCGGCCTTGATGTCTTCCATGCTCCCGCCAAAGAACGACGACAGAAGGCCGCCAAAGACTTCATTGTTGGCAAACCTGACGCGGTCGTTGTCGAGCTGCTCGATGGTAAAGATATGCTCGCCGCTCACGATGCCGGGGACCTTGCCGACCCACCTGAGCTCTTTTTCCGGCTCTGCCTTTGTGACGCGGGGATTGTAGGTCCTGTGCGCGCCTGCCGGTGTCCGCACGTCGATGGTTATTTTCGAGCCTTCCCTTGGCTCCCCCTGGGCGCGCGTGATAAAGGGGTTCCACTCGCTATAGCGTGAAAAATCAGAGATGACGTCCCAGACCTTCCGGGCGCTTGCGTTGATCTCGACTTCCGTCTGGACTTCTTTCAACCAGGCATCGTAAGGCCAAGAAGTTATTATTAATTTCGCGTCGCAAACTCGATCCTGATAGAGTCGCCATCGCGAAGGGGCAGGTCCAAAAAGCGCCCGTCGGTGTGCTCCTTGCCGTTTACAAAGACCTTGGTGTCGTACATGCCCAGATCCTGGCCTAGCCAGTTGTAGATAAAGTGGCCGAGCTTGAACTCATAAGGTTCCCTGTATGCCACGTGTATGACGCCCTCTTCAAGGGTGTGGACAGGCAGCGTGCAATCCCCTGTTATGCCAATGCCGGCCGGCACGAGCGCCGGCACGCCGTCTTCTGTCGCGCTCACCGGCACCGACAGCTGGTACGGCTGCGTGCCCGGGTCGCCTATGCACTGGTATATCGGGTCGTTTGCGCGCAAATAGTCGGTGACTGTCTTTGTGGCAACGCCGGCCCCGATAACGACCGCGGCAAGGACTGCCATCGACCAGATCAGGCGCCTCCTCTTCGCGGGACCCTCAAGAGGCTCTCCAAAGCCCATGGCTATTGGTGCCCGTCAAAAAGTTAAAAGTCTTTGGAACTAGCGGATAGTTGCCAGCAAATAGTTGGCAGACTCGATGAGGGATATGCCTGCAAGCAGTTTGGCAGGCGGGGTTGAAGTCATGTATATGAGCAGGCCGGGAACGGCTGCGCACACGATGATAGTTATGATAATCAGCCACACGGCCGTCATCTTTTCAGCCATTGAGTAAAATCACTTGCCATTGGTTATATAAGTTTTAAAATCACGCTTTGGGCGCCGACGCGTTCTTGGCCTGCGCCCTCAGCATCTCGATCTCTTCCTGCAGGTTTGTGTTCTCGTCTTCAAGCACCTTGACCGACGTTATCGCCTCGATGCTCTGGCTCCGGAGCTGCTGGAACTCCTTGACCAGCCTCTCGTAGGACTGCTTCAGCATCATGTCTGCCGCGGCTGACGGCGCCTGCGTGGGCCCTGCCGGCACGGCCGTCGCCTTGATGCGCGCGTTTTCGGCGCGCAGCGCTTCGGCGGCCCGGGATGCCGCAATAGCCTGCTCTTTCAGAGACGCGATCTCGGCACTGCCGGACTTTAGCTGCGACGCCAGCCGGGCGCCGTCTTCAATCAGCCTCTGCCTCTCGGCTGCAAACTTGTTCAGCTCTACCTTCAACTGGCTGACGACGGCGTCAGACGAGCTCGCCGGCCTCTCGACAAGCTCGGACAGCAGCGCGGGCATGGCGTCAGAGCTGACGTATGCATAAGAGCCAAAGTCAAGTGCGATGGCGCCCCTTGCCCTCAGGAAATCTTCGACCGGGGCTTCGAGGCTAAAAGAACTTGCGTTAAAGGTGTATAGTTTGCCGGGCATGGCCGTTCTTGCGACTATTACTAAAAAGAGAGCAGCGCAAAATTTGTTGACAATTTACTGGTAGTCGTGGAGGCGCCTGTCGCGGTGGTCCTTTACCTTGCCCTCAAGCTCTTTTTTGTGGCCCTTGGCGATGTGCTGGTTTGCGCACTGGTCGTGCATGACGCCGATGTCGCAAAATTCGCACGCAGTCACAAACTCGACCTTGCCAAACCCTTTTTTGCAAAAAGCGCAGGCGTCGGACCCCACGTCGCCGTCTGAAAGGGGCTTGAGCCACGGGTCTCGCCAGAGCAGTGCCATGCTGATGTGAGAAAGGGGTGCGTATGTAATATGCCTACTTGTCAAGCATCTCGTACATGCGCCTGTAAGAGGCCTGGAGGTCCTGCTGCTTTTGCAGTCCTGCCTTTGTCTTTTTCAGCCGGCCTTCCAGCTTGCCGCCGCGCGCCAGTCGTGTGAGTTCCTGCGCACTTGCCAGGTACTGCTTTATGTATCTGGCAGAATACGGGTTGTCCCGCAAGAGCGCCAGGATGAGTTCCGGCTCGTCTGTCATGACGCTTTCTGCAAGCATGGACTGGATGCCAAAGGTCGTGCCGCCGACTTCCTTTAGCGTCTGCAATTTTTCCCGCGACATCATGCCGGCAAACGCGACGTTGACAAAGTAAGTGAGCCCCAGCACTGCTGCAATCGCCCTGTCGTGCGTCCGGGCGTCCGGCAGCGGCTTTATCGCCATGTTTCCAAACAATCCCTGCGCTGTCTTCATTTCGAGCTGCACGTCGCGGACAGGCACCAGCAGCACCTTTAGCTGTTTTTTCTCGCTGGCGCCGGGCCCAAACATCGGGTGGATGCACAAAGTCTCGATGCCTAGAGGCACCTTCTTTAGAGCAGGAAAAGTCTTGCTCTTGACTGAAGATATCTCGGCAATGACTGACCCGGCCTTCATGCTGGCGCACTGGTGTATCAACCCCGGCGTGTGCCTGACAGGCACGCAAATCATCGCAAGGTCCGTGTCGCGCACGCACTCGACCACGCTCTTTGCCCGGGCAACCCCGGCGCTAAAGGGCTTGACGTCGTACGCCACGACGTCGTGGCCTCGGCCTGCAAAGTAGGACGCAAACCAGGAGCCCATCTTGCCCGCTGCGCCGATTATTGCTACTTTCATTTCAAGCCTGCCTGAGCACTTTTGCCATTACCGCAAGCCCCTTTTCCATCTCTTCTTTCGGCCTGCACGCGGAAATCCTCACAAACCTCTTGTACGAGTCGCCAAACCCGCTTCCCGGCGCAATCGCGACCCCTTTCTCAAGCAGTTTCTCGACGACTGCCATGTCCTCGCCGGCGGGCAACTCGGGGTAAACGTACATCGCCCCGTCCGGCTCGACGAACCGGAGCGACATCTCTTTTATCCTTGCAGAGACGAACTGCAGCCTCTTTTTCATCAGCTCCACATTTCCAGACGGGTCCTCGCCAAGAGCGGCTAGCGCGGCGTTCTGAATGGGCTCGGCGACGCTTGTTATGCCTGCCGCCTGCACCTTTGCCATCTTTTTTATAATGTCGGCCGGCGCGACGGCATAGCCGACTCTGAACCCGGTCATCGCGTACGTCTTTGAAAACGACGACACAACAATGCTCTTTTCATAGTCGTATGCAAGGGCGCTTTCAAACGGCCTGAACGAGTAGTCAGAATACACCTCGTCGCTCAGCAGGTAAAGGCCGTGCTCCCGGGCAAGTGCCATTATCTTGTCCATAGTTGCTTTGTCAAGGACCTTGCCAGTCGGGTTGTTTGGGTAGTTTATCGCAATCATCCTGGTGCACTCGGTTATCATGGACCCTAGCTCCTTTACATCAGGCGTCCACCCTTCCTCCAGCGTCGTGCGCAGCACGCTGGTCCGGGCACCGACAAAGTCCGCACACTCTTTGTATGCAGGCCACGCCGGCTCTATCGATATCAACTCCTCACCAGGCTTTACAAGCGACGCGATGGCCGAAAAGACCGCGAACCTGCCGCCCGGGGTCACTATGACCTGCTCTTCTGCGACCTTGCTCTTTTTCGCTATCGCCGACCGCAGCTGCGGGATGCCCCGGGTGTCTGTATAGTGGTATTTTTTTTGCCGGAACGACTCGACAAGTGCGCTGCCGGCGACGGCAGGTGCGGGATAGTCCGGCTCGCCCACCTCGAGATGGATTATCTTTATCCCGGACGCCTCCATCTGCTTTGCCTTTTGGAATATGCCAAGGTGCGTCATCTTTTGCGGCGCAGGGGGACGCTTTAGCCCCTGGATCGACTCTGACTCTTTTAGCAGGATGTTGAGCAAACGGAGTGCAAACTCGCCGCTCATGTCAGTCTCTTGCGCCTGCCTTGTCACCATCATGCGGATTTCGTTCTCAACTTTTTCGTCCCTGACGTCGATGCCTAGCCTGCCCTTGACCTCGCCGACCTGCCGGGCAAGCTCCATCCTCTGCTGCACTTTTTGCATGATGTCAGACGTGATACTCCGGATCTGGAGCCGGAGCGACTCTAGCTCGTCGTTTGTTGCGACCATCAGCTGCTGCCACCCTTGAGGACGGGCGGTATCAGCCCGCAGCGTATGGCGTGGTCCGCAAGCACCATCGAGACGACCGACTCGACTATCGGCGGAGCCCTCGGCACCACGCACGGGTCGTGCCTTCCCGGGACTACTAGATTTGCCTGCTCGCTCTTTGACACGTCGAGGGTCTCCTGCGTCTTTGCTATGGACGCGGCCGGCTTGAACGCCACCCGGATAACAAGCGGCATGCCGCTTGACAGGCCGCCCAGGATGCCTCCTGCGTTGTTTGTCCTTGTCGCTATTTTGCCGTCTTTCATATAGTAAAGGTCGTTATTTTCAGAGCCGCGCTTTTTAGATCCTTCAAAGCCGGAGCCAAACTCGACTGCCTTGACTGCAGGTATGCTGAAAAGCGCCTTGCTCAGGTCCGACTCGAGCGAGGCAAATATCGGCTCGCCGAGGCCTACGGGCAGGTTGCTGCTGATGCATTCGACGATGCCGCCAAGCGAGTCGCCGTCCCTTTTTGCCTGCAGGATGGCAGTGCGCATCCTTTCCGCCGCGTCCGGGTCGGGGCACCTGACATCGTTTGTATAGCGGGTTGCAATGTTGGCAGGCGTGATGTTGCCAGCCTTTATGCCGCCTATCTCCAATGTATATGCAACGGTATTGATGCCAAGCGTCTGCAGGACCAGCTTTTGCGCCAGCGCGCCGGACATGACAAGCGTCGCCGTTAGCCGGCCAGAGAACCTGCCGCTGCCCCGATAGTCGACAAAGCCGCCATACTTTACCCTCGCCGGATAGTCAGCGTGGCCGGGGCGGGGGATGTCCTTTATCGCCTCGTACGACCTGGAATCAGCGTCCTTGTTCCATATCGCCATGCAGATGGGCGCCCCCGTGGTAAAGCCGTTAAATACGCCTGACAGTATCTCTACCCTGTCTTCTTCCTTTCTCTGGGTGGTGACTGCGGACTGGCCCGGCTTGCGCAGGTCGAGCTGGGGCTGTATGTCTGATTCTGAAAGCGCGAGGCCTGCAGGGCACCCGTCCACCACCATCCCCACGCAGCGGCCGTGGCTCTCTCCAAAGCTCATGGCGACAAAGCGCTCGCCGATAATGTTGCCCCCCATTGACAGTGCGACTTGCTCGCCGTCTATATTTGGCTTTTTTGATTATTCCCTGTCCGGCATGGGCGAGAGCCTGGCCCCGAGCTCTTTCATGTCAGAGACAAAGTTGGGGTACGAGACGTCGACAGACTCGGCGCCTGCCACTATCGACCTTTCTGTCAGCATCGCGGCTATCGTAAACGCCATAAAGAGCCGGTGGTCGTTGTAGGCTTCAAGCGACGCGTTTTTCAGCTTTTTCGGCGCCGAGATGGTCAGGCCGTCGTGAAACTCGTCAACGTGCGCCCCGAGTTTGAGGAGCTCGCGGGCAATGTTGGCGACCCTGTCCGTCTCCTTGACGCGGGCGTGCGCGACGCCGGTCACCTTGACCGGAGACTTTGCCCTCAGCGCCAGTACAGAGACCACCGGCAGGAGGTCCGGTGTGTCGGAAAGGTCGAATTCGCCCCCTTCCAGTGCCTCGGCGCCCTGCACCACGACTTCGCCCTTTACCCAGTCAGCCTTGACCGCGCAGCCCATCTTGCTCATTATCTCTATTATCTGTGAGTCGCCCTGCGGCAGGTTGAAATTGAGCCCCTTTACCTTCAGCCGGTCGCCTGCCAGCGCGCCGGCCGACAGTATGAGCGCGGCGGTGGAAAAATCGCTTGGCACGTCGAACCGGGACGGCGCGTATATTGCATTGCGGATGTGGTATTCAAGCATGCCCGGCTCGTGGTCGACTTTGACTCCAAAGTTTTCCATCGTCGCCATCGTCGCCCTGACGTACGGCTTTGACACCAGGTCGCCCTTAATCTTTAGCGTAATCTCGGAATTGGCATAGATGCCGGCTATCAGCAGGCCAGAGATGAACTGGCTGGAGATGCTGCCGTCAATGAGCGCGCTCCCGCCTTTTATCCCGCCCCCCTTTACTATCAGCGGAGGCGTGCCGTTCATTTTTGCAGAGTAGGCC
>NZ_JBOGQF010000096.1:0-7057 GCF_050748925.1 Nitrososphaera sp.
GAATGTCTGCTCTGACCTTGTGCTCGTGTTCCTGTCAAGGTCGTTTATCCGGAGCGGGAGCCCGGTTGCATAGGTAGTGGCATTGACTGTCTGGAACGTACCCCTGATTGTTTGCACTGTGTACGAGCCTGTTGATGTGCCCTGCACTGTAGTTGCAAAGCTAAAGCCGGGTGCGCTTGAAGCTGGCGTGATTGGGCTTGAAGCGATTGCCTGGCTGAATGCCTTGTAGTCGTTGCCGGTCAGCGACCTCGCAACAGAATCAACGCCTATGTTCAATCCGCCTGCTGTTATCGTTGCAAGCTCGAATGTGGCAGTATTAGGGCCGGTCTCTGTGAATGTTACTGCTCCTGCGGGAGAGTCGCCGCCCGCTGCTAGCATCAGGTTGCCAGCATCCGTGATCGATTCGGACCTTGTCGGGTCAAGGTTAGAGTCCTGGTCCTTTAGCTGTGCAATTGTAGTTGAACCCGGGCCGTATCCTGTCCTGTCAAGCGTCAATGTTGAAGAGCTGTCGTCCCATGTGATGCTTTTGGTAAGGCCGTTTGCTGCAATCTGTACCGAGCCGCCCTCTACTATGCTGGCTGGTGCAACTGCAAGCTGCGAAACAGTGCCATAGCCTCCAACGGGTGCACCGGTGCCAATCAGCAACTTGGTGTTAGTTGCAGAGAATGGCGTTATCGGTGCAGCTGGCTGCTCGAGTGTTGTCACATCAGGGTCTACCTTGATGTATAGCAGGAACAGGCCGCTGGTCGTGCCAGTCTCGGTCACCTGGTACGTCTGCGCTGCGCTAAATGCAGTGACCGTTACGGGAAGCGTACCCTGGGATGTATCCGACGCGTGCGAAGGTACGCTGATCAGCACTTCGAGAAATGCTGGACCAACGAACCTCGCGCCATTCGGGTCTGCGCTAGTGGTTATTGTAGTGCCTGTCTGTGCGAAGGCACTTGGGGCCAGCGGCAAAACGGCAATCACGCCCATCAAAAGCAGGGCGGCTGTCGCTATGGAGCCTCTGACCTTTTACTGAGGCTATTTTCATTCATGACTTGGATCGCGTGGAATGGGGATGTTATAAAAGATTTATCAACATTATCATAATAGAGACTGACTCTTGTTATAGAGACATGTTCTCATTATAGAGAACGAGAATCACCACAGGTTCTACGTGATCTAGGGTCAGCAGTTCATGCCGGCGGGCGGGACCATGCTCTCGTCCTTGGGCGCGCGGGTGAACATGTCAGACAGGTCCAGGCCGAAAAACTCGCGCAGTATGCCAAGGTAGGTCTGCACAGGCGGCGGCACCCCGTCCTCGCACGAGATTCCCATATTCCACGCGTTTATCCATATCACCATGCTCTGCAGCATGTTTACAAACCGCCTGTATTCGCCGGGCACCACTTCAAGCGCGTCGATGTACCTTTCGGCCAGCAGCCATGACGCGGTAAAGTCGATGCACTCTGTGCCGTAGACGGCCTTTATCTGCTGCCTGACGGACCTTGCGCGCTTGAAGGGCTTTTTGCATACAAAGAATGGGAACTCGACCTTGTCAGGCATCATCATGCCGGGCGGAGACCAGACTGTGACCACGCGGGCGCCGTCCTTTAGCGTCCTCAGCTTTTTTACCATCGCGTCGACGGTCGCCGGGTCTGAAAACCAGAACATGACTACCGTCGCAGGAGAGATGTCGGCCTTTAGCATGTCGCCCTGCTCAATCGCGGCGCTCTTTATTCCGGCCACTTTTTTCCTCGCCTTTGCCGCAAGCTTTTCGTCCAGCTCTATGCCGACTGCCTTTTTCACGCCAAACTCTTTGGCCGCAATCTTTACGGCGTTGCCCTGCCTGCAGCCAAGGTGGTAGAAAACGTCGCCCTTGCGCAGGCCTGCAAGCTTGAACATCTTTTTCACGACGCCGTCTGCCAGCTCCACCTCCCTGCCCTTGACGACGTTTTCAGGGAGAGTCGACAGGAACTCGTCGATGTTCAATCATGGTCAGGATTGCCGTCGGATAATAAAAAGCCACGGAAAAACTGTTATTATAGATCCACAAACCATGTATCGACATGGCCCAGCTCTTTGGCGTCTTTGCAAAGCACAGCCCGGAGTCCTGCCCCCTCAACAATGCAACCAACAAGGAGGTATTTTCAAAGCTTGACAAAAGGATGGAGCAGGCCATGGAGAAGAACGGCGTCAAAAAGATCGTGGGGTTCTTCTTTTCAGTCCTGGAGCACGAGTGGACGATTATAGTCGAGGCCGAAAACGCGCACGGCATAGAGAACCTCTGCATAGAATCAGGCATCTCTGCCTTTAACACCGTAAAGATAGTTCCGTTGACAGATTTTAAAGTGGCCTTTGACAAGATCAGGGGCTCGCAGCACTAAGCTTTTCTACGGGGTTGCAGGAATAACAGCACATGGCCGTCCACGCAGAGATAAGCATCATCCCAATTTCAGCCGGGTCCAGCATGAGCAAAGAGGTGGCGGCAGCTTTTAAAGCCATCAGCAGGACGGAAGGGGTAAAGGCGACGCTGACGGCGCTTGGCACGCAGCTGGAAGGACGCGACCTTGACGCGGTTCTTGCGGCAGTCAGGGCGGCGCACGACGCAGCCAGGTCCGCGGGCGCGGCAAGGATAATCTCGACAGTCAGGATAGACGAGCGGCTCGACAAGGACCAGACGCTTGAGGACAAGGTCAGGTCAGTCGAAAAGGAGCTCAAGAGCTAAGGACAGTCAGGCATGGCCGTCGAGTCTGCGTTCCTGCATGTCATCATATCCCTGGGCATCCTGCTCTTTGCGGCCAAGATAATGGCCGAGGTGTTCCATAAGGTCAGGCTGCCGGCGGTGCTCGGCGAGCTTGTAGCCGGCATCATAGTGGGGCCGTTTGCCATCGGCGGCCTGCCAATCTTTAACGGCGAACCGCTGGTAGTCCTTGACGAGACAGTCCGGCACATTGGCGAGATCTCGGCAATAGTCATCCTGTTCATTGCGGGCATGCACATAACGCCAAGGGAATTTTTGAAAGGCGGCGCCGCGTCGTTCACTGTCGGGTCGCTTGGCGTCGTCATCCCGTTCTTTGTGGGCTATTATGTCTTTGTCGCCTACGGAATTGAAGCTTTGCAGGCGACGCTCATTGCGACCGCGCTCACGGCCACGAGCATCGCCATCACAATCCAGGTGATGACGGAGCTTGGCAGGATGCACACAAAAGAGGCCCGCCTGATACTCGGGGCGGCTATAATTGACGACATACTGGCGATAGCTGCGCTGTCGGTTGTTACGACGATGGTGCAGACGGGCAACACGAGCCTCGAGGTGACCGAGATCGTGTTCCTTATAGCAAAGATCCTTGGGATATTTGCCGCCCTCCTGATAGGGGCGGCACTGCTCGTCCCGCGCCTATTGCACGTCGAGAGGCTAAAGTCCAAGGGAGCCGTCGAAGGCCTCGCCACGGCGTCGTGTTTTGCGGCGGCCGGCATAGCCGCATTCGTTGGCCTGTCGCCCATCGTGGGCGCGTTTGCAGTCGGCATGGCAGTCGCAAGCACCCGCGTCATCAAGAAGATAGAAGACTATGTAGGCAAGCTCGAGATCATTTTCGCGCCGCTTTTCTTTGCCATCATCGGCGCGCAGGTGGACCTGCGGGGCATCAACCTCGAGGTCATTGTACTGGCAGGGATAATAATAGCCGTGGCGGTAGTCACAAAGCTGGTCGGGACCGGCCTGCCGGCCATGCTGTTCTTGAAGAACAGGAACAGGTCGGCCAAGGTGGGCATAGGCATGATCTCGAGGGGAGAGGTGGGCCTCATCGTGGCCGGAGTCGGCGTGTCGTCAGGCGCGCTTTCCTCCAACATCTATACCGCAGTGATAATGATGGTAGCCGCTACCACCATAATAACGCCCATCTGGCTCAAGCTCGCCTACAGAAAAGAACCGCCGGAGCAGGCGCCGGCGACCGCCCAGAAACACTAGACTTCGACGTACACGGTGCCGTCTTCTACCGTCACCCTGTATGAGCCTACCGGCTTTAGCTTTTGCGGAAACCACGACATTTCGCCGGTCGTGACGTCCCATTTTGAGCCGTGCCAGGGGCACGTCAGCTCTTTGCCGTCAAGCGACCCTTCGTGGAGCTCTGCGCCCGCGTGGGTGCAGATGTTGCCCATCGCATAGTACGCGCCGCCGACGTTTGCGACCAGGACCTCCTTGCCGCCTGCAGTTATGTGAGTCATCTTGCCCTCTCCAATGTCTGATGCCTTGCCGACCATGACTTTAGCCATGCAAGAACTGTCAGGGTTGCGCTATTTGTAACTTACCGGGAACACCATCGCGCCCTGCAGGTACTGGATTGACTGGTCGCAGACCTTTCTTGCGACCGGATGCCGCATGTCATTTGCCCACACCGATATCAAGTAAAAGAACACTTGATGGAGAGGGCCTCCCAATGTAGATATACCATCCTAGGTGTCAGGGTAGCGTGTGGCCGGTTATCACACTTGCAACCGGTGGGCTGCTGGGCGAGATCATCGACGGCCTGACTTCCCTCATTGCACAATATGGATATCCAGCCGTGTTCCTGGCGGCATTCATTGAGACGATATTTCCGCCCATCCCAAGCGAGTTCGTCTTCCCCCTGGTAGGCTTTACGGCATACAGCAAAGGCCTTGGGCTCTACAACGCGATAGGCATGGCGGCCGTGGGCGCGCTGGGCGCAACTGCCGGCGCCGTTCTAATATATTTTCTGGCGCGCAGGGTCGGCAGGGCCGTGATACTGCGCTACGGCAGGCGCGTCAGGGTCGGCGAGGGCGAGCTGCAAAAGGCAGAGGCGTGGTTCGCAAGATACGGGCCTGCAGCGGTCTTTACCGGCAGGATGGTCCCCGGCGTCAGGGAGATAATATCGATACCGGCCGGCATCAGCGGCATGAACCTGCCAAAGTTCCTGGCCTTTACGTACGCCGGCTCGCTTGCATGGTCTGTCGCGCTGACGCTCGTCGGGTTCTACCTTGGAGAGGCGTGGGGCCGCGTGGCAGAGCAGCTGTCGTCTGCGTTTACAGTAATTGGCGCAATAGTGGTCGCAGCGATTATCGCCGGCGCGGCCGTGTGGTATGTAAGGCGCAGGCGCTAGGCCTTTTTCATCAGCATGCAGAGCACGGCCTTTTGCGCGTGCAGCCTGTTTTCGGCTTCCTGCCACACTACCGACTGCGGGCCGTCGATGACTTCTGCCGTCACCTCCTGGCCGCGCTTGGCCGGCAGGCAGTGCATGAATATCGCGTCTTTTTTGGCCAGCCTCATCACGCCGGCGTTGACCTGGTACCGGGGCATGAATATGGCCTCCCTCGTGGCCTGCTCACCCTCCTTGCCTATAGAGATGAACGTGTCAGTCGCGATGACGTCGGCGCCCTTGGCCGCCACGGCAGGGTCGCTGGTAACTGCAATGTCGGCGCCAGTCTTTTTGCCCTCGCTCTTTGCGGCCATGACCACGTCTTCAAGCGGCTCATAGCCGGCAGGGCACGCAGCCGTCATGCTGATGCCCGTCTTGGCCGCGCCCAATAACAGATCGTTGCAGACGTTGTCGCCGTCACCAAGCCACGCCATCTTTAATCCGGCAAGCTTTTTCTTGCGCTCTTTTATCGTGAGCAGGTCTGCAAGGATCTGGCAGGGGTGGTAGGCGTCAGAGAGGCCGTTGATGACCGGCACTGACGCATGGGTTGCAAGTTTCTGGACATCTGCATGGTCGTAGACGCGGGCCATGATGCAGTCGAGGTACCCAGACAAAGTCTTTGCCGTGTCTTCGATCGTCTCGCCCCGCGCAATCTGGATGTCGCTTGCGCTGAGGTACACGGCGTCGCCGCCGAGCTGGTACATGCCCACTTCGAAACTAACGCGCGTGCGCGTCGACGGCTTTTGGAATATCATGCCAAGCGTCTTGCCGCGCAACAGAGGGCGCGCTCTGCCGCTCTTTTGCTCCTGCTTTAGCTTTGACGCAAGTTTCAGGATTGCATCGATGTCGCGCCCGCTCAGCTCGTGCATGCTGAGCAGATCGCGCTTACTTGAGGAGGTCTTCGATGTCTTCATCTGTAAGATATACAACCTCGTCTTTCTTGCTGTCCTTATCTTCTTTGCGGTTCTTCTTCTCCTCCTTCTCCTTGCGCTTTCGCTCCTCTTCTTCGCGCTTGCGCCTGTCCTCGTCTTCCTTTTTGCGCTTTTCCTCGCCCTTGCCTTCTTTGCGCTCGTCCGGGCTGTCGCCTTTTTTGCGGCCAAAGAACCCAAAGCGGCCCTTCTTTTCCTCCTTTGGTTCTTCCATGACCTCTGGCTGCCCAGGCGGCGACGGAGGCTTGGGCGCCTGCACCGGCTTTGGCGGCTCCGGCTCCAGGTCTTCCTTTGGCATTGCCGGCGCAGGCTCTATTGCTTTGGTCTGGAAAAGAGGCGAGGCGACAGGGGTTGCAGCCGCGGCCGGCGCGGGCCTTTCCGCCGGCTTTTCCTCAGCCACAGGCTCGGGGGCCGGAGGAAGCGGCGCGGACATCAGGTCCTGCACGCTGGCTGTCGCGCTGCCAAAGAGCGACTGGATAAACTTGTCAGGGTCAAACGGTATCATGTCGTCATAGCCCTGCCCCACGCCGACGTACGTGACTGGCCGGGCAGTGATGTGAGCTATGGAAATCGCTGCGCCGCCCTTGGCGTCCGAGTCTATCTTTGTCAATATCGCGCCGTCAAAGTTTGCATACTGGAAAAACTCGCGGGCCTGGTTTATCGTGTCGTTGCCTGCAAGCGAGTCGCCGACGAATATCTTGGCGTCCGGCTTTACCACTCTCACTATCTTGGTCATCTCGTCCATCAGGTTCTTTGAAGTCTGCATCCTGCCGGCCGTGTCGATGAGCACGGCGTCGACATAGTGCTTGCGCGCATAGTCGACCGCGTCGCGGCCGACGGCAGACGGGTCTGCCCCGTAGCGCTGCGCTATCACCTTTAGCGACAGCCGCTCGGCGTGCTGCGTCAGCTGCTCGATGGCGCCTGCCCTGTGCGTGTCGCCTGCCGCCACCACCAGCGATATCCCATTATTACGCAGCAGGTTCCCCATCT
>NZ_JBOGQF010000097.1:0-6837 GCF_050748925.1 Nitrososphaera sp.
AGCTTGAACACGCCGACGTTGATGGCAAACTGGACGCCGGTGCGCATGTACTCGCCAAGGATGTCCTTTCTGATGAGGTTGAGCGCCCACTTTTGCTTGTCGTTGAGCGATGCCTGGTCGCGGATGTCGAATCGCTCGTCGCCCGGCACGTACTTTATCAGCCCCTTGCTCTCGGCCCTGCGCAGGGTCAGCTCGGCGTCTGCGCTTGACGGGACCACTATCATGTCCTTGTACTCCTCGCGCAGACGCCGGAAATTATCGGTGGATGTCGGCAGGTCGACCTTGTTCGCAACAATCAGTGTGGGCTTTGAAATGTCCCGGAGGCTCCAGCAAAAGTCCTTGCTCTGCTGCGGCCCAAAGTCGTCAAGGTCGACGCCTGCCAGCTTGTTCTGCGCAAGAGCGGCCTGGACGTGGTCTTGCCTCACACCTATGCCCCTGAATACCTCGGTGACTGCGTCGACTGTCTCTGCGCCGGAGACTATGGCGCGGGCAATCTTGTCGCGGTTTGCCTCAAACAGCTTCAGGTACCACATCACCATCTCTTCTTCAATGTCGCCCACGTCTGCCACCGGGTCGCCGGACCCCGGCTCTGCAATCCTGCCTGACGCGTCGATGCTGCCAGACGCGTCCACGATGTGCAGTAGCGCGTCAGACTGCGCCGCTATCGACAGGAACTGGTTGCCGAGGCCCTTGCCTTCCCATGCGCCCTTTATCAGGCCCGGCAGGTCGACCAGCTCGGCGGGAATAAAGCGCCACCCGTCGATGCAGCGCGAGTTGCGCGGCTGGTCCTGCACGCCGAACTCTTTGTGGACGCACAGCGTGATTGCGTGCGCGTTGCCGACGTTAGGCTGCTTTGTGGTGAAAGGATAATTGGAAATCTCGGCCGACGCAAGGGTCGCGGAATTAAAGAACGTGGTCTTGCCGGTGTTTGTCTTGCCGATCAGGCCGATCTTGATCATGTATAAAGCCTCCACCCGTTATTATTTATAGACTGTGGATCAGTGGACGTGATGGCAGATCACTGCGATGAAACCTACGAGTGCGATGAAACTGCCAAGGAGCGACGCGTGGACGGCAAACGACAGCCTGCTTGCATTTACAGGTAACGTCGACACAACCTGCGCCATGAGGAATATAACGTGAGCAGAATTGAAAAGGCTTATCCCTCGTGGCGGTGGGCGTCGCCTGCTCGTTCCTGCGCCATCCTGATCTCGTCGCAGCGCCACGATATCTCGCTGAGGTTGTCCTTCGACAGGTCCGAGTCCCACTTTTCTAGGAGCATCTTTGAAATCTCTGTCGCGTGGTACAGCATCCCCCAGTAGGGGTGGTGCTCGGCCGTCGTGTATGACAGCTCAAGGACGTCAGAAAGGCCGGACGACGCCTTTTTCAGCGCGTCGGATTTTTCCCCGTATATCTTTACTATGCCGGCTTCCCTGTCAACTCCGATTTTTGCAATTATGTTTTCCTGCTCTTGCAGCAAGTCAAGAGCCGCCCTGACTGCCTGCGCCACTCTGTCTACGCTTTCGGACATGGATTTCGCTGCGATGCCGGCAGTTATTATCCTTGCCAGCGGCGTTTATTTTTCCAAAAGCGACGACGCATAGTTCATGCCCATTCCCAGCCATTTTTCAAGGGCCGCATTTCTTGACAGGCCCTTTGAACCGACGTAGACAAACCCCTTCATTGGCTTGCCGGTAAAATCCATCGGCCTTGCGTGCGGCATGGCAAGTGCCTTTTCATAGATTTTGGGTCCGACGCGAACGACGAGGTCGTCCTTTATGACGCCAAAGCACATCTTGCCATTCAGGAGAAACGACACTCCGCCAAACATGTTCTTCTCGCGCAAATCCGGGCGCCCTGCCAGCATGGCGCGGATCCTGCCCACCAGCCGCTCGTCGTAGACCATCTCTACCTGTCAGGCTGTCGCTTGACTTAAGTTTTCGCGAGAGCCCTACTCGTCAAACAGCCGCTGGTGCTCTGACAGCATGCACCGGTTGTAGACCACCTTGATGCCTTTTTCCCTTGCCAGCTTTTCGGCTTGCTCGTTGTATATTCCTAATTGCATCCACACGACTTTGATGCCGGGCTTTTTTATTGCGTCAATGACGACTGGAAGCACGTCGTCAGACGGCCTGAAGACGTCCACGATGTCGACGTCGTCAGGGACGCTTGAAACGTTCGGGTATGATTTTTTCCCCATTATCTCTGGTGCAGTCGGGTTCACCGGAATGACGTTGTAGCCCCGCTCCATCAGGTACTT
Source organism: Nitrososphaera sp. (assembly GCF_050748925.1). Taxonomy (GTDB): domain Archaea; phylum Thermoproteota; class Nitrososphaeria; order Nitrososphaerales; family Nitrososphaeraceae; genus Nitrososphaera. The sequence goes on from NZ_JBOGQF010000097.1 coordinate 2,261, forward strand.
GGGCACATAGTTGGCAGCCTTGCCGTCCGACTTTGACATGCCTACCACGGCGATGTTTTTCAGCTTGTAAATCTCGCGGATCTCTGCGTCAGAGAAAGAGTCGGTATCCACGAAAGGATTTTCGCGTGTTTGTTATTTAAACGCAATCAGAATCTGCCGGACCGTTGGCACCCAAGGATTGGATTGCTGGTTAGCCCAGCCTCGTTTGCCGATGCATGTACCAAGCTCTATAGCATAATAAGAGAGGCTATGCCGAGTATCCAAAAGATGCAACGTTACCGTATGCTCTTTATTTTTCCAATAACAGCGGCCATCGCTTTGCTTTTGCTTTCGACTTTGAACACGAGCAATAATGCAATCACATTGCCCGAACCTCCGGCCGATTCATGGCGCAGGTATTCCTTTACTCCCGACGGACGCAATCCTGTGGACGTATGGAATCACGGATTTGCATTACATGTCAACGGAACCAAGATAGACGGCAGGATATGCAACGGATTTGGCGGCAGCGTGCAATATGTCGACCCGTCGACCATCAGGACTCATCAGATATTTTCCACAGTATCGTTATGCGGGACGCTGACTGGCGAAGGGCCGTCAATAATGGCGACAGAACGCGCATTTCATGAAGGACTGGAAAACGGCTTGGCAATTTCTGAAAAATGAGACACCCTCGTGTTAAAAGACGGCCTTACAAATGCCACTTTTGTTTATGGAAAGCCTTACGGTTCACTGCAAAATCAAACATAGCCAGAAATGAATAACTCCATCACGAGCCTATCATGCCGGGCAGCTTTATCGGCCTCCGGTACTCCTGCACAATCTCGATGCCCGGGTCAGCAGTGACAGTCACCGAGTCCAGCTGCGCGCCTTCTGGAGGGGAGACGGTAATCTTCTTGCCGGGCGCAATGGTCCCGACGGTCTCCTGCTGCGTGCCATTGCCAAAGTCAACCATGATGTTTGTCAGTTCTAGTCGCCCCGTGTTTGACAGGACGACGCGGGCGTCCGTAAAGAGCGACTGCTCGTCCTTTAGCGCGTCGACGCTGAGCGAATAGTCGGAAGTCGGTATCGTCGACGCGAACATGGCAGCGAGCGCCACTGCCACTATGCCCCCTGCGATTGCGGCCAAGACGGCGACGCGCATTGGCAAAACTGCGGCCTGATGATATTTAAGCGATCATTCGCCCTTGATCTGCGCCCTTGTCTTGAAGGTCGGCTTGATCCCAAGGGGCGCATAGTTGCCAGTCGAGCAGGTAAAGCAGAGCTCCTCTTCCGGCATGCCTATGGCGCGCGCAAGGTTGGGTGTGTCGTTGTACGCGACATAGTCGGCGCCGATGACGCCGGCGACCTTGCTGGCGACCTTTTCGTTGGCCTGCTCCTCCGCGCCGTGCTGGTATGCTATCAGCTCCTCCTGCGACGGAAAGTCGATGCCGGCGTAGCAGGGGTAGCGTATCGGCGGGTACGTGACTACCAGGCTGATGCGCCGGGCCCCTGCCGCCTTTAGCGTGCTGATGATGGAAGCCGAGCTTGTCCCCCGGACTATGCTGTCGTCGACCACCACCACGTGCCTCCCCTCTATTACTTCCCGGATGGGGATGATGCCCTTGTTTATCTCGACTCGGTCATTTTGGTACGGCTCGATGAACGAGCGCATGGAGCCTTTCTTGCTATAGCGGTCCTTGAGCAGGCCTTCCTCAAAGGGCAGGCCAGACTCTAGCGCGTACCCGAGCGCGGCAGGCCTTGCCGAGTCGGGCACCGGCACGACGACGTCGGCGTCCTTTATCGGGAACTTTTTGGCCAGGAATTGCCCTATGCGCTTTCTTGCCGCATAGACGTTGATGCCTTCCATGATGCTTGAAGGGTGAGCAAAGTAGGTGTATTCAAAGGCGCAGTGGGCGTGCGGGCTTTCAGTCGCAAACTGCTTGGACTCGACTCCTCCCGGCCCCATCTTTATTAGCTCCCCTGGCGCCACGTCGCGCACCAGCTGCGCGCCCACCGTCGACAGCGCGCACGACTCTGACGCCACCATGTAGGTGCCAGTCTCCTTGTGGAACCCGAGCACCAGCGGTCTGAATCCGCGGGTGTCGCGGGCCGCATAGACAGAGCCTTCGTCAGTCAGAAATGTAAAGCAGAACGAGCCTACCATCTCGCTCTTTAGTATCGACATCGCAGTCGCCATGTCGTCCTTTTCGGCAATGTGCATTACCAGCCTCTGCGCAGCGACGAGCGTGTCGCTCATCGTCTGCGGTGTGAACGTGCACCCGCCCACCATGCCCGACAATTGTTCGACGTTGGCGATTGTGCCGTTGTGCGCGATGCACAGGTCCTTGACCTTTAGCGGCTGCGCGTTTTCAAGGTTGCTCTTGCCAAAAGTGGAATAGCGGACGTGGCCGATGACGGCACTTGACTTGTACCTGCGCACGATGGACTGAAAATCAGGGGCGGCGGCAGATACCAGGCCCAGCCGCTTGAACGGCGCCTTGTTCGGGACCGCGATGCCCCAGGCCTCCTGGCCGCGGTGCTGCAGTGCGCGCAGCATGTCTATTGCAAACGGGACGACGTTGTGGCCGGCAAGCGAAAAGATGCCGACTACGCCGCAGTTTTCATGGACCAACTGGAAACCCCCGACGAGCCAAGCGCACCGGCAGGTACGCGCAATGCTCTAAAAAACGTATCTTCATCATTGCATGATCTTCTCTAGCGAGCCAAACGCCGCTTCCATCTTGGAAAGCGAAAGCGACACCTTTCTCCTGCCGTGCGCAAACTCGGCACTGCCACGGGCAGACCTGCCTATCCGGGCAAACCTGATCCCCTCTGACTCTAGCAGTTTTGCGACCTGTTCCGGCTTTTTCGTGCCGACGAGGTAGCGCGAGTGCGACTCGGAAAACATCAGCTCGTCGAGCCTCGCGCACGAGCTTGGCGCCAAGTCCAGTTTCACCTTGAACCCCGTCCTGCCGGCGACTGCCATTTCCGCAAGCGCGACTGCAAGCCCCCCCTTGGAGCAGTCGTGGGCGCAGCTGATATGGCCGGCCCGTATCAGCTTCATGACTGCAATTCCGTTTGCGCGGTCTGTCTCCATGTCAACCGCGGGCACCCTGCCGCCCGTTATCCCGTGGACATATTCGTAATATTCAGAGCCGCCTATCTCGGGCTTGGTCTCTCCGATGACAAAGATGTAATCGCCGGGTTCCAGTGCCTGCTTTGTTATCCATTGCTCGTTCTCTACGAGCCCCAGCGTCCCCATCACCGGCGACGGCTTTATGGGCCCTCGGGCAGTCTCGTTGTAAAAGCTGACCTTGCCTCCGACGACAGGGACTTGCATGAAGTTGCAGTAGTCGACGATGGCGTTTACCGCCTGCGAAAACGTCCAGAATATTTCCGGGTCTTCAGGGCTGCCAAACTGCAGGTGGTCGACCACGCCTATCGGCTCTGCGCCGGCGCATATCACGTTCCTGCGGCCTTCAGACAGGCACCCGAGCATCCCCTGGTACGGGTCGAGATAGCAGTGCTTGGAATTGCCGTCCAGTTTCACCGCGACAAACTTTTCGCTGTCCACCCTCATTACGGCGGCGTCGCCGGCGCCCGGCTTGCCCACGGTCCGGACGCCCACTTCGTGGTCGTACTGCTGGTAGACCCACCTCTTGCTCGCAATGGTCGGGTTTGCGAGCAACATTAGCAGGACCTTGCCAAGGTTTGCAGGCATTTTTGGAGTGCGCGCCTTTTTCACCCTGTCAAGGTAGGCAGGCCGCCTGGCAGCGCGGTCGGCCAGAGGCGCGTGCGCCACCAGCTGCGAAGGCATGTCTGCAACGACAGAGCCTTTATGCCTCACTATCAGGCTCTGGTGGCCCTCTGCCTTGCCCAGGACCGAATATTTTATCTCGTACTTGTCAAGTATCGACTGGAGCGCAGGCAGCCTGCCCGCGTCGGTGACGTACAGCATTCTCTCTTGAGATTCAGAGATCATCAGCTCTGCCGGCGACATGCCCGCCTCCTTGGTGTGCACCTTGGCCAGCTCGACTTCAAAGCCCCTTCCAAGGTTGTCCGATGTCTCGGAAAGGCAGCACGACAGCCCCCCGCCGCCGAGGTCCTTGATGGCCTTGACGCAGCCGGCCTGCACTGCCTCCATGGTCGCTTCAAGCAGCAGTTTTTCAAGGAATGGGTCGGGGATCTGCACGGCAGAGCGGTTCTCGACTTCCAGTGCCCTAGAAGCAAACGACGCGCCGTGTATGCCGTCTCTGCCGGTAGAGCCGCCTGCAAGAACGAGGTAGTCACCTATGTCTGCGCGGTTTGCGATTATCTCCTCCTTTTTGCCGACGCCTATCGACGCGACGTCGACGAGGCAGTAGTCCTCAAACGAACTGTCAAATTCTATCTCGCCGCCCACCGTCGGGATGCCGATGCAGTTGCCATAGTCGGCTATACCCTTGACGACATTTTTAAAGAGCCACTTTGACTTGGCAGATTTTTTGCCGTCGATTGGCGCAAAGCGCAGCGCGTCGAGCACCGCTATCGGGCGGGTTCCCATCGACATGATGTCTCGGATGACTCCGCCCACCCCCGTCGCGGCGCCGCCAAAC
>NZ_JBOGQF010000098.1:0-6810 GCF_050748925.1 Nitrososphaera sp.
CCTTTGTGGCTGTTGCTGTCCTTGTGTTGTGTTTGAATCCACTGGGGTTTTCTGCTTTTCTTCTTCCTTTTTCTTTCGGAACCTATCCAAAAATCCCATTCAAAGCAATTACATCGTGTATGTATATAAGAAATCCTAGCAGCCGGCTTTGTCAAGAAAAGTAGTTTCTGCAGTACTGTTTAACTCGTAGTCAGATAGGGTACTGTTCAATCTTCGGGTTATAGCTGATCGCAGGACAATGTTTGTGACCAAATAACTTAACAGCGCCTAGTAAATGGTGCGGAAAGTGGGATTTACGCTTGCTTTTACTAGAACTTATCTCATAAATAGGAAGACAAGGCAGCAGTTGAATGATTGACCGCTTTTTGACTACTAGATTCATAGCTGCACCTACTTACTTTTTGGGTAAGTAGCCATTTATGAGATGACTTCTAGTAAACCCAGCACTGCAGTTCGAGTCTCTCTAGGCCTTATAACCTAATTGCTAACCCGTATCCTGATTGAGGCGAGATTGCTTAATTAGTAGGACCATTTATGCTGACGCTAAATCAGCTTTCGCTCCTCTTTACCGCCTTGCTCCTCGATGACCACCAATGTCATAGTCGAAGTTATTCCCGGTATTCTCCTGATTTCGCTAGTAATAGCGTGATTCAATGTTTCCATCTCTGAGGATTTGACCTTGACAAAAATGTCATGGACCCCATATGTTCCTCTTACCTCTCTGACTTCGGATATTTTCGCAATTTCATCTATGATTTTCTCCTCGACCCCAGCAATACAATTCGCAAGGACATATGCGGTTGGCATTTCGAAACCTTGCCTGGTTGTTATTTGTCATAACTTGGTATTTAGTTTTTTTGGCTGTCACGAAACACACAGATTGGAGGATAATAACATGCATCGAAAGCTGCAGTGTTTTTCCCGCCGCACTTCGCGCACCCATTTCAAGCCCATATAAAAGAACAATTATTCTGCCATGTTTCCACTGGAAAAGCACGATAGCGGTATAGAGTAAAAATGGTGCGGGAGATGGGATTTGAACCCACGAACCCCTTCGGGATAAGAGCCTCAGTCTTACGCCTTTGGCCATGCTGGGCGACTCCCGCTCCATTCATAGACGCGACGGCGCGCTAATTTGAATATTACGTACGCCGCAATGGTTTTTATAATGCAATAATTGTAAGAATTGCAGATGCTTATTCCCGTACGCTGCTTTACGTGTGGCGGGCTCATCGCTGACAAGAACAGTGAGTACACCAGCAGGGTCAAGGCAGGAGAGGACCCGGCAAAGGTGATGGACTCGCTCGGCGTCAAGCGGTACTGCTGCAGGCGCATGTTCATATCAAGCGTCGAGACCATCTACCAGATCATCCCATACTACGAGGCGCTGAGGCGCAGAATGTCTGAGGTCCAGACCGAGATAGAATAAATAACGAACCCGACGGTTTTCAGCATATTGCCTTCCATTACCTCACTTGACGCCAGAATAGTCTTTAACAGCAGGGGCAGCAAGACCATCGAGATTGACGTAATAGCGGACAGGAACTTTGCAGGCCGCGCCTGCGCGCCGTCCGGCGCAAGCGTTGGCAAGCTCGAGGCCCAGAGCTTTCCGGACAACAAGGCCGAAAAGGCGCTTGCGGCGTTCAACGCGAGCAGGAAAAAATTCATCGGGCTTGACGCGTCGGACACCAAGGCAGTCTTTGACGCTCTCAGGTCAATCGACGATACTGACAATTATAGCAAGATTGGCGGCTCTGTCGCCTACGCGCTTTCGATAGCGGCGGTGGACGCCGCCGCAAGGGCGCAAGGCGTCCCGCTTTTCAAGCTGCTAAAGCCAAAAGGCCCGTACAGGTTCCCGTTCCCGCTTGGCAACATCATTGGCGGAGGGGCGCACGCGGGCCCCGGCACGCCGGACCTGCAGGAGATCCTCGCCTGCCCGGTCGGAGCAAAGAGCGTGACTGAGGCGCTCGAAATGAACTTCAAGCTGCACGGCGAGGTGCGCAAAGTCATCGAGTCGATAGACGGCAAGTTCACGTACGGCAGGGGCGACGAAGGCGCGTGGGCACCAAACGTCAACAACGACCAGGCGCTCGAGATCGCGGAAAAGGCGGTCAAGAACTGCGGCTACGCTCTTGGCAGGGACATGGCACTTGGCATCGACTTTGCCAGCTCGTCCTTCTGGGACGAGAAAAACAACGTCTACGACTATGCCCGGCAGGGGTTGAAACGCGACACCGGCGAGCAGATCGAGTTCGCAAACAGGCTGATGCGCGACTACAAGCTGGCATACGCGGAGGACCCCGTCCACGAGACAGATTTCGAGAGCATGGCAGTCCTTACGAAAAAGAACCCAAGGACGCTCGTGACAGGCGACGACATGCTCGTGACAAACGCGGCGATGGTGAAAAAGGCAGTCAAGGCCGGCGCGTGCTCGGGGGCGATTCTGAAGGTGAACCAGGCCGGCAGCCTGCACGACGCGCTATTGTTTGCAAAGGAATGTACGAAAAACAACATCAGGATAATCACGTCGCACAGGTCTGGCGAGTCGCCGGACTCGCACATCTCGCACATTGCGGTGGCGACAGGATCAAAGATGCTAAAGACAGGCGTGCTCGGCGGCGAGAGGGTCGCAAAGCTGAACGAGCTCTTGCGCATGTCAGAGTATGATTTAATAGCTGGGATGGCCGAACTTTCCCCTGCAACATGAGCAATCCCGAAGACGGATCTGTCCCGGAGACTGAGGCGGCTGTCGAAGAAACGACAGTGGTCGAGAGCCCGGAAGGCCAGGAGTCAATTGACACTGACAATTTAGAAAAGATGATACTTTCAACAGGCATCAGGGTAGGAACGCCGGTCAAGACGAAATACATGACGCCGTTCATCGTGCGCGCAAACCCCGAAGGCCTGTATATCCTGGACATTAGCAAGACCCTTGCAAGGATAGACGTAGCGGCCAAGTTTGTCGGCAGGGCTGACATTACAAAGGTCGCAGTCACGTCGGCAAGGGAATACGGCAAGACCCCGGTGGAAAAGTTCTGCGAGCTGACAGGCGCGATGCAGATTCTAGGCAGGTTTATGCCCGGCACGTTCACCAACCCGTCGCTTCCAAACTATATGGAGCCGGAAATAGTCATAGTCACCGACCCGCAGGCCGACCAGCAGGCAGTCATCGAGGCCACGAGGGCAGGAGTGCCGGTCATAGCGGTCGCAAACAGCGACAACGTCACTTCAAAGGTTGACCTTATCATCCCGGCAAACAACAGGGGCAGGAAGGCTCTGGCAACTGCCTACTGGCTTCTCGCACGCGAGGTCTTGAAGAAGCAGGGCAAGATCAAGTCCGACAGCGAGATGAAGATATCAATCGACGACTTTGAGACAAAGTTAGTCGAGGAAATATCTTGAGCAAGACAGCAAAACGCTCGCCGGCCGTCGCCGGCATGTTTTACCCTTCTGACGCCAACGAATTGCGGCTGGCCATTGACCAGTCTTTTCGCAACACGAAATTCGGCCCCGGCATGCCGCCGCCTTCCCTCACCAAGAGAAAAATATACGGCGTCGTCACGCCCCACGCGGGGTACGCGTACTCGGGCGCGGTCGCGGCAAACGGTTTTTACGAGCTTTCGTCGCTTGATTTTGATACCGTCGTGATGGTCGGCCCGAACCACTACGGCATAGGCTCCGGCGTCGCCACCATGCGCGCCGGCGCATGGGAAACGCCCCTCGGGCAAGTTGAAGTGAACGGCGAGGTGGCAGCAGAGATAGCGGAAAGGTCGGGAGTCGTCGACTTTGACGACTTTGCCCACAGCCGCGACCACTGCCTTGAAGTGCAGTTGCCGTTCCTGCAATACATAAAGAAGAAATTTACCTTGGTTCCTGTCGTGCTCATTATGCAGGACATTGACACCGCCTTTGACCTCGGAAAGGCCATCGCAGACACGGTCCAGGAAAACGAGATAAGCGCCATGCTCGTGGCATCGTCGGACCTCACCCACTACGAGCCAAACGGGATGGCGCACAAAAAAGACAGCGAGCTAATAAGCGCCATGCTGTCGCTTGACGTCAACAAGTTTTACGCGGTGCTGGAGAGGATGGATGTCTCTGCTTGCGGCTACGGCGCCATCGCGTCGATAATGGTGGCGGCAAAGAGCCTGGGCGCCACCCGGGGCGAGCTGTTGAAATATGCGACAAGCGGCGACGTAATGGGGGACGAAAGCGCAGTGGTTGGATATTCATCGGCGGTATTTGTATGACAAAAGGCAAAGCGTCGGCGCCGGCAAAGATAATCCTGTTCGGAGAGCACTTTGTAGTTTACGGAAGCCCTGCAATCCTTGCCTCTATAAACCGCAGGATAAACGTCGAGGCAAAAAAAGGCAAGGACGGCAAGGTGACGATACGGTCAGACATTGCGGCAGGCGAGTTTGACGGCTCTACCTTCAAGCTAATCGAAGGCTCTAACGCCAGGGCGGCACTTGAGCCCATCTATTTTGCCGCAAAGCAGATCCTTGCAGCAAAAAAGCAGCAGGCAGGCCTTGAGATAGACATCAACTCCGACATCCCTTACAGCGTCGGCCTCGGGTCATCTGCTGCGTCGCTGGTGGCGACTATTGCCGCAGTAGAGGCCCTGGTCGGCAAGCCGGACAGGAAAAAGATATGCGAAAGCGCAATCGAGGCAGAGCGCATCATACACAAAAACTCGTCAGGGGCGGACTGTTACGTGAGCACCTTTGGCGGGCTCATCCACTACAGCAAGGGCGAAGGGTTCAAAAAGATAGAGAACAAGTCCACCCTTTTCATGGTCATCGGAGACACGGGGATAAAGCACAACACCGGCGAGCTCGTTTCAAGCGTGCGCAAGCTAAAGGAGACGAACCAGATGGGCTTTGCTGGCCTGATGGCGCAGTCAAAGGACATCTGCAACCAGGCCCTGGCCGCCCTCAACTCTGGCAACGCAGACCAGCTCGGCATGCTGATGAATGAAAACCAGCTGCTGCTCGTGCGCCTGGGAGTCTCGCACGAAAAGGCGGACGAGCTCATCGGCATCGCGCGAGAATCCGGCGCGCTTGGGGCCAAGATAACCGGGGCAGGCGGCGGAGGGGCCATCATCGCACTTGCCGCAAACAAGCAGGACAGCGAAAAGATCGCAGCCGAAATCAAGGAAGCCGGCTATAGCGCCTTTGAGATCGAGATCGACTCCAGGGGCCTCGTCATCAGCTAGGGGTTCTTGAAAGGCTCCACCAGGTGGACTGGCTTTACCAGATCGGCGACGTCCACCCAGCACTTTGCTATCCTGTCCATCGAGTAGGCGAGGTTCAGGACGGCAATCGTAGACTCGGGGTCCTCTGCCTTGTCTGCCGCCGACATTTCCTTGACAGCGTTCATCGCTTCGTTGAACTTGCCGTACATGTTGAGCACGATTATCGACTCTGAGCGGTTCTTGCTGGCAAAGGCCATTACCGCCCTTTCCTGCATCTTTTCGACAAGCTCGCCTGCCTGAACGAACTTGTCGACATAGTAGATGTGCGAGAAATCCTGCGGGCTGGCAAGGTCGACGATATAGTCGCCGGCGCTTTCAAGCAGGTTGGCGGCTATCCTGTAGTCGAGGATGTCGATGTTGCTGAGGTTGAGCTTGCCCGCAAGCCTCTGGTCCATCATGGCGCTCCTTATGAGGCGCACCAGCAGGAAATACTGCCGGTCGACTTCGTCATCGCGGGCGTCTATAGACTTGCGCACCGTGTTCTCTTTGGACCGGATTGCTTCCATCGATTCTCGGAACATGCCCGCCACGATGGAGTTGAGCCGGCGGAGGATCTTTTCAGCGTCAAGCGTGTTTGGATCCAGCAGGAATTGCGACGTGATTGACTTGCGGTCCTCGTCTATAATTTCTAGGCCCACCAGCTTTCTCATGGCGCGCTTGAACCTCTCGGCGTCTTCGTACGTTATAGAGTTGGCCGCCCTGACCCTTATCATGTCGTAGCCAAGCAGGTACGCGCCATAGACCTGGTTGACGAGCATATCCATCGAGGCCGGCGAATACTGTATCATGGCCTCCTTTGTGTGCTCGGCCTCTGACTCTGACGGGAATATCGAAATCGTGTTGTCGCGGTTGACGTCAACGGGCACTATGCTGCCTTTTTTCAGGTTATTGCTCTTGATCCACTGGCTGGGCAGCGAGATGAGGATGCTGCTGCCTATTCTCTGGAGGCGCCTTGCGTATCTTGGCATAAATAGTATAAACCCATTTAAACTAATTAAACATTATTCTTATATTTTCTGACACTTATAACACACGTATGGCGTCGGCTGTAGTCACTGCACCAATAGCCGTGGCAAGAGCCTCCAGCCCTGGCCACGTCACCGGCTTTTTTGAGGTGCCAGGCCAGCAGACAAACCCGCTGCACAAGGGATCAAAGGGCGCGGGCTTCTCCATCGACGTAGGAATTTCCACGGCTGTACACCTATACGAAGGCAAGGGGTCCAAGATTTTGATTAACGGCAAGGCGGCAAAGGCCCGCGAGGTAGAGGTCTCGCAGTGGGTCGTCGACCAGTACCTGAGAGATGAGCCATATTTTGTCAAGGTAGAACACGACGTCGGCATCCCGGTGGGCTTTGGCCTCGGCTCCAGCGGCGCCGCGGCCTTGAGCACGAGCTATGCATTGAACGCTGCGCTGAGCTCAAAATTGAGCACGACAGAGGCGGCGCAACTTGCCCACAGGGCCGAGATCGCGTGCAGGACGGGCCTCGGCACGGTCATTGCAGAATATTCCGGCGGCTTTGAGATGCGCAGGACGGCAGGGGCACCCGGCATAGGAA
>NZ_JBOGQF010000099.1:0-6802 GCF_050748925.1 Nitrososphaera sp.
CCGTAGACCCGCTGCGGGTCCTCTGGCGAATAGCGGCAATTCTTTCTCGGCATACTTGGAGTTCTTTCATGGCTCGACCGTGGAATTGTCAAGCTCGTAACTGACAACACGAAAGGTAGCCGTGGCTCCGTTGCTCAACTCTAGGAACTCCATGGGAACATGCAGTTCTACCATCCCGGGCCCCCCCGAAAAACGCCAGCACAGACTAGAACAGCCCTGATAATTGTCAGGCGGTACCGGGGCTGGAGTTGACCAAGTGAGTTGGTGGATATTTGCAAAAATCGTCTCGTCGGTTTCGGTTTTCCTTCTTGTGTATGGCGTTCAAAGTCCTTGTGCATATCTAAGAATTTCCCTAGGAGGCCCTACAGCGCCTTATTGAGAACCAAGTATCAATGCACTGAGAAGTAGGTTGTGAGGTAATCGCGCGGAATGGAGAAGATTAGCCACGCATCATTGTGGCCATTACAGCCCTGATTGGACTTCTTGTTTCATAATCATATGAGAGCGTTCAAGGCTCTGCAGGCTACCCTGAACCTGCTCCCATACCTTTCCTCTGATTCTCTTTGAGTATCCCTTGTCAATGACACCGCTTTTCTGCTCCTTGACGGTTGCAAGCCTCCACAACAGGGTCTGCAGGTTTACTTCCGAACTGAAGCCAGCATTGACATCTCTTCTTACCAAGCGATTCTTTGCCTCCAGTCGATGTAGCGCGCCTAGGACCTTCCTCCTTGTCTTTCCCAGAATGACCCAATAAGGCTGCACGAGCAACTGCTTCCGGCTAGACAAATGGTTCTCCTCCATCGCTATTTTCTCCGAAATGCTCCTAGTAGTGTGAGGTCCATCCCTAAGAATCCGGATAATCCGCTCTTCTAATTCACCGAGTGGAGGGTGCCCCCTCCCCTTACCAGCAGCAGGCTTCATTGCTCCATGCACTTCATTGTTGGAGAGAGTAAAGTTAGCTAATAAAGTATCTAGATTGAGTCAAACGAGTGAGAAGAATACTTGATTGCATAATTTAGATTATTGTCGAAGGGCAGTACTAATTCACCTCTGGAGGCTCAAGACCCTCCGGGCCCGTTATTTCGTCCTTTTCTTGCTTATCCACTTTTCACCGCTTTTCTTGTACTTTTTCTTGACCGCGCTCCACGCGACCTTGTGCGCTACTTCTTCCGGCTTGTCGCTCTTGCTGCGCCTCTTGGCCGGATCCTTGTACTGCTTTAGCGCGCTTTCGCGGGCCTTTTTGAAAATGTGCTGGCCGTGTTGTGGCAGTTCGTCTATCTGCTTTTTCATCCTTTCAGACAGCTTGCCTCGTGGCATATAGTACGGCGAGTCAAAATAATATTAAAGACGATCACCAGGGATTGCCGTACGTAAAGCTTGGAAACCCTTTATGGTTTTAAGGTGCAATTACTTGTGCCGTGGTAGAGGTTTTTGACGTCCTGCGCGTGGTCGCAATAACGGCCGTTGCAGGCGGAACGTCCTTCCTCGGCGGCCTGCTCGGCAGGTACATAAAATTTCCAGATCCACACATGTTGTTCCTCACAGCATTTGGCGCCGGCGTGCTAATGGCAGCCGCGGTGTTCCAGATGGTCATAGAGGCTGAAAAAGAGCTGGGCGTTTACCCAATGCTCGCGGGATTCGTGGGCGGTTCGATAGCGTTTTCTGTCGCAGACATGATTGCAGAACGCAAGGGCGGGGAGGCGGGCATCATGCTCGGCATAGGCCTTGACTCCATCCCCGAGTCTCTCGCGGTGGGCGCGTCGATAGCAAGCGGCGCCGCGCTTGCGGTCGCAATCCTCATCGGGATACAAAACGTGCCGGAAGGAATTGCGTCGTTTAGGGAGCTGACGTCTGGCAAAAAAATCGGCATTTGCAGGCAGCAAGAAAAAGGCGCTGGCGGCGATAGGGGCCGTCTCTGTAATCCCCATCTTCCTCGGCCTGCTTGGGCTGTTCTTTTTCCAGTGAATGAAGACAGTGATAGCCGTGACGCTTGCAGTAGCGGCCGGCGGAATATTTTACATGCTATTTTATGACATGATCCCAAAGGCCCATAAGGAGAAAAAGTTCGCCCCGACCTTTGGCGCGGTCATCGGGTTCATCGTCGGGTTTTCAATAATAAGGCTGATCGGGCAGGTTGGCTAGTCAACGCGGTGCTCGCTCAACAGCCGCTCGATGTTGGTCACGGTTTTGCCCTCGCCGTCAGCTATTTTCTGGCCCGCAGGCGGTTCTTCAACATAGTTGGGAATCCTCGCGCTGATGCGCTCCTGGTACGTCGGCATCAGCTCGTTCTGGTAGAATATCCCGGTCGGTATCTTGCTCCCCCACTCGCTTGACTTTTCAAGCGCGCCGGCCATCTTGCCCGTTATCTGCGACTCGTCGCGCACGATGCCGTCGTAGCCGATGTCGTCTAGCTTGTAGATGCGCGGCATCACCTTGTTGGTGGCGGGGTCGATGTTGTCGTTGCCCTGGAACCACTCTTTTGTGTTGATGTCGTTGTACGTGGGGCACGGCTGCAGGACGTCAATGAACGCGAGGCCCTTGTGCTCGATTCCCTTTTTTATCAGGTCCTTGAGCTGACGCACGTCGTACGAATAGCCCCGCGCAAGGAACGTGAATCCCGACACGAGCGCAAGCGCGATTGGGTTTACAGAGTTGTTGACGTTTGGCTGCGGCAATGACTTGGTCTTCATGCCCAGCTTTAGCGTTGGCGAAGCCTGCCCCTTTGTCAGCCCGTAGACGGCGTTGTTGAATATGATGTAGACCATGTCGACGTTGCGCCTGCCTGCGCTGACGAAATGGCCGGCGCCAATGCCGAGGCCGTCGCCGTCGCCCCCGACTGCGAGCACCTCAAGGTCAGGGTTTGCAAGCTTTGCGCCCTGCGCAAACGGCAGGACGCGTCCGTGCAATGTGTGGATGCCGTAGGTCTTGATGAAGTGGGGCGTCTTGCCAGAGCAGCCGATGCCGGAAAATATAGTGGTCCTGTGCTTTGGCACCTGCATGTCGGCCAGCGCCATCTGGATGGCGTTAAGTATGCCAAAGTCGCCGCATCCCGCGCACCAGTCGTTGTGGACGTCTGTCTTGAAATCTGCCAGTTTAAGAGCCACTTTTCAACACCTGTCTCCTTGGAGCCTTGCCGCCAATTATTCTCATCACTGCGTTATAAACCTCCTCGAGAGTCATCGGCCGGCCATTGTACTTTACTATCAGATTATCGGCCTGCCTGCCGGTGTGCTGGCGCAGGAGCGAGGCGAGCTGCGAGGTGTGGTTCATCTCGATGTCTATCACCGTCTTTGCGTTTGCGAGCATCTTTTCGACAAGCGCCGCAGGGAACGGGTGCAACAGCCGCAGCTGTATGAATTTCACCTTTACGCCTTCGCCTGATAATTTTTCAACCGCGTCCAGTATGACGCCTTTTGTAGAGCCCCAGCTCACTATCGCCACTTGTGCGTCAGGGTCGCCGTGCAGGGCGGCCTTGTCCTCGTCAGGGATCTCGGCAAGGGCGACGTCGAGCTTGTTCATCCTCTTGTCCATCATGCGTATGCGCAGGTCGGGATCCTCGGTGATGTGGCCTTCTTCCGTATGCTCGTCACCGGTGTTCCAAAATATTGCGTTTTCCGTGCCAAGCGGGATCCTCGGGCTGATGGGGTTGTCAGAGAGCTTGAAGCGCAGGTAATTGTCCGCCGCGCCCTTGTCTTCTTCGGTTATCTTGGTCGCAACCAGCCCGCGCTCTATCTTCACCCTTGCAGGGTCAAAGACAGGGCAGGTAATGACGCTGTTGGCTATTAACTTGTCAAGCATGTGGATGACAGGCATCTGGTACTTGTCGGCATAGTTGAAGACCTTGACGGTGTCGTAGAAACTCTCCTCGATATCGCCGGACGCAAACACTATTCTAGGGAACTCGCCGTGACCGGCGTTGATTGCAAAAAGCAGGTCGCCCTGCTCGTGGCGGGTCGGCAGGCCGGTGGAAGGCCCTGTGCGCTGATACAGCGAGACGACAACGGGAACCTCGTTTATTCCCGCCCACCCGAGGGCCTCTGCCATCAGCGAAAACCCGGGGCCCGACGTCGCCGTCGCTGACCTTGCGCCAGTAAGCGCGCCCCCTATCGCCATTGTTATAGCTGCGATTTCGTCCTCTGTCTGCACGACCACCGTAGAGCCTTTTTTGCCAGAGTCATAGAGGTCCAGTATCTCGTTTGACTCTAAGAGCTCACTGTCGTCTGTCGCCGGCGTGATAGGGTAGTAGGTCTGGAACCTGCAGCCTGCCACCATCTTGCCCATAGCAGACGACTGGTTGCCCTGCATTGCCAGCGTGCCGGGCTGCACCGGCCTTGTCACCAGCCGGTAGTTAAAGCCGTCAAGGGCAAAGTTGCTCTTTGCGTATTCGTACATGTGGTATTGCGCCTTGACGTTCAGCTCTGCAACGCGCTCTTTGGCGCGAAAGATGTGCTTTATCGCCTTGGCAAGGATGTCGGGGTTGAATTCCAGGAGCGCCATAGACGTAGAGAGCGCCATCACGTTTGTCATGCGCGCAAGCTTGCTAAGCGACGGGTCCTTCATCTTTTGCGCAAAATCTTCAAGGACCTTGAAATACGGTATCGCATATAGCGCGATGCCCCGCCCTTTTGCAAATTCCAGTGCGTCCCTGACCGCCGTCCCGAGGCCGGCCTTTTCCAGCGTCTTTTTTATGCGCTCGGCCGCATAGTCGTCGATTGTTGGCACCTCTTCCAGCTTTGTTTCAACGGAATCTGAGTTGTAGATTATGGCGCCCCCCTTGGCGACTTCGTCAAAGTGGCGCAGGACCGTCTCGGCGTCAAACGAGACGAGGACGTTGAGCTCTTCAAGAGGCGACCGGATCGGCCGCTCTGACACGCGCACGGTAAAGTAGCTGTGCTCGCCTTTGATGTTAGAGTAGTATTCGCGCTTGCCAAAGATGTGGAGCCCTCCGAGGGCGCAGGCGCGTGAGAAAATGTTTGCGGCAGAGTCGACGCCGCTGCCTTGCGCGCCGCCAATGACCCAGTTGAGTGAGTTTGTTATCAAGCAAGACAACTTGCAATTTCTTACTTTTAATACTTTACAAAATCAGCCGCCGGTAACCGCGTCGTAAAGGCAGCATTCGCAGGCGTCCTTTTTGCCACAGTACGGGCAGACGCACATGCACGACTCGATTTGGTTGCCGCAGTTGTCGCACATCGCAACCTCTTCGCTTGCCATCTCTTTTCTTGCCGCTTGCAAAGTTATTATACTTTGTTAAAAACGCACAGAGAACGAGTTTGGGTGAAAGCTAAAGTATTGTCTATGACAATCACACCGCGTGATAATCTGGTACATTTCGGCTGCCGCAGGCGCGGCCTTTATCATTGTGGCACTCTTGTTTGCAGACATCCCTTACAGAATGCAGGACTGCAAAGAAGTGGGTATGACGGGCTGGGTAGTCTGTCTCCCCCACAAACAAGGTATTTTTGGAGGGGCAGAAACGAAGGAATGTGCAATAGGATTCAGGGGCGAGGACGGAAAGCACTTTGCCATAAGTAACATTGAACGATTTGGCGAAATTCCGGCGTCTTCAGTTCATGTCCGCCTTTCGGGCACGCTCGCCTACGGCACTGCAGGGCCCTTTGAGAAAGACAGGTACGACACAATCGCGGCAATACACGTAGACTCTCTGACGCCGCTATAGGCTAGGGGCTGCGCAAAAGGTTGAGCGCGGATCCCGCCTTGAACCACTCGATCTGTGGTGCGTTGTACGAGTGCTTTAGCGATATCTCCTCGGCCTCGCCGCTTGCGTGGTGCAGAATGCATTTTAACGGCTTGCCTGCCTGCATCTCTTCAAGACCCACGACAGAGATCCGGTCGTCTTCAAGCACCCGGTCATAGTCTGCGGCGTTTGCAAACGTGAGCGCAAGGACACCCTGCTTTTTCAGGTTCGTCTCGTGTATCCTTGCAAAGCTCCTAGCAATGACCGCCACGCAGCCGAGGTAGCGAGGGGTCATGGCGGCGTGCTCGCGGCTGGAACCCTCGCCATAGTTGCTGTCGCCTACAATGGCCCATTTCAGGCCGTGCGCCTTGTAGTCCCTTGCGACCTTGGGGAACGAGTCCACCCGCGCATTTAGCTGGTTCTTGCCCGAGCCTACCTGCCCGGTGTAGGCATTAGTTGCCCCGAGGAGGAGGTTGTCGCTTATCCGGTCAAGGTGGCCCCTGTACGTGAGCCACGCGCCTGCCGGCGAAATGTGATCGGTAGTCGTCTTGCCCTTGGTCTTGGCAAGCACCGGCATCTCTTTGAGGTCCTGCCCGTCCCAGCGCGCAAACGGCTCTAGCTTCTGCAGCCTGTCGCTCTGGGGGTCGATGACGATTTCTATAGAGTCGGGGTCTGCCGCCGGGCCGATGTAAGCATCTATGGCCGCGACAAAGCCCCCCTTGGGCACCTCCGGCGCCTGCCCCGGCGCCTTTAGCCGGAACCGGGAGCCATCAGGCGCCTCCAGCTCGTCAGTCAGCGGGTTGAACGAAAGCCGGCCGCCGAGCGCCATCGCAATGACGAGTTCTGGGCTCCCGATAAAGTTCATAGTCTCGCGCCGGCCGTCGTTTCTGCCGGGAAAGTTGCGGTTGTACGAAGTGATGATGGTGTTGGGCTCGCCCTTTTTCAGCTCCGGCCGGCTCCACTGGCCTATGCACGGGCCGCAGGCGTTTGCAAGCACGTTTGCGCCGATCTCCTTTAGCACCTGCATCTGGCCGTCGCGCTCTATCGTGGCGCGGATCATTTCAGAGCCGGGCGTCACCTGCAGCGACACCCTGGTC
Source organism: Nitrososphaera sp. (assembly GCF_050748925.1). GTDB lineage: Archaea > Thermoproteota > Nitrososphaeria > Nitrososphaerales > Nitrososphaeraceae > Nitrososphaera. The sequence goes on from NZ_JBOGQF010000099.1 coordinate 6,796, forward strand.
TTTACCC
>NZ_JBOGQF010000100.1:0-6684 GCF_050748925.1 Nitrososphaera sp.
GGTTCATCTGCATCTCTACGGTGTCCCAGTGGGTGGCCCTGTACTTGCCGGTCACCGTCCCCTTGCTCGTCAACTCGGCCCTGACGCCGCTCTGCCCGATTTCGAGAATCCGAAAAGTGGTGGTCTTTGCCTTTATGACAACGTCTGACCTTGCCTTGCCTGAGCGCTTTGCCATGCCGTTGGGAGGCGCTCGCAAGCTGATATTGTTTGTGTAAGCGCGCAGCCAGGCAACATGCTTTTATAAATCGCATATCTATCCCGTGTTATGTACAAGTCTTATGTGCGCGCCGCAGCGCTGTTTGCGGCGTCGATGCTGGCAGCATCAGCGCTGGCCGGATCGTCGGTAGGCAACGCGTCTGCCACCCACAAATGCGCCACCTACCAGGACAACATCTGCATGTTCCTGTCAGTGAACGGCCACCCATGAATCGCAAAGCAGCATTCCGACAATGGCGTGGTGAAGATAAGCGCCAAGGAAAAGCTGAACGTCGCGATTTACATTTACCCGCTGGTTACCAAGGTCAACCTCTCCATAACCGACGCAAGCGACAAAGTCGTCGAGACCAAGACCATGGATTCCCAGTTCATCTCCCAGTATTTCGCAAATGTGCCGCTTGGCGGAGGCGCGTACACAAAGTTGTACACGTGGAGGCCCGTGGTGCCTGACACGTGGCAGCCGGGCACCTACACGATAAGCCTCAACGTCGAGGGCGGGATAGCGGGGCAGAAGCACGACGACTCGGGGACCTTTGTGGTAGAGGTGGTAGCTCCAAAGAGCCCCGTCATCGTAGACGCCAAGATATTCAAAAAGAAAAAGGCGCGCTGAACAGAGATAAAGCTGGTCAACGTCCAGGGCAGCGGCAAGCTGGTGAACAAGTTCGTCTTTGAGCCGTCGCCGGGGCTGCAGGTGACGCCGATAATAGCCACCGAAAAGGGGTACCACTGCGCGTCGACCGGCAACGTGGTTGAATGCATGACAGGCAAGCCGCTGGCCGAGGGCAAGAACGCCAAGTTCAAAGTCGCCATCCCATTCTCGAGCATAAAGTGGACGGCGTACGACTCTGCAAACAACGTCGTCGACACCCAGACGACCAAGGTGAGGAAATAGAACAAGGCTTGACTAGATAGTGAAATCCCCTTAGCAAAACTGTTAAGAGCTTGACAGAGGTGGACTTGCTCGTTGCAAGCCGCGCTTCAGGAGCAGCAGAGGTTCTACCCATTTGTAAAGTGGGCAGGCGGCAAGACGCAGCTCCTGTCAAGGCTGGACGCGCTCTTGCCGGCGGAATTTAACCGGTATTTCGAGCCGTTCCTCGGAGGAGGCGCGGTGTTCTTTTATTTATTGTCAAGGCGCGGAAGGTTTGGCGCGTTCCTGTCAGACGTCAACTCGGACCTCATCACGGCCTATAACGCGGTCAAAGGCGACGTGGACCGGCTGATAGGCGCCCTGCAGAGGCACGAGGCAAGGTTCAGTAAAGAGCGAGACCGCTACTACTATGCGCTCAGGGCGTCGTCGCCGCCAGATGACGACGTAGAGCGTGCGGCACGCCTCATCATGTTCAACAAGACCTGCTTTAACGGGCTTTACAGGGTCAACAAGAGCGGCAGGTTCAACGTCCCCCTTGGCAGCTATGCCAACCCCCGGATATGCAACGAAGAAGCGCTCAGGCAGGCAAGCGCAGCGCTGCGAATTTCAGACGCGCGCCTGACTGACTGGAACTATGCCGACGCGCTCAAAAAGGCAGGCAGGAACGACCTCGTCTACCTCGACCCGCCCTACAGCCCAACAAACAGCACGTCCCGGTTCACCGAATACACAAACAGCGGCTTTGGCGACAGCGACCAGCGCGAGCTCGCCGAAACGTTTGCAAGGCTGACTGACAGGGGCTGCAAAGTCATCCTGAGCAATTCCGACACGCCGCTTATCAGGCGGCTTTATTCAGAATATGCGCAGGACCGCGTGCAGGCGCTCCGAGCGATAAACTGCAAGCCGGGCCGGCGCAGGGGCCACACCGAGCTTTTCATACGCAACTTTGCATAAGGCCCCGTTAACCTTTGGCCGCAGCCGTCCTCGGCTACTCAAAAAGCATATCAGTGACCTTGGAGAAACAGAACCATGTCTGCTGTTGTTGTCGTAAGCTGCGCAACCGATGACGAATTAGCCAGGAACCTGCATGGCTACCTCCAAGCCCGATTGCAGGCTTTCGTCGATAATGCAACAGTGAACGTTTCGTTAGAAGGCGATGAAGTTGTCATCGACGCAGGATCAAAGATAAGCAAGGGTGACATTCTTGGTGCCCTCTCGGCTTTTATCAAGTCAGACCCTGACAAATACGACGCATACAGAATTACAGAGTTTGACGACGTTTTGATAATAGGCATCCCGTCAGGGCACGGCCAGCTGCTTGAAGACATCCAGCAGTGCGACATGTGCAACTATATGACCAAGTACGAAGAGCAACTCCGATTGCACAAGATGACTCATGGAAATGTCGTGATAGGATAACTGTTTGCGTACAACAGGCTCAAACAATGTTCGAGTACCAGCGCTTCCGGCCAGAGCTGCCAACGAAACATCAGTCCGAATCCACTCCACAGCATCTTATAGCAACATTAAAAATCAGCCGGCATGTTACCTCTCTAAATGTCCGTCTCAATAACCAAGATTACAGTCCTGGGCTCCGGCGTCATGGGCCACGGCATAGCGCAGGTGTCGGCGATGGCCGGCTACCAAGTTACCCTCCGGGACATCGAGCAGTCGTTCCTTGACAGGGCGATGGAAAAGGTCCGCTGGTCGCTCAACAAGATGGTCGAAAAGCAAAAGCTGTCGCAGGCGCAGGCAGACGAGATATTTAGCAGGATAACGCCAGTTGTTGACCTGAAGCAGGCCCTTGCAGGCGCGGACCTGCTCATCGAGGCGGTGCCGGAGGACATGAACCTAAAGAAAAAAGTGTACGCAGAAGTCGACGGCGTATCAGAGCAAAAGACGCTCTATGCTTCAAACACCAGCACGCTCCCGATAACAGAGATGGCCGCGCTCACCAACAGGCCCGACCGGTTCATCGGTCTGCACTTTTTCAACCCGCCGCAGCTGATGCCGCTGGTCGAGGTGATTCCGGGCAACAGCACCAACGCCGGCATGGTCGACATGGCGATGAATTTCATCCGCAAAGTCGGCAAGCAGCCGGTGCTCTGCAAAAAAGACGTCGCCGGCTTTATCGTAAACCGCGTCTTTATCCCGCTCGTTCATGAAGCAGCCTATTGCATGGACCGCGATAACGCCACGATGACGCAGATTGACTCGGCGGTAAAGTTCAGGATGTCGTTTCCGATGGGCATATTCGAGCTTGCGGACTATACCGGCCTTGACGTCATACACAAGGCGACAGTGGAGATGCACTCTCGCGATAAAAAGGTCATTCTGCCCCACCCAAAGGTAAAGCAGCTCTTTGAGGAAAAGAGCCTGGGCCAAAAGATCGGCAAGGGCTTTTACGAATACAAGGGAGAAAAGTACGAGCGCATCAACCTGACAGAGCAAGAGGCCGCTACCTACGACCCAATAAAGCTGCTGGCAGTCGCGGCAAACAACGCGGCGTGGCTCATCACAAAAGGAGTATGCAGCAAGGAAGAACTTGAAAAGGCATTGAAGCTGGGCATGGGACTAAAGAAAGAGCTGTTTGTCACGGTGCAGGAATTTGGCCCGCAGAACGTCGTCAGGACGCTGAACGAGCTTGCCGCCAAGTACGGCCAGTTCTACGAGCCGGACCCATACCTCGTCAACTATCGAGGTTAACCTTCCTATAAGAATATACAGAAAGTCTTAAATGCATTTTATGCGTATAGAAGGACGCCGACTGGACGAAACAAGAACCGTCAAATCACGCGCAAAGGGTATAGGCTCTTTGTTCTGATGTGGCGGCTGCCACCGCACGGATGCATGTGCCCTGTGGGGATGTGCAAAAAGGCGACGGCAGAGCAACACTGGAACTCGTGTGTTCGTCATGCAGTTCCGTGAGGCGCTTGCTATACCAGTTCGGCATTTTACTCCAAACTAGCCTCGGCTGGCGCATCCTTGCGCACCTTTTCCAGCACAAGCGCGACTGCTTCCGCTGGGTCCCGGGCTACCATTATCGGCACTCGCTTTCGCTCGTCGAGATACTCGCCGCCGTACTGGTCCGCCGTGCCGCCGCTGCCGGCGATGGCGGCCATTGGCTTTTTCATCATGTAGCCGACGCTCAGCTCTATCAGGGTGCCGACGCCGCCTGCCACTGCTATCATGCCGTCAGCTGACGAGGCGACGACAAAGTCGCGGGCAAAGCCGAGGCCGGTGCAGATGACGATGTCGCAGTACTTGTTGGCAAACGAGAATTCTCCCTGCGGGATGATGCCCACCGCCATGCCGCCGTTCTCCTTGGCGCCTCTGCATGCGGCCTCCATGACGCCCTCGAGGCCCCCGCACACGAGCACTGCCCCCGCCTTTGCTATCTCTTTTCCCGTCTCGTAGGCAAGCGACCTTGCAGCTTCGGTGCACCTGTCGCCGTTGTATCCAATGACTGCTATCTGCGTCCTGCGCACATGACCTGCTTGATTTGGGCGGAAATTATAGTTTTAGAGAGATCAACGCTTAAAAGCAATGCCCGCCGCCTTTGCTGCGTGAAGTTCCGGGACAGGGGCGACGCAGGCGTGGCGCTGGCAGAAAAGCTGGCACTCGTCATCGGGCAGAATGCGGAGGTAACGGCCATCGGCATCCCGAGGGGAGGCGTCATACTTGCAGAAATAGTCGCCAGGAGGCTGGGCGCCAGTTTTGATATTGTAATACCGAGAAAGTTGGGCGCCCCCGGCAACGAGGAGCTGGCGATAGGCGCGGTGATGGAAGACGGCACCGAATACATCAACAGGTACCTTGTAACAGCATTGAGAGTCCCTCCTGCATACATTGACGAGGAGAGGGCAAGAGAGGTCGCAGAAGTGAAAAGGCGGATGCAGGCTTATCGAAAGCCGGCGCCCTACAGCATACGGGGCAGGACAGTCATCCTAGTCGACGACGGGGTGGCCACCGGCGCAACGGTCATTGCTGCAGCGCGGTGGACGAAAAAGCAAGAGCCGGCGACGCTGGTAATCGCGGTCCCGGTGGCGCCGGCGCAGACCATCGAGGCGCTAAAGCACGAGGCGGACATGGTCGTCGCGCTTGCGGCTCCCCGGGACTTTGGGGCGGTCGGCGAGTTCTATGAAGAGTTTACGCCCGTCACCGACGAGCAGGTCATGTCGATAATGCGCGCCAGGGACATGCTGTGATCAAACAGGTAATATATCGCACCTGCAGAACCCGGAGCCATGGAATACCGCGTCAAGGACATTTCCCTTGCCGATGAAGGCAAGAGGCGCATAGACTGGGCAGAGGCACACATGCCAGTTCTGGTAGCACTCAGGCAGAAATATAGCAAGACGAGGCCGCTTGCAGGCATCAAAGTCGCGGGCTGCTTGCACGTGACAAAAGAGACGGGCGTTCTCGTTAGGACGCTAAAGGCCGCAGGCGCAGAAATATCGTGGTGCGGCTGCAACCCGCTATCCACGCAGGACGATGTCGCCGCTTCACTAGCGAAACATGAAGGCATCGGCATCTTTGCCAGCAGGGGCGTCTCGACCAAGGAATATTATGACGACATCCACAACGCTATGAAACTGAACCCGCACGTCGCCATCGACGACGGCGCGGACATGACAGTCGAGATGCACAAGGCGATGGAGCAGGGCGCGATGAAGGGCCAGTTGTACGGCGGCACCGAAGAAACAACAACAGGTGTAGTCAGGCTGCGCGCAATGCAAAAGGGCGGCAAGCTGCTGTTCCCGGTAATCGCCGTAAATGATGCGGAGACAAAGCACGACTTTGACAACGTGTACGGCACTGGGCAATCCGCATTGGACGGCATCATACGGGCTACAAACGTCCTCATATCCGGCAAAAACGTCGTCGTCGCAGGATATGGCCACGTCGGCAAGGGCATCGCGCGCAGGGCGTCCGGCCTTGGCGCAAACATCATCGTCACCGAAGTCGACCCGATTGCGGCACTGAAGGCCAAGTTGGACGGCTACTCGGTCGCGACAATGAACCAGGCTGCCGGCATTGGCGACGTGTTTATTACGACCACAGGCTGCAAGGACGTAATCATGGAAGACGACATTGCAAAGATGAAGGACGGCGCGATACTTGCAAACGCCGGCCACTTTAACGTCGAAATTTCAATCCCGGCGCTCGAAAAGCAGTCGTCAGGGACGAAGGAGGTAAACCAGCACACTATGCAGTACGACCTGAAGAGCGGGAGCAGGGTCTATCTCATTGGCGAGGGCAGGCTCGTAAACCTGGCGGCGGCAGAGGGCCACCCGTCAGAAGTGATGGACATGAGCTTTGCAAACCAGTTCCTGGCAGTGCTGAAGCTGGCGGCGTCAAAAGGCACGATGAAGCCGCTCGTCTACGACATCGATAGGGCGCAGGACCAGGAAATAGCGCTTGCGAAACTGCAGGCAATGGGGGTCGAGATCGACAAGCTGACACCGGAGCAAAAGGCATACCTTGAAGGGTTTTCGGAAGGCACGTAGCTGAACATATATTATCGGCCAAGGAAAAACAACCGCAGTAGTGGATGGATGGGTGGTCTAGCCTGGTAGGATACCTGTCTCACACACAGG
>NZ_JBOGQF010000101.1:0-6580 GCF_050748925.1 Nitrososphaera sp.
TCGTCAGCCTCGACGCCGCGGTTGAACTTGCCTGCCACCACCGCGACCTCTGCGTTATAGCCCTTGCTTATCAATTCTTCATATGTTTTGACGGCGCCAAATATCGCGTTGCCGTCGGCGTCTTCAAGATCCTCAATCGCGAGCCTCGTGCCGGCGTTTATGCACTGGTCGCGGCCCACGATTGGCGTCTCGATGCCTCCCTTTGTCCCAATGTCGTCGTCTCGGTCTATGCAGAGCACGAGGAGCCTGCTCTGGGCAGCTTCGGGACCCTTGGGCACTTCCAGCTTGTGGTTGCGCTGGTATTCGACTGGCTCTTGGGGCATTTCGTGGACGTTTTACGGGTTGAGCAAACAGGTTAATTAATTTAATCAACTTTAGTTGAGGGTATTTGGTTTGTTGAAAATATTGAGAGAAACCTCAGTTCTTTGCAAAATTGAGGCAGACGAGGTACAGCTCTGAACTTTCCTGCCGGCTTGCGGTGGGCTTGCTGACAAGCACCTTGCCAAAGCTCGCCGCCATCTCGCCCTTTAGCTCCTTCATGAATTCGCCCTCAAACACCTTGAACACCGCGCTGCCTCCTCCCCTCAATACCTGCCGGGCAAGGGCGAGCGCGCTCCGGGTCAGGTCTATCTGCCGGGCGTGGTCGACTTCCCACATCCCGCTCACGTTTGGCGCAAGGTCCGACAGGACCACGTCGGCGCGCTCGCCAAGCTCCTCGACTATCTTTGCAATCGCCGCCGGGTCGTCGATGCTCCCTTCCAGGATGGTGGCGCCTGCAACCGGCTCTACTGCCTTCAAGTCGATGCCGACGACCCTGCCGGCTGCGCCGACTTGTTTTGCAGCCACCTGGACCCAGCCTCCCGGGGCGCAGCCGATATCTACAACTCTATAATTGCGTTTTAGCAAGTGGTAAGAATCGTCCAGCTGCTTTAGCTTGTAAGCCGCCCTGCTCCTGTAGCCCTGGTCCTTGGCCAGCTTGCGGTAATGGTCGCGCCTGGCGTCTGCAAGCCTCATGCCTTTTCTTCAGGTGGGGCCTGCCTTTTCTGGTTTGCCGAATCGAGGGACTGGACGAGCCAGGTCTCGATGTAGCCGCACGTTATCGGGCTGTACGAGCCTTCCAACGAGCACATGTGCTCGTACTGGCACGTGAGGCACGGCGCGTTCTCTATGCTGCTGGTATCTATCGGCAGTTTCGTCGCAAAAAGCTTGTAGGTCCACCGGCCGTTTTCAAGCATCTTTTCCCTGCGTATGAGGGCCCGGCGCTCAAGGCGTATTGCCACCCGCGAGCCGTCGCGGCTTGTCAGGTCGAGCTCTTTCCAGAGCTCGGACTGCAGGATCCCGTCCTTGCCGTTTGAGACTATAGTCCTGAAAACCTTGCCTGTCAGATCCTCGATCTGGGCTTCATTTAATTTCACTCACAACAACCCCAAAGATGATAGTATAGCGTGAAACTGATAAATAATCCTTTACGGCAGGCGCCTCATCGCGCCTGCCTGCAGGGTTACTTGGCCTTCTCATCCATCTGCATGAGGCCAAATATGTTGCCCTCCGTGTCCTGGCAGGCTGCATACCAGCCGACGCCCGGCACCGGCATCTTGGGCTGAACGACCTTGCCCCCGCCTTCCTGCACCTTTTTCGAGAACTGGTCAATGTCCGGCACGCCTATCGTGTTCATGGCAGGCATCCCGCCCTGGCCGCGTTTAGAGATGCCGCCGTTGATGCCGGGCTCCTTCTCGTCGCCGGTGGTGGCCATCCAGTATTCCATAGGGCCGTCCCACCTGGCAAACTTCCATCCAAATACGCTCTGGTAGAACTGTATAGCCCTTTCGGGGTTGTCTGCAGTCATGTCAAAGTGAACTGGTCTTGGCATAGTGGCTAGGCTAGAACCTGCAGCTATATAAAAGAGCTAACCAAAAGTAAGCAGGAGAAAGAAGGTTATTTGGCCTTCTTTTTCTTGCCGGCCCCAAATATCTTGTCAAAATATTCAGTGCTCTCTTGCGCTGTTTCGGCAGCCTCACCCTCTTTCACATTGGCAAGGTCCTTGGCAAGCTTTTTCTTGTATTCCAGCTGCATCTGGCGCGCAATCTGGATTCTCTGCGCCTGTGGCGAGCCGGCGCCGTGCATCGATTCTGTCAGGTATCCCACTGCGTTTCTGCCAAGCGTCATGTTCTCGATGAGGCGAAGTATCCTTACCCTGTTCTCTGTCGACACGCCCTTGCGGCCTTTCAGGTATTTTTCCAGTATCGGGCCGGTCACCTTGCCGCGAAAGTCCTTCTCTGACGGCATCGTCACCATGAGGCCGCCGGCGATGTCCTGCGCCAGGCGCCCGATCTCGTACGGAAAGCGGGTGACGTTGTGCTTGCAGACGTTTGCCAGCATGTCGTCGTTCTGCCAGTTGCCCGAGGCCGTCTTGTGAGCCTGGTAGGACGAGGCGATGCCTGTCCCAAATATCGTCTCGTTGAGATGCGTCATCTCGACAAGCTTGTCCCGGATGTGCGACGCGCTTGCCACGCCGTTATAGTCCGCGATTGCAGCCGCTGCTCCAATCAGCACGTCGCCAAGGCCGGTCTTGCAGACGTACGAGCGCCTGTGGTAGCACGTAAAGCGCTCCACTAGCATCGCGGCATAGTCGTATTCGCCGTCCATGAATATCAGCTCGTTTGGAATGAAAACGTCTTCAAACACGATCATGGCCTCCTGCCCGGCGAACTTGCTGTTGCCCGCGTCCATGTCGCCTTCTTCCATGCTCCGTGTGTCGCACGACTGCCTGCCATAGATGTAGGTGATGCCCGGCGCGTCGACCGGCACCGCGCCCACGATGGCATAGTCCTTGTCCTCAGCCTTCAAGCGCATGGTCGGCATGACGATTATCCAGTGCGAGTTGATGCATCCCGTCTGGTGCGCCTTGGCGCCGGTCACGTAGACGCCTTTCTTGTCCCTCTTGACGATGTGAAGGAACATGTCAGGGTCCGGCTGCTGGGAAGGCGAGAGGCTGCGGTCGCCCTTGGTGTCCGTCATCGCGCCGCCTATCACGAAATTCTCGCGCTGGATCATCTTTATGAAGTCTATTAGGCGCCTGTGGTACGGCGTCTTGTACTTTTGGTCGATTTCAAAAGTTGTTGAATATAACGAGTTCAGTGCGTCCATGCCCACGCAGCGCTGAAAGCAGGTGCCGGTAAGCTGCCCCAGGCGCCGCTGCATCTTGTTCTGGTTGACAAGGTCGTCGGCGCTCTCGGCGATATGTAAAAAGCGGTTCACATTGTGCCCTGAAATGGACGACTTTGCCGCCGCCATCTCTGGCTCCTCGTTTGCAATGTCGTAGGTAGCCGCAACGGCGTTGATAGACGGGCGGATCATCGGGTGGTCTACCGGCTCTTTTACAAGCTCATTAAAGAGGTAGACTTTGACCTTCCTTCCCCTCAGGCTCTCGACGTATTCAGCCCCGTTCTTGATAGGCATAATGAGGTACTTTGCCTGCATCTTATTTATAGGTTCTCGGTTCTGATAACCAGCGAAATGTTGCGGTTTTCGCACAAATTGCCGTGCATGTTGACCGCATTAGCCGGCAATTTGGGCCAACCCTTATGCGCCCCCGCCACGGAAATACCCGGTGGACCGGGAAAAGGTCATCACCGCGGCCATAGTGGCAGGCCTGTTTGGCGGCCTCGTGGGCGGGCCGGTCGCAAGCCTGTCGGACTATTACGCCCCGCCTGAAAGGAGGTTCTGGCTTTTCATGATACCAGAGATAATCGGCTTTATCTGCGCGGGCCTGATGGTCGTTTATGGCAGGTCGAGGAAAAAGCCGCGTGAGCCAGATCCGGCATGACTATTATTGTATGTAGCCCTGGCTTGCCGTGTCAAAGTTCTTGACCAGCTGAAAGTCGCGGCCAAACTGCGTCTGCACCATGTTTCGCAGCTGCGGAAACAGCGACGACGGGTCTTCCTTGGCCATTTTCGTAGAGCCGTGGTCGTCGCCAAGCATCGCCTTGCAGAGGTCGTAGGTCATCTGGCGCACAGTGTTTTCGTCCACGAGGCCGAGGCTGTGGAGGTATTCGTGCGCAAGCACCATGAACAGGTACGAGTTGTATTCCGTGTCCGAGCCGGACAGGTTCTTTATCGCTGCAAGGACGTAGCTGTTCATGGCGATGATGTTCGACCCCAGTATGTGGTAGGCGCCGAGGTTCGTCGGCATCACCTGCAGCACGAGCGAAAGGCCGGCCCTGTGCATCCGGAATTTCTGAAATACCGCTGACTTGACCAGCTCTAGCGCCTCGTTAAAGTCCTTCAGGTGCGCCACCTTTGCTGCAAAGACGGCCTGCTCTGCGTTCACGGCTCCATTTCGCACCCCAGCCGTATAAAGACAGCAGTAAGCTGGGGCTGACTTCGCAATCTTTTTTACCGCCGCAAGATCGCATAGATTTCGTGGCCTCCAAGGTAAACCTTGACAGGATAATAACAAAGCATCCAGATTTTCCAAAGCCGGGCATACTTTTCCGCGACATCAACCCCGTGTTCCGTAATCCTGCAGCGCTGAAATTCATCGCCAGCGAGTTTTACAAAAAGTTTTCAAAATCAAGGTTTGACTCTGTCGCGGGCATCGAGTCCAGAGGTTTCGTAGTAGCGACCGCAGTCGGCATAAAGGCCGGCAAGGGCGTGGTCATGATCCGCAAGGCCGGCAAGCTCCCCGGAACCACGATAAAAAAGTCGTACGACATCGAGTACGGAAGCGCCACGATGGAGATTCAGAATAACGCGGTAAAGAGGGGGCAGAAGGTGCTCGTGGCAGACGACCTGATAGCGACCGGCGGCACGGCAGTCGCGGCGGCGCAGCTCATCGAGGAGCTGGGCGCCAAGGTCGCAGGGTTTGGGTTTGTCATAGAGCTGGCAGGGCTAAAGGGCGCCGACAGGCTGCGCGACATGGGCTACAAGGTAGAGTCGCTGGTGGTGTATGACTGATGGCAGAAAGCGCGGACATTGGCATCATCGGCGGCACCGGCGTCTATGACTCTGGCCTTTTCAGCGACAAAAAAGAAGTCAAGGTCCACACGCCGTACGGCGAGCCGTCTGACGCAGTCACGATAGGCGAGTACGCGGGCAGAAAAGTGGCGTTCATCCCGAGGCACGGCAAGTGCCACCGCATCCCGCCCCACAGGATAAACGCGCGGGCCAACATCTGGGCGCTAAAGCAGCTGGGCGTCAAGCGCATAGTCGCACCTTCCGCGGTCGGCAGTTTAAGCTTTGACTACAAGCCCGGCGACATTGCGCTGCCAGACCAGTTCATCGACTTTACCAAGGGCCGGAACTATACATTTTACGACGGCGGGCAGGTGGCGCACATTTCGATGGCAGACCCGTTCTGCCCCGACCTGCGCACAATCGCGACTGACGTGATTGGGAAACTGGGGTTCACGTTCCAGCAAAAGGCGACGTACGTCTGCGTCGAGGGGCCGCGGTTTTCAACCCGGGCAGAGTCGAAATTCTTCCGCGACGTGATGAAGGCCGACATCATTGGTATGACGCTCGTGCCCGAGTGCAGCCTTGCGCGCGAGGCGGAAATGTGCTACCTGTCAATAGCCACGGTTACTGATTTCGACGTGTGGGCCGACATGCCGGTGACGTCCAAGGAAGTCATCGAGACTTTGCACAAGAACGTAGAGAAGACGAAAAAGCTGCTGGCCGAGCTGATACCGGCTGTTCCCAAAGAGCGCGTAAAATGCGCGTGCGAAAGCGCGCTCGAAGGCTCGCTATTATGACGGCGGTTTTATTCCTTCCGGCAGGGTAACGTCGCCTTCCACTATCTTGCGCTGGATGGTCATTATCAGCGCCTCGGGGTCGACGCCCATCTTGGCCACCTTTGCAAGCACCGTCTTGGCTATCGTCACGCTGGCGTTGTGGCCGCCGATCCTGCCAAACGCGATAGCCTTGAACCTGAACTCTTTGCCCTGCAGCACGAAATAGCCGAACAGTTTTGCGGCGACTTCGCTCCCCTGCGCGTTGCTCACAAAAACAGTGACTGGGACGTCGTCATCGCGCATCATTACTTGCCTTCAACCTCTACGTTGCGGTTGACGTTTTCCTTGACCAAAAAGCTCCACCATTCCGGGTCGGCCACCACAAAGTTCTTGACGTCAAACTCGACGGCCTTTTCGTCGGCGTCTTCGAACCTGAACCGCCCTTCCTTTACCAGTTTGACCAGCTTCCACCTGAAATGGCCCTTGCGCTTGCGGCTGACCGCGACTGCCCACTCTTCCTCTGGCTTTTTCTTGGGCATGCCGATATAGTCGACGATGTCGAGGATGCCCAGGCGCTTTTCCTCGCAAAACATCTCTTTTGTCAGCAGGCTGCGCCAGATGTCCACCGACCCCAGTGTCCTGCCTCCCTCGTTAATGTTGATGACTCCAAAATAGACTACCTTGTCGCCGCCAGTGGGGTCCGAAGTCGTCATTTTGGCTATTTTCACCCTGCCCGCCTATTTAGTCCTTGCATCCTCGTAGGGCTTTTCAAGCACGATGCCGATGTTGTCCACCCGCAGGTTCTTTTTGAACTGGATGCCGTCCTCGTTGCACCGGCGCCTGTAGCG
>NZ_JBOGQF010000102.1:0-6493 GCF_050748925.1 Nitrososphaera sp.
ATCATCGGAGTCATCCTCGGGCTTGCGATATTCGGGCTTGGCGTGGCAAAGGGCGTAGGGACTGCAAGGGCCGAGACAGTGATCGCAAGGTAGCCTCCTCTTTTTTTCTTTTTTTCTCTTTCGTGCTTGTGTGCCATGCGCGCACAGGGAACAAAGTTACGTGCCATAGGTAAACAATCGTTAAAATAAAAAATCGATATTCTCTATCCATGGCAAAACTTGTCAGCAAAAAAGTGCTCGTGCCAGCAGTTCTGGCAGTAGCAGTCGCCCTCGTGGTGCTCGCGGTGCCGCAGGCAATAGCTACCTCTGACCGGATGGCAGAAATGCCCAGGATTAACGGCACGATAAACGCAGGAGAGACGATGAAGGACTTTATCAACGACAACCTGAAGGTGACGCTCTCGCAAGCGTCAGAGACCGCCGCAAAGCAGGTAGAAAACGGCGTCGTGGTGGGCGGCCACCTTGGCGTGGCGCAGGGGTACCTGGTGTACACGCTCTACGTCATAGACCCGGACGACCAGACAAAGCGCATGGTCATAGTGGACGCGGGCAGCGGCGAGGTCCTGCATGCTTCAGAGCCGGGACAGATGGGCTCGTTTGGAGAACACGGGTACGGCCCCTGGATGGGGCACGGATTTGGCCACTGGAACGGGTTCGGTCCTTGGAATGGCCACGGGTCTGGCGGCGGCATGTGGCACCAGGGGATGATGCGCTAGTGCAGCGCTCTTTTTTTCTTTCCGGCTGGTCAGAAGACGTATCAGGCCTGCTGAGGGTCCTTGGCAGGCGCTGGACGCTGCAGATATTGAGTAGCCTGAGCGCCAATGGGACGCTCCGCTTTGTAGAGCTAAAGGGCATACTCGGCGTCAGCGGCACGGTGCTGTCAGAGCGACTATTGGAACTGGAGCACGAGGGGCTCGTGGCAAAGGCCACCATGGGGTACAGCCTTACTTCCAGGGCCGTGGAGCTGGAACGCCTTCTGCGTGGCGTAAAGGGGTAGATTTTTAACCCCGTAAAGAGCATCAATCTTGGTTTTTAACTTAGGCAAAAGAAAAGTTCTGAACGAATCGCAGTTGAAGGAAATGGTGATGCCGGGCGAGGGCCAACTATTTGGAAGGGTCATAAAACTCGTGGGCGGCGACAACATCATCGTAAAGTGCACGGACGGCAAGGTGAGGACCTGCCGCATTAGAGGAAAGATCAAGAGGAGGATGTGGATCAGGGACAACGACCTGGTCATTATCGCGCCGTGGGATTTCCAGTCTGACAAGGCCGACATCATCTGGCGCTACATTGCAGCTCACGCTGAAAAGATCAAGCAGGAAGGCCGCTTGGCCGGGCTTGAGGCATAACGGCACGATCGAAAATGACAGATAAAAAGACGTTTAGAGAGCTTGGTCTGGACGAGAGCGTCAACAGGGCGCTCAAGGAAAACGGCCTTGAAGAGCCTTTCCCAATCCAGGCGGCGGCCATACCTCTCGTGCTGCAGGGCAAGGACGTGGTAGGTCAGGCGCACACGGGGACGGGCAAGACTGCGGCTTTTGCGCTGCCACTCCTGACCATGATAAAGAGCAACAGGCCGATGCAGGCGCTGGTGCTGGTCCCGACGAGGGAACTCGCGGTCCAGGTCACAAGCGAGATACAAAAGTTTTCAAGATACACGCAGACAAAGACGGTCCCGATTTACGGCGGCCAGAGCTTTGGCCTCCAGCAGGACAAGATAAGGAGGGGCGTTCAGATAATCGTCGCCACGCCGGGCAGGCTCATAGACCACGTCCGGAGGGGCACCATAAGGCTCGAAGGGGTCAAGTTCCTGGTGCTCGACGAGGCGGACAGGATGCTCGACATGGGCTTTATCGACGACATCGAGTTCATACTTTCACGCACGGACAGGAACGGCAGGCAGACCATGCTGTTTTCAGCGACCATGCCGCCAGAGATCCTCCGCCTCGCCAAGGAGCACATGAAAAAGGGCAACACCCATGAAGTCAGGCTCAACACCGAGGAAGTCTCGCTCAAGAACATTGAACAGTCGTACCTGATGATAAGCGAGCAGGAAAAATTCGTCCGGCTCGTCGACATCATGCGGCCTGTCAAGGAGCAGATGATAGTGTTTGCTGCTACCAAGAGCAGGACGGACAGGCTTGCGCGCGAGCTGAGGCAGGAAGGGTTCAGGGTATCTGCCATCCACGGCGACCTTCAGCAGAAACAGAGGGACAGCGTCATGCAGAGGTTCCGCAATGGTGGCGACAACATACTGGTCGCGACGGACATTGCCGCCCGGGGCATAGACGTGCCGGCAGTGGGCCTCGTCATCAACTATGACGTCCCCATCGACCCGGACACATACTTCCACCGCATAGGCAGGACGGCTAGGGCGGGCGCGGAAGGCAGGGCGATAACGCTCGTCACGCCCGAGAGGTCGCCGGACTTTCAAAAGATACTGCGGCAGGCCAAGGCGCCCCTTGCAATGCTGAACGAGTCGATGGGCATCGCCGTCCCGGCCATGAGGCACGGCAGGCCAGGCTTTTATGGCGGTAGGGGCAAGGGCGGGAACAGGCGCAACTTTAGGAGAAGGTAGCTACTCCAGCCTCTTGAAGCAGGACTTGCAGTAAAACTCGACCTTGTCGATGTACTCCATCTTTCTCGTGACCTTGTAGTAGGCCTGCCTGTCGCACATCCTGCAATAGACGTCCCTTGGAAGGGGAGCATAAGAGTAAGGAGCCCTAGGAGTCTTTATCGGCTCGTCGAACTTTTCGACGGCGAGCCGGGAATTGCCCCTTTTCACATCTATCCTTGCATTTGCGCCATATTAAATGGATCCCGGTTTATTACCCCGGTCGTTGGATAATGCACGTGGCAAGCAACGACGAGCACGTCATAAAATGCAGCATCTGCGGGAGGGGCCTGATAGTAAAGGACACGGTCAACAACGGGATCGCGTTCCTCAGCCACCTGAAGATAGACCATGGCATCACCTTCATAACGCAGCAGATGACAGAGCCAAAAACAAAGACAAAGGGCATCGGCCAGTCGTACGAGACGGTCAAACAGTAGTGATGCAAAATCATCCTGTGCAGGCATAAAGGTTAAACGTGGCTTGCAACTTTACTTTGTCTCGGGTAGAGTTTTGTGGTGGAGGATAACGAGCAAGAAAAATTTTTCCGTGAGAGGTATTCCGAGGAGCTCAAGAAGAAAAAGCGCGACGAGCTGGACGACGAAAGGAAGAAGGTGAACCAGCAGGGGATGAAGACGCCCGGCAGAAGGGGCGAGCTCATCAAGCACGAAGAGATCGACAAAGAGATCGTAAGGCGCTACAGCATGAAGCAGAACTGATTCAGGGCGCGCCCAGCGCCTTGGTAAATATCCTGGAATACGTGTAGCCAGACCCTCCGGCCTCGCTCTTTTTCAGGTGTATCTTGTCTATCAGGTCAGAGCCAAACGACTTGCCGCGGTATTTTGCAAGCGCCTTGCCCATCTCCAGCCGGCCGGCCCTTGCGTGAAACACCGGGACGTGCGGGATAAAGGGCTTGTCCGGCTCCAAGTCGATTTCCCCCAGCTTTTTCGCCACCCTGCTTGACAGCGCAGACAGCCTGGCAGCGCCCTCCCCGTCCACGCCGACCCAGATCTTGTCAGCAGAATCCAGATCCGGGTGGCCTCCTATGCCGGTATAGGTAATCCTGAACGGCTCAAAGCGCAGCTCTGACAGTTTTGACTTTATCCTGTCGACCGTGCCGCCTTCCGACTCGCCGATGAACATGAGGGTGAAATGCAGGTTCTGCTTTTCCACCGGCCTCACTTCGTCTGGGCTCCAGCTTTCAGACTCGGCAATGTCCTGCTGCAGTTTTATGATGCCGGCCTTGCTCGACACGTCGGCGGCGACAAATAGGCGCACGGCATGGGATGGCGGCGTCCCTAATATCTTGCATTGCGCGGGTTTACGGCTGCCATAAAAAGGCGGAGAGCGCGCCGGCTCCCCGGCTGCGATGGCTTATGGCTCGTGTGTTATCTTCCACACTACGCCCGTGTGCGGCACCGTCGGAGGGACGATGTTGCCCCAGTCCACGAGATAGAGCGCGGTGTCGCCGTTGCTGTCGTGGAATTTCACGTCTGTCGGGCTGAAAGCAGTCGTCGGCGCCTTGAGCGTCAGGAATTCCGAAATATCCCCGTTGGTGATGTCGACGGTCGACACCTTGTACCTGTGGGCAACAAACAGCTTGCCGTCATGGAACGTGACGTCGACTATAGGGGCGTGAACCCAATGTCGGCAAGCACCGAAACGTCCCCGCTGTTATTGATTTTTAGCATGCGCGGCACCTCGGTGAGCATCGTGAACGGGTACCCCGCCTCTGCCACGTACTTGTTGCCCTTGTCGTCAAACGTGACGCTGTCGGGGGCGGTGAGGTTCCACGCTACCGGCTCGATCCTGTAGCCGTCCGGCAGCTTTATGTTAGAGGTGCCAGGAGGCTTGCCAGAGTTAATGAGAGAGACGCCGGGCGGTTTCTGCATTTTGTCATCAAGCGGGCAGCCAAGGTTGTTTGCAGTGTCCAGCGCGTTTTTGGCCGCCTTGACGTCGCCGTCGGCCGCCGTCTGCACGATGCTCTTGAATGCCGTCGCAGGCTCTATGTAGTCGAGCTTGTCAACGCCGTAATAGACGTTAAAGACTGCCGCTCCCAGCTGCCGGTAAAACATCTCGGCGTCGCTGGCGCCTGCCAGCTGAAGCGCCCCGTCGTTTGTAATGTTTTCATACTTGTCAAATGCTGGATAATTGTCAAGGTTTATGCCTGTGATTTCCTGCACCGCGTTGTGGACGTTGATGCCAGCGACCTGCTTTGCCCTGGCCTCAGTATCCAGCGCCTTTTTCCAGAAATCAGGGGAACACCCCTCCGTGCCGTTCCACGCCCAAGAACTTGAAAGCGTCAAAAGAACCATCCCGCTAACGATTACCGCGCCGACCGCGACTCCGAGAATGACCTTTGCCATCCATTGTATTGAGGGCAGGCCGTATAACCGCCCGCAGCCCAGAAAATGAAATAAATTGTCTGCAATTTGCCCAGCAATTCGCGCATGGGCACGTGAGCTCCTACAAAACGACGCGGGCTTTGGATACAACTCTTCCATATTAAATTGCAGCCGATTCTGTTGCTGTAGAGTCTAGCATCTAAACAGCTACAGGACGCTGTATTCTGTAGATTGTTACACGATGGGGGCAAATGCACCGCAAAGCATGGCATAACAGCAGCGACGGGATAGCAAAGAGCAATCAGAGGGACGAGACCTTTACTTTTACAGTCCACCACAAATCAAGGCCGCGAGCCTCGCATACAAGCAAATGATCGCTTGAAATACGATTTGATAAAAAAAGAAAAAGGTGGAAGGCGATCTATCTTTGCCTGTGCCTCTCCCCTTCCTCATTTGACCTGCTGGTCGCTTCCCGTGACGCCTGCTCAAACGTGCCGGTAAAATTCGTGGTTACCCTTGCCAGCTCTTTCGCGTTGTCCCTGGCATAGTTCATCGACGTCTTTGCAGCCTCCATGTTTGCAAACATCATGTTATTTCCAATCCTTGCCATCGCTATCGTGGCGTCTGCAAAGCTGCTTGCCATCCTGGTATACATGTCTGCCGTCATCCGTGGCGATATTATTTGCATCCCCCACCATGACTGCATCTGGTTCATGTTCTGATTCCAGACTGACTGCATCGAATTTATCACCTGCTTCTGGGAGTCCAGGTAGCTTTCGGCAATCTGCCTCGACGCGTCTATCGTGTCGTTCTGGTATTCCTTTACCACCTGGTTGTATTTCGGGATCTCTTGCCTTGCCTCTTCTACAGCCGCCCTGATGTTATCCTTGGTTTCATCGATGGAACGGATGACTGATTCCTGCTGTTGCTGCAGGCCCTGCGGATTGTTGGTGTCGGACCTTGCTGTTCCCTCGTTTTTCTCGTCTTTTCTTGAAGCCATGCTGTTAGCTCAAGCTAATGTTTTATCAGAGTTTTGTCAGCATGTTATGTACCAAAGTAACGAGAATTAGAGACACGATATTGATCGGTGATAGTCATATTGACATTGCAGCACCGTTGGCTATTTGCCTGATACCAGATTGTCTCTAGCGGCGTCTAGGTGATTGCTTCATTTTACTGGCAGGACATATCAGAATGCTACAGTGAGATATACGATGAGGGACCGGAGTGGATGCGGGTCAAGGAGAGTCATACGCCACTAGCAGCCACACAGCCTCGTTCCGGCCCCTGCTGGTTTCAGCAGATCCAGATGCACGGTTTTGGGATTAATGCGCAGATCCCGTTTTTCATTCTCTGCAATGAGAGTATGTGTCAATCCAAAAGAATGATGCAAAACCCGCCCAACCCAGTTTTTCTATTCTTTATGGTACCTTGGAGGGTTCTGGCATACCCGGAACTCTCGAAAAATCTTTTCAGCGTTTTCGGGCTGCGCCCTGACGGTATCCCTCATGATTGTCTGTACCTGACCAAGCGT
>NZ_JBOGQF010000103.1:0-6328 GCF_050748925.1 Nitrososphaera sp.
TACCTAGCTATGTCGATGACCTTGCCCAGAAATACAACATCGAAATTTTCATAATAGTAACTTTCAGGTAAGTGTCTGGAGCATTGGTCTGCAAATGCATCTCTGTAACCCGGACTGGAAATGGCAATTATCGACATACAGAAAACTGCACCAAATACAACCGGCAACGACTGACGCAATCTTGCAGAATGAGAGTTGAACATTCTACTAAGACTGGTTGAATCAGATGCCAACCCCCTGATTAGGTTTACAGCGAGCAGCAAATAATTGCATCAGACGGCTCTACAAGTCTTGTCCCGCAAATTCTTGAGCGCGTCTTTCCAGAAGAAAGAGTTATAATCTTGCGCTCGATATTTAGTGCCATGCAAACAGCGCAAGACAAGAGGACGATGCCGGTGTGCTTTACGCCAGAGCAGCTAAAGGTCATCGAAGAGTATGCCAAGAAAAAGGGCATGCTGAATGCGAGCCAGGCAATCGAAGAGCTGGCAACCAACTAACTTTTATTTTTATATCGTAGATTCTCCGTGCTTTTTGGTCCCGATGTCTACGACGTCTTCAATGTCAGAGACAAAGATCTTGCCCTCGCCTTTCAGGCCGGTGCTTGTGCTTTCCAGTATCTTGTCGATCACCTTGTTCGCCATCGAGTCGCTCACGACTATCATCACCGTCGAGTTGATGTTGAACTCGGGCGTGTAGGTGCCTGTGCCCCTTCCTGAATGCATCTGGGGGCGGGGGATCTCTCCAGTGCCCTTTGACTCAAAGTAAGTGATGCCTCCTAGGTTCAGTTCCTTGAGCGCAGCAAACGCCCCTTCAAGGCGCGCGTGGGGTATGACAGCCTCGATTTTCTTCATAATCTAGATACCAAGCTGCTTAAGCCCGTGCTTTTATTAAAGTATTTTGTAGACTGGCGCAATAAATTATGTCATAATGGCCGCAACTGGAATTTTTTGCATTCAGGGTAATGCTTTTTTTACCCGTAATGACAACGAGAGGCAGTTTGGGCCTTTTTGGCAGAAAGACGCTGCTGCACTGCACCGTATGCAGCAAAGAGCTAAAGCACAAGTACAAGCCCCGCGACGAGTGGGCAATGGAGGGCTACCTGTGCAGCGACTGCCACATTGAAAAGGCAAAAGAGTTTGCGGCAAGGCCTCCCGAGCCGGACCACTGCGCCGTCTGCAAGCAGGACCTCGGCGACATTGCCGTCAAGCCGCGGTGGCAGTGGAACATGGAGCCCGGCACGCTTTTGTGCCAGCGCTGCTTTAACAACAAAGATGCCGACCACAACAAAAAGCTGAATTTCTGCGCCGTATGCGGGACCAAGATGGGCCTCGTGCGGTATAACCCCAAGCCGGCGTGGAAGGTAGAAGGCCAGATGTGCCGCAAGTGCTGGGACGGCAGGAACGCGGCGTGATATTTTTCCTCAAGAGCCACGCCTGCGAGAAATGCGGCAAAAAGTTTGGCAAGGTGGAGGAGCTGATGCACCACCAGCAGCTTGCGCACGAGAGCCGGCTCTACGAATGCAAGGAATGCGGCATGGGATTTGAGGGGATGGAGCAGATGCGCGACCACGCCAAGAAGAACCACTCGTACCACAAGCAACTGGACGAAAGAAAGAAGGACTAGATTGCCTTTAACTGCTTTACAATCGGCGGCCTTGCCTTGCGGAACACCCTGAATCCGCAGATGCATTTTATCTCTGGCAGGCGCGACAATTCCTCGACTGTCACCGGCGTGCCGCAGCGCATGCACTCGTACGTGACGCTTGCGCCCGAGCTGTCCGAAGCCATCTAGGATGACGCTGCGGCGC
Organism: Nitrososphaera sp.; assembly: GCF_050748925.1. GTDB lineage: Archaea > Thermoproteota > Nitrososphaeria > Nitrososphaerales > Nitrososphaeraceae > Nitrososphaera. The sequence goes on from NZ_JBOGQF010000103.1 coordinate 1,808, forward strand.
CCCCATTTTAAGCTTTAATCCGAGAGGAACCGCGACAGCCTGCTGTCCTTGCTGCTCCTTATCGCCGACTGCGCCGCCGCGAGGATCGCTATGGGGATCCTGTGGGACGAGGCGCTGACATAGTTGAGGCCCGCCGCCGAGCAGAACTCTATCGACCTCGGGTCGCCGCCGTGCTCGCCGCAGATTCCTATCTCGATGTCGCGCTTTACCTTTCGCGACATCTCGATGGTCATCTTCATCAGCCTGCCCACGCCTTTCTGGTCGATGGTCTGGAACGGGTTTGCCGGTATGACTGTCTTTTCCAGGTAAAAGGGCAGGAACTTGGCCTCCGCGTCCTCGCGGCTAAAGCTGAACGTAGCCTGCGTGAGGTCATTGGTGCCAAAGCTGAGGAAATCGACGACGTGGGCTATCTCGTCGGCGACGAGGCACGACCTCACGACTTCGATCATGCTGCCAAACAGTATCTTTAGCTTGATCTTGTGGCGGTGCTCTACCTCGCGCTTGACAGACTCGAACAGGTGGCGCACGGCCACAAGCTCATTCACGATGGCCACCTGCGGCACCATTATCTGCGGCTCCACCTTTACTCCCTCCTTGACAAGACCTGCCGCCGCTTCGCAGATGGCCCGGATCTGCATCTCGTAAATGTCAGGAAACGTGAGCCCGACCCTGACCCCCCTGTGCCCAAGCATCGGATTCACCTCGGACAGCTCGTGCACGCGCCTGAGCATCTTTTCGCGCCTGAGCATCTCTGACTCGGTCCTCGGGCCGCCGGAAGACTTTAGCTCGAAAATCTGCATCATCAGCTCTTCTTCCTTTGGGAGAAACTCGTGCAGCGGCGGGTCAAGGAGCCTTATCGTGACCGGCAGGCCCTGCATCTCTTTCAGTATCGCACGAAAGTCCGACCTCTGCAACAGTTCCAGTTCCGCAAGCGCCTTTCTGCGCTCGTCATCGTCCTCTGCCATTATCATCCGCACGAAAATGGCTATCCTGTCGTGCTGGTTGAACATGCGCTCGGTCCTGCAAAGGCCAACCCCTTCTGCGCCGTATTTCCTTGCCAGAGTAGCGCTCTCTGGCGTGTCGGCGTTTGCGCGTATCCTGATTGCCTTCATTTCAGACGCCCACTGCAGTATCTCTTTGAACTCTGATGTTATCTCGGGATCGACGGTGGGGACCTCTCCAAGGTATATCCTGCCGGTCGATCCGTCGATTGTTATCTTTTGGCCCTCGCTTGCAATTGTCTTGCCGGCAACTGCGAAACTGCAGCTCTCGGTGTCTATCTCTATCTGCGAGCAGCCCACAATGCACGGCTTGCCCATGCCCCTTGCTACCACTGCCGCATGGGACGTTTTCCCGCCCCTCGTTGTCAGGATGCCAGCCGACAAAAAGAACGCAGGGACGTCGTCAGGTTTCGTGTCTTCGCGCACGAGTATCACCTTCTCGCCGCGCCTGCCAAGCGCCTCGGCCCTTGCCACGTCAAAGACCGCCACGCCGCTTGCCGCTCCCGGCGACGCCGCGACGCCGGCGGCAACCGGCTTTAGCTTTACCTGCGGCCCTATCCTCGGGTAGAGCATCTGCTCGAGGCCCTCCGGGTCTATGCGCTTTAGCGCCTCCGTCTTGTCTATCAGGCCTTCGTGGTACATGTCGACTGAGGTCTTGACGCTTGCAAGCGCGCTCATCTTGGCCGTCCTCGTCTGCAAGATGTAGAGCTTGCTCCGCTCGACGGTAAACTCGACATCCTGGCACTCGTTAAAGTGGTTCTCCAGCTTTTCGCAGACCTGCTGAAGCTGGCTGTAGACGTCCGGCATCTGGCCCGGCAGCTGGTCGATGTGGCTCGGGTTTGCCTTGCCAGAGACGACGTCTTCGCCCTGCGCGTTCACCAAGTAGTCGCCGTACAGCCTCTTTACGCCCGTCTCCGGGTCGCGGGTGAACACGACGCCCGTCGCGCTGTCCTGCCCCGTGTTGCCAAACACCATCGCCACTATTGTCACGGCCGTCCCGTTGGCCATGTCCGGCGTTATGCCGTACTGCCTGCGGTATTCCATTGCGCGCTTGCCCATCCACGACCTGAACACCGCGTCTATCGCAAGTTCAAGCTGCTTGTACGGGTAGTCGGGAAGCTTTTTGCCCGTGTTTTCGCACAGCGACTTGAACGACGCGGCGACCTTGCGCAGGACCTTTTCGTCGTTGAGGTCCTTGCCTGCCATCTCCTTCTCAAACTGCCTGTCGTCGATGCCGAGCACTATTTTGCCAAACATCTGGATGAACCGGCGGTACGCGTCCCACGCAAACCTCGCGTCCTTGCTCTGCCGCGCAAGGCCCTCGACTGACTGGTCGTTGAGGCCGAGGTTGAGTATCGTGTCCATCATGCCCGGCATCGACACCGGCGCGCCCGACCTGACAGAAACGAGGAGTGGGTTTGCCGCGTCGCCCAGCTTTTTGCCCGTTGAAACTTCAAGTTTCTTTATGGACTTGCGCACCTCGTCCATGAGGCCGTCCGGCAGGCGCTTGCCCGCCTCGTAGAATTTTTCGCAAATGTCAGTCGTTATTATAAAGCCGGGCGGCACCGGCAGGCCCAGCTTTGTCATCTCTGCAAGCCCCGCCCCCTTGCCGCCCAAAAGCGCCCTGTTGTTTCCGTCGGCTTCATCAAAAAAGTAGATGGGCTTGACGATGGAGCTGCTCATTTTTGTGTCTTCTGAGGCTTGCTGGCTTAAAAAAATGTTGTGTGGTGGGCAAAAAGACCGGAACCGGCTTCTGAAAATCCCTTAAGCAACGCCTCTGGTGAACCAGCCATGGCAATAGATGAAGCTAGGTTAAACGAGTTCATCGGAAGGGCCCTGGGTGACTGGGGAGGGGCGCTTGGCGCGCTCTTGGCTTTTGCAGGCGACAGGTTGGGCCTGTACAGGGCGATGGCCGGCGCCGGCCCGATGACGCCGGAACAGCTTGCCGAAAAGACCGGCACCCATCCGCGCATGATAAGGGAGTGGCTGGCGGCGCAGGCGGCAGGGGGGTACGTCACCTATGGCGAGGGCAGGTACACGCTGCCTGCAGAGCAGGCGTTTGCAATGGCAAATCCTGACAGCCCGGCGTACATCATGGGAGGCTACCAGATCATGGCGTCGCTCTTTCAGGACGAGCAAAAGATAGTGGAGGCGATCCGGACGGGCAAGGGGCTCGGCTGGGGCGACCACAATCGGCACCTGTTTGAAGGCACCGAGAGGTTTTTCAGGCCAAACTATGTCGCCAACCTTGTTTCAAGCTGGATTCCCGCGCTTGACGGCATGCAGGAAAAACTCGAGAGCGGGATATCTGTCGCGGACGTCGGCTGCGGGCACGGCGCGTCCACCATCCTGATGGCAAAGGCCTTCCCGAAATCAAGGTTCACGGGGTTTGATTTTCACCGGCCGTCTATAGGGTGGGCGCAAAAGCAGGCAGAAAAAGAGGGCGTCGCCGGCAACTGTACGTTCCAGGTGGCCGGCTCTACCGACTATCCCGGCCAGTACGACTTGGTCGCGTTCTTTGACTGCTTCCACGACATGGGAAACCCTGCAGGGGCGGCCGCCAACACGCTCAGGGCGCTGAAAAAGGGCGGCACGTGGATGATAGTCGAGCCGTTTGCCAACGAAAAATTGGAAGAGAACCTGAACCCCGTCGGCAGGCTGTTCTACTCTGCGTCTTCCATGATATGCGTGCCCGCTTCGCTAAACGACAATGGGCCGGCGCTTGGGGCCCAGGCCAGCGACTCGCAGCTGCGCGAGATAGTGACGTCTGCAGGGTTTACGCGGTTTCGGCGCGCGACGCAGACGCCCTTTAACAGGGTCTTTGAAGCAAGGCCGTAAAAAACGGCAGGCAGCATCGTGCCAGAAATTGCCGGTTTCTGGCATGACCGATAGTTTCAAATCAATGCATGCCAAGCTCTAGCTGCCGGCACTTGTCAGATCCAATCCTGCCCACAACATTCCTGATACAGCTACTCGACCTCTTTGGCACGGCGGCGTTTGCAGTCACCGGCGCGCTCAAGGCAGTCGAGCACAAGTCCGACATCGTGGGGATAATCATACTGGCCGCGATAACCGGGATGGCCGGAGGCGTGATACGCGACATTACATTTGGCCGGTTCCCGCCTGCCGCGATAGCAAACCCGCTCTACGTCGTGATAACGATAGCGATGGCAGTCGCGATATTCTTCCTCTATCGGGCGTTCAAAAAACACGAAGGCATGTTCTTAAAGTTTGACGCGATTGGCCTTGGCGTCTTTACCGTCATCGGCGCGTCCATAGCCTACAACATCGCCGGGCTGGATTTCCTTGCCATGGCGTTTGCAGGCATGATAACCGCGGTGGGCGGCGGCATACTGCGCGACGTGTTTGTCAACGAGGTTCCGATAGTGTTCGTCAAAGAGCTGTACGCGTCTGCCAGCTTTATCGGCGTGGCGATGCTCTTTGCGCTTTTGTGGGCCGGCCTTGACATCAGTATTGCAGCGATACCGACCATAATCGCGGTCACCGCTCTGCGCATGAC
>NZ_JBOGQF010000104.1:0-6285 GCF_050748925.1 Nitrososphaera sp.
GCCGGCTGGAGCAAGACGGCGGGCTGTCGGCTGCCGTCGTGCGCAGAATAGTTAGGGAAACCGCTGCAAGATACCGTCTTGCCACCGTGCCTGCAAACGAGGACATTATCAGCCGCCTTGCCAAGGCGAGCAGGTACCGCAAGCTCTTGATGGTCAAGCCGGCCAAGACGGCGTCCGGCGTCGCGGTAATAGCAGTCATGCCCAAGCCGTACGAGTGCCCGCACGGCCGGTGCATCTATTGCCCCGGCGGAATAGAGTTCAACACGCCGCTCTCCTACACCGGGACAGAGCCGGCGACAAGGGCTGCCCAGCAATTCAACTTCGAGCCTTACGACCAGGTCGAGTCAAAAATGAGACAGTTGCAGGCGCGCGGCCACGACACCGGCAAATCAGAGATAGTGATAGTCGGCGGCACTTTTCCGTTCATGCCATCTGCATACCAGCGCGGGTTTGCCAAGTCGTGCTATGACGCGCTTAACGGCTTTCCATCTGAAAGCCTGGAAGGCGCAATGGCCGCAAACGAAACTGCCGAGAACCGTTGCGTCGGGTTTACGGTAGAGACCAAGCCGGACTATTGCAAAGAGCCGCACGTCGACTTGATGCTGGAACTTGGAGTCACAAGGGTTGAGATAGGCGTCCAGTCGCTGCGAGACGAGGTCTACCGGCTCGTCAACCGCGGCCACGACCTGCAAGCCGTCAGGGACTCGTTCAGAGTCGCCCGCGACTCGGGCTATAAAATAGTCGCTCACATGATGCCGGGCCTGCCGGGGTCGACGCCGGAAAAGGACGTGGAGGATTTCCGCCGGCTGTTTCACGACGGCGATTTCAAGCCCGACATGCTCAAGGTATACCCGACCCTGGTGTTGGAGCACACCGGCCTCTACCAGCTGCACAGCGCCGGCAAGTACCGCGCGTATTCTGACAACGACCTCATCAACGTGATAGTGGAGATGAAAAAGATGGTGCCGCCCTATGTGCGCATCATGCGCGTCCAGCGCGAGATCGAGTCAAGGGACATTGTCGCCGGGCCAAAGAGTGGCAACCTGCGGCAAATAGTGCTTGCCCGGCTTCATGAACAGGGAATCAAATGCAGATGCATCAGGTGCAGGGAGGCGGGCCTGCAGAAAAAATACCCTGACGCCGGGGACGTTGAGATGAAGAGGCTCGATTATGACGCGTCGGGCGGCAAAGAGGTTTTCCTGTCATATGAAAGCGCTGACGGCCAGACCGTCCTTGGCTTTTTGCGCTTGAGAAAGGTCGCAAGGCCGCACCGGCCCGAGCTTGCCAACTCGGCCATAGTGCGCGAGCTCCATGTGTACGGCCAGGTGGTCAACGTCGGCTCTGCGACCGATGCTGGTTCATATCAACACCGGGGCTATGGAATGAAACTTATGCAAGAGGCTGAAAGGGTGGCAAGGGAAGAGCTGGGCGTGGGCAAAATCACAGTCATCAGCGCAGTGGGCACGAGGGAATACTATAAAAAACAACTGGGCTACAGCCAAGACGGTCCTTACGTGTCAAAGGTGCTATAGATGGAAGACGAAAAGATAATCGGCAGAGGCACGTGGCTTGACAAGGTCGCAGACACACTAGTAAAGCGGGAGCAAAAGCTTGGCCGGAAGCTCGACCTGATAAACGTGGAAAGCGGCCTCGGCGCTTCCGGAATCCCGCACATTGGCAGCATGGGCGACGCAGTGCGCGCCTACGGCATCGCGCTTGCGCTCCAGAACATGGGCTACAAGGCCGAACTGATGGCGTATTCTGACGACATGGACGGCCTGCGCAAGATACCAGCCGGCCTGCCCGAGTGGCTCCAGGATCACATTGCAAGGCCGGTCTCTGAAATCCCGGACCCGTTTGGCGACTGCCACGCGTCGTACGGCGCGCACATGAGCAGCCTGCTCCTTGACGGGCTGGACAGGACGGGAATAAAATACCGCTTCCAGAGCGGCAGGGATGCCTACAAGTCCGGCAAGCTGGTAAAGCAGATAGAGACAATATTGCAAAACCGTGACAGGCTGGGGACCAAAATTGCCGAGTTTGTCGGCCAGGACAAGTACGTCAGCGTCCTGCCTTATTTCCCAGTCTGCGCCAACTGCGGCCGCCTGTACACGGCAGTCGCAGAAAAGTACCTGCCGGAAGAAAAGAAGGTGCTGTACAGCTGCAAGGGGAGCAGGATCGGCAAGCAGGAGGTAAAGGGCTGCGGCCACTCTGGCGAATCTGACATTGCAAAGGGGGACGGCAAGCTGGCATGGAAGGTAGAGTTTGCGGCGCGGTGGCAGGCCTTTGACGTCCGGTTTGAGGCATACGGCAAGGACATCATGGACTCTGTCAGGGTGAATGACTGGGTCTGCGACGAGATCCTTGGCTGCCACCACCCTCTGCACGTAAAGTACGAGATGTTCCTCGACAAGTCGGGCAAAAAAATCAGCAAGTCGGCAGGCAACGTGCTGACGCCACAGATGTGGCTCAGGTACGGGACGCCCGAGTCGATACTGCTGTTGCTGTTCAAGCGCATCGCCGGCACGCACCACGTGGGCCTCGACGACGTGCCAACCCTGATGGACGAGTATGACTCTTACGAAGACCTCTACTTTGGCAAGGTAAAGGAAGACAACCTTGCAAAGTTGACCAAGATAAAGGGCATATACGAATACATCAACAAGCTGAGCCCGCCCAAGCAGCCCGGCGTGCACGCGCCTTATATCTTTCTGGCGCAGCAGGCGTCAATCTACCCAAAGGATCCGGACAGGCACGACAAGGTCTTTGCCCGGCTAGTAAAGTACGGCATGGCCAAGGAAAAGACGGAAGGCATTATGAAGAAAATAGCCCTTGCGTCAAACTGGGCAGACGACAACACCAGCGACGAAAAATTTGAAGTGCAACTGTCAGACGCGCAGAGAAAGGTGGTGACAGAGTTGCTTGGCGTCTTGCCCGGCTTTGCAGGAGTGGAAGAGACGCCTGAAAATGCCAAGGCGCTGCAGTCAAAGGTGTTCGATGTTGCGAGGGCAAACGGCACGGAGCCAAAGGAGCTGTTCACCATGCTGTACAGGATGTTCCTCAACACGGAGAAGGGGCCGAGGATCGGCAACTATTTCCTGGACCTTGGCGTCGAGCGGGTGTCAGCCGTCTTGAAGCGTTACCTCTAGGTTCCAAGCTGCTTATATATCGAAAATGGATCTGTAAATTAGTTGGTAAACCGCAGGCACATCGAGAGAGGCCCTGCAATCATAATCTCGGGGTCTTGCCTCGACTTTGAAAAAGAGAGGCTCAAGATAATGGACTTCATAGGCACGCTCGAGCTGGGCGCGCATGAAAAAGGCAACGTCGAGTGCTCGTCTGTCGGCAAAAAATACCTGGGATGGGACTTTTTCTACCTCTACTTCGACCCCGGCTTTGTCTCGATACTGCTTGACGTCTACCATGACATTGAAAAGCAGGAGGCCGGCACGATAGAAGACCGATTTGTCATCTGGCTTGACAAGCAGTTCAAAAAGAAAAAGCTGCGGTACAACTTGAAGCTTAGTGACGTCCCAAGCGAGCAGGTGCAGGGTTTCCGGCTCAACCCTGACAACTATCGCAACGATGACTGGATGGAAAGGATGCGCTGACACGGAATTTATAGTGCGCCTGCCAAACCCTGACGTCGTGAAGGGTGTAATCTTTGACCTGGACGGCGTGCTCGTCAACTCTATGCCGTCCCACATAAAGGCGTGGAGGCAGGCTTTTCAGGACATAGCCGGCATCGACGTCGAAAAAAAGGTGTTTTACGAGCTGGAAGGGATGCGCGGCATAGAGCTCGTCGAAAAGCTGCTAAAGGAGCGCAACGTTTCTGCAAAGGCTGGCAAAGTCGTCGAGGAAAAGGACGCGATTTTCAAGGAGATAAAGAGGCCGGCCGCGTTTCCCTGCGTAAAGGCAATGATCGAGGGCCTGGAGCAGGCAAAGGCGGTGGTGAGCGGCTCCAGCAAGCGCGACGTCGAATCCGTGCTTGAGGCAAGCATTGGCAAGGACCTCTTTGACGTCCTGGTAACTGCAGACGACGTGAAAAAGGGCAAGCCCGACCCCCTTGCCTTCAATACAGCTTTGAAGAAACTGCAGCTAAAGCCAGGCCAGGCAGTTGTGGTTGAAAACGCGCCCCTTGGAGTAAAGGCCGCAAACAGCGCCGGCATGCCGTGCTACGTCGCACTCAACAATACGCTCCTTTCCCGGAAGGATTTCGCCGGCCTGGTCCCAAAAGGCCGGGTGTTTGAAAAAACAAGTTCATTAAAGGGACTGCTGCAAAATGCGCAATGAAGGTCATCATTTTTTCCCACGAGTCTGACCTTGACGGGCTCTACTCTGCCGCAATAGGGCTTGTGCGGTACCCGCAGGCCATGACGGTGTTCCTCGGCTATGGCGCCGAGAATTTTCAAAAGATGGGCAACTTTATCTATTCTGCGACGCATTCTTCCAAAGAGCGCGGGCTTGTCATAATCGCGGACCTCGGGCTCAACGACGACACGATAGAAATCTGCAGGCAGATATTTGCAGATGCAGTGAGCAACGGCTGGAAGCTGATGTGGGTGGACCACCACCCCTGGTCGCAGGCCGCAATCGACATGGCCAGGCAACATGTGGAGCTGGTGCACGACGCTTCCGGCACAAAATGCGCGGCCGACCTGATGGCAGAAAAGCTGTTGCCCGAGAACGACCTTGCGTCCCGGCTCGCAGGCATGGCGCACACCATGGACTTTTTCACCAAGGACCAGTACCTCACGCCGATAACAGAGCTGATAAAATACTACCAGACATTTCCCGACTTTTACCACCGGCTCACCGACCTTGCGAGAAAGTCGGCAAAAGGCGTGCTGTGGGACGTAGAGATGCACGACGACTATGAAAAGTATGCCAGGCTGCGCGACGAGGCCAAGATCTCGGTGCTGTCTGCGATGCGGGTAAAGGAGGTGCAGGGCATCAAGGTTGCGTACGTGCCGACGTCGCCCTACCTGCAGAGCAGCCTCTTTTCTGAAGAGGTGTTTGCGATAACAGGCGCCGACCTTGCCATGTTTTACAGCGCCAAGGGCAAGGTGAGCATACGGAGGAGCAACAGCCGCGTGTCGTGCAGGGCTATTGCCGCAGGCCTACCAGAGGGCGGCGGCCACGACTATGCCGCCGGCGCGACCTTTAGCAGCGACCCCGCAGATTCGGCAGCAGTCGTGGCCGAGATGGAAGCGGCCGTAAGAAAGGCAATAGCCGGCAGCTAGCACCAGCGCGCGTTTCCAGTGGAACGACAAAAACGCGGGTAATTGTTAATTCTTTTATGGATATTCTGCGCATTTCATTGGCACTGTTCCGGTAGGTTGTTGCATGTCTTTTTAAATACAAGATCGATGCGCGATAGATATGAGAAGTAACATTCTCTCTAAAATACCGCTAACTCGTAAAAGAATCCAAGAAACTGCCGTATTCTTTTTATCCGCAATCATGCTTTTGGCGATATCGCTCCCCGCTAGCATTCCAAAGGCAGCGGCCGACACGCCAGAGACAGACTTTAACGGCGATGGCTATGCCGATCTGGCGATCGGAGTGCCGCTGGAAGACGTCAATGGCAAAGCAGATGCCGGCCTTGTAAACGTCATCCACGGTTCCGCATCTGGCCTCAGCGCTACCTCGACTCCTGATCAGAGATTCTTCCAGGACTACTCGGTCGCAGGTGATGCGTCCACCAACATCCGAGACTCGTCAGAAGCTGGCGACCACTTTGCAGCGGCAGTTGCAGCGGGTGATTTCAACAAGGATGGATATTCCGACCTGGTAATTGGAGTGCCCGGTGAAGACGTCGGTTCGATTGTAGACGCAGGCGCCGTCAACGTCATTTATGGTTCTGCGACTGGGCTGTCTCCAAACGTTCCTGTAGCAAACCAATTCTGGACGCAGGAAACCCCCGACGTAGAAGATAGCGCGGAAACAGGCGACGGGTTTGGTGCGTCACTTGCCACCGGCGATTTTAACAAAGATGGTTTTGCAGACCTTGCCATAGGCATTCCAAACGAAAGCATCAACGGCCACCCCGGCGCAGGTTCCGTAAACATCCTGTACGGCTCTTCATCAGGCCTGTCGGCTACTGCAACGCCAGACCAGCGGTTCTTCCAGGATAGCCCCGGACTGGCCGATTTTTCAGAGGATGACGATCATTATGGCGCGTCTGTCACAAGCGCCGACTTTAACGCCGACGGCTATTACGACCTTGCTGCCGGGGTGCCAAGTGAAGACCTCGGCGGCATACTAGATGTGGGTGCCGTCAGC
>NZ_JBOGQF010000105.1:0-6273 GCF_050748925.1 Nitrososphaera sp.
CTGCAGGCTTCATGTCAAATGTCTTGCGGACCTTGGCTTCTATTTCTTCTTCAGGGAGTTTCCCTGTGCCAAAAGTGTCCACCATTATGGACACGGGCTCGGCGACGCCGATGGCGTACGCGACCTGCACCTCGCACTTGTCTGCAAGGCCGGCGGCCACCACGTTCTTTGCCACGTACCTTGCCATGTAGCATGCTGACCTGTCCACCTTGGACGGGTCCTTGCCAGAGAACGCGCCGCCGCCATGCCGGCCCATGCCGCCGTAGGTATCGGCAATTATCTTTCTGCCCGTGAGGCCGCTGTCGCCGGGCGGGCCGCCTATCACGAACCTGCCGGTCGGATTGACGAGGTATTTCGTCTTGGCGTCAACCCAGCTGCCGCAGACTGGCTTTATTATCTTGTTTACCACTTCCTCGCGCAGCTGTTCCAGGCCGATGTCTGGCGAGTGCTGCGTCGACAATACAACGGTGTCGATGCGCTTTGGCACGCCGTCTTCGTAAACGACTGACACCTGCGACTTGCCGTCGGGCCTCAGCCAGCCAAGCTCCTTCCTTTTCCTCGACTGCGCCAGCTTCATCGAGAGCTGGTGCGCCATCGTTATCGGCAGCGGCATCAGTTGTGGAGTTTCATTGCTGGCATAGCCAAACATCAGCCCCTGGTCGCCTGCGCCCTGCTCCTTGCCCTCGGTGGCGGTGACGCCCATCGAGATGTCGGGGCTCTGCTCGTGGAGCGCCGCAAGCACGGAGCACGAATCGCAGTCAAAGCCGTAGATTGGGTTATCGTAACCGATCTCGCGGATGGTGTCGCGGACTATATTCTGTACGTCTACCCTGCCCTTTGAAGTCACCTCGCCGGCGACAAAGACTATGCCCGTCGTCGTCATCGACTCGGCTGCAACACGCGAATCGGGATCCTGCCTCAGAAACTCGTCGAGCAGCGCATCAGAAATCTGGTCGCAGACCTTGTCGGGGTGCCCTTCTGTGACGCTTTCAGAAGTAAAGAGCCAGCGCTTTGCCATAGTCGCCCACCGGGTCAGATGTCCTTTTCAAGGCGTATAAAGAGCACGTTGTTTCCGCGGATAACGACCTTGCCATAGTTGGCCATCACGTCGCTTCCGTTGAATTCCTCGGCGTCGGTAAGTATCAGGTTCATGTACGAGTCGACGTTGTTCATCTTGCCCTTGTACTCTATCTCGCTCTTGAGCCTGACAGCGACTTTGCGGTTGATAGAACGCTGGAGTATCGAGAGCGGGCGTTTTGGTTGTTGAGACGGGGAAGACACCTAGTTAATCACTTTGCAAGTTGGAGGATTGCATGGCGAATAAAAAGGTTGCCTTGAAGAAGAGAAGTCATAAAAAGGGCTGCGCGGAATAGAGCTGTTGTTCATCTCCACCGGCTCAAAGGCGCTCGACGTGGCGCTTGGCGGAGGCGCACGCGGCGGCTTTCTCACCGACGTCTACGGCGAGAGCGGGTCGGGCAAGTCGCAGCTCTGCTTTACTCTCTGCGCCAATTGCTCGAGGGCAGGGGGCAGGGCGATGTTTGTAGACACTGCCGGAACTTTTCGTCCAGAGAGGGTTTCAGAGATTGCAGGAGGCAACGTCCTTGACAGGATTGCCTTTGTCCGCGCCCTGCATACTGAGGACCAGATTGCCGCGCTTGAAAAGGCCAGAAGCATGGACGTGCAGCTGCTGATAGTCGACACCTTGACTTCGCTCTTTTCTGCCGAGTATGTTGGCCCGGCCAGGCACCTCGCGGTCATGAGCCACCTGCATGACCTCTCGGTGTTTGCCATCACCTCAGGCTGCGCGGTGGTCGTGACCAACATGGTCAGAAACGTGCCGACAGAGGGCAGGCCGGTACAGCGCGAGTACCTCGGAAGCTCGGTGTCGATCTATTCGCATGCCAAGATGAGGCTTGAGATTGAAAACGCGGCCAGGGGCCAGTTCAAGGCAATAATGGTACAGCCTCCCGGAAAGAACGCCCAGTTTTCAGTAACGGCACTGGGCGTTTCAGACAGGCCTAACGCCTGATTACGAGATACGCGCCGACGACGTTGAAAGTGATGCCGGCGAAAAAATAGATGTTGAGTAAAAGCGGCAGCGTGAGGGCCGTGCGGATGCCAAAGGCGTTTGACCCTACCGAGACTAGGTACAGCAAAAGCCCGAGGCCCATCAATGCAAAGCCTATAACCAGCAACAGCCAGACGCCGCATTCATTGTTCTATACCTTTTGTCCGGAACACGATTGACATACTGGTGCTTAAGAGACGGGGAAACTAACTGTTTTATAGACCGCATCCAAATACTGAACCATTGGACGCTTTTGCGCAGCTCCTAAAGCAGGAAAAATTGCCGCTTTCAGTCATCCTGCCCACCTATAACGAGTCGCAAAACATCTCTACCATGATCGACTCGATAGCCGACGCGCTGCCAAGGGGCATGCGCGCAGAGATAATCGTCGTAGACGACAGCTCGCCGGACGGCACCGGCGACATCGCGCAGAGCCATGCACGCAGCCTCGGGAGCAGGGGCATCCAGATTGAAGTCATCCGCCGGCCTGCCAAGCTGGGGCTGAGCTCTGCGATACTGGCAGGGGCAAACTCGGCGTCCGGAGAGGTCGTGGTGGTGATGGACAGCGACATGTCCCACCCGCCCCAGACGATACCTCACATGCTTGACGAGATAAAAAGATGCGACATCGTCGTGGCGTCGCGCTATGTAAAGGGAGGGGCGGTAACGGGATGGCCCTTCAAGCGCAAGATAGTGAGCAAGGGCGCCAACAAGATTGCGCGCTATAGCCTCGGCATACGCATCAAGGACCCGATGTCAGGGTTTTTCGCGTTCAAGCGCCACATCATCCACGGCATAAAATTCGACGCCATTGGCTACAAGATGCTCCTCGAGTTGCTCGTCAAGGCAAGGGGCGCCAGGGTAACTGAAATCCCTTACACGTTCATCAACAGGCGGTTTGGCAAGAGCAAGCTGGACTCCAAGGTAGCAGTCGACTATGCTAGGGCAGTCTGGCGCCTGTACCGCTACGGCAGGGCCGCGCCAACAGAAAGGCGCGCATCTGTCAAGTTCCTTTCAAAGGCAGGCAGGTTCTACACCGTGGGGGCGACCGGCTTGCTGGTAAACTATTTCGCCTCTTTCCTGCTCACCGTGCTGCTGCCAAATGTCTGGTACCTGCATGCGACGATCTTTGGCATACTGGTATCCATAACGTCCAACTTTATCTTTAACAAATTGTGGACATTTGAGGACAGGGACTTTGCCCTGAAAAAGACCCTTGCGCAGTACGGCCTGTTTTCAGGGTTCAGCGCGTTTGGCGCGCTGGTGCAGCTGTCAATGCTCTTCTGGCTCGTAGAGAGTCAAGGCATCGGCTACCCGATAGCGTTGGTGGTGGCAGTCGCGACGGCCTCGATAGGCAACTTTCTCTTGAACAAGAAATGGACCTTTAAAGAACGTGTATGGGCCTAGCTTTTTTTACCAAAGATGATGTCAGTAAAAGCATGATTGTGAATATTATACAGGACTATCATGAATAGCGTATTATCTATGCTATTGTCACAGGGCATGATATAATTTTGAAATTCTATGATGGAAAGACTTAATAATTTACCCTTACTTTATCAGGGTAACGAAGAACATCCGCTAAATAGATAGGAACCCCCCGTATTACTAGGGCGCCTTTGGCGACTCTTCCAATAGGGGGACTACCCTATCTAACCGACTTGTTTTCTAAAACTAGTTTGCCCGTCGCCTTCTCGGCTCTATCAGGCCCATAAGCTGGTAGCCATATTCCAGGTTGTGCTTGACGTGGTTTATGCCGTGCGTGCCGTGAGGCACGAACTTGCCGTCCAGGACGTTTTCGATATAGATCTTGGTCTTGCGTATAGAGTTGACGGCGTGCTGCAGTTGGTTATCGGTGAGCTTGCGCCCGAGGTCCTTCTCGACTTCTTTCTTCAACTCTTCAGGCTTGGTCAGCTTGCTGTATTTCTGGAGGCGCTTGTAGTTCATCGACAGGTCTGTAACCTTTTTGATGTCGGCAGGCTGCAGGTTTGACAGGGACTGCTCAAGGTCCTTCTTGGCCCTGCCGGTGACGTGCGACAGGTTGTCCACCAGCCCTTCGCCAAACGCGGCAACATTTTGCCCGGCATGCGGGCGAGGGCTTGCTATCGGCCTTGCGACATAGCTTGTAGACGGGTCTTCCTGAGGCGCAGAGACCTTGCGCTCCTGGTAGTACCTTTCGATGCCATAGACGCCCACGGCCCCGCCCCGGGTGTCCACGCCTTTGTCCAGTATCGAGATGAGGTCGATTATTATTCTCGGGTAATGCAGGCGCAGGTTGGCGTCTGTCTTTTGGTAGTTTTCCATCACGTCCATGTAGATGTAGAACGTGGCGTCGTTTACTGCCTTGGTGCCGGCCCTCTTGGAATCCATGCCCTTGGCGGCGA
Source organism: Nitrososphaera sp. (assembly GCF_050748925.1). Lineage (GTDB taxonomy): Archaea > Thermoproteota > Nitrososphaeria > Nitrososphaerales > Nitrososphaeraceae > Nitrososphaera. The sequence continues at coordinate 4,453 of NZ_JBOGQF010000105.1, forward strand.
CTGCAAGAAAGTCGCACAGCTCGGACTGCGAGAATACATGGCCCATGGCTGTGCAGGCGTCGGCCACTGCCTTGACAGAAGTTATCCACTTGCCGTAGGCGTTCACGGTCGCCACCGAAACGCTGCCGAGAAATTCTACCGCCTTTTTGCGGGTCTCTGCATCTTCTACCTTTAGCATGTCAAGCGCAGAAGTAAGGATGTTGCCTGTCGTGGACTCTGCCTCAGATGTAGCAGGATTCCTGCCAGAAGCCATATGCGTTAACCAAGCTTTGCACATCTCTTAAAGCTTTCCCAGGTATTCGTCGATAGTCGGGTCAACCTTTTTTTACGGCCAGGCGCCCGTCAAGGCGATGGACACACTTGAAACGATATTTTTGATGCAAAAAGATCTTGCGGGCATGATGGACCTTTCGCGCTACCCGAAGAGCGCGGAAGGCAGGATATCTGCCCTTTCCACGGCAATCATCCACGAGGCAGTAGAACTTCAGCGCCTGACAAACTGGAAGTGGTGGAAAAAGCCGGGCCAGTTTGACGAGGCAGCCGCCCGCGAGGAACTGATAGACATCTGGCACTTTGTGGTCCAGGCGTCGCTGGAACTGGGCATGACTCCGGCAGACATACTGGACGAGTACAGGAAAAAGAACAGAGTAAACCGCGACAGGCAAGAGTCAGGCTACTGACTTTATTATCTGCGAGATGTCGGTGACGCCCACCATGTCTATCATCCCGACCTGCTTTCTGAACCGGTCGACCTGCTCCATCGTTGATTCGACGGTCGGGTAAGGGCCCTGCGCCCCTATTATCCGGCCCTGCGAGTCGACGCCGTTTTTGTAGAGCGACAGTAGCGCTTGGCCCGGCATGTGGCCCTTGACTTCCCTGCCGCACAGCACGATGCGCTCAAGGCTTGGGTGCGACAGGGCGTACTGGACGATTGCGTCGATGCCCCGGTTCTCTGACAGCAGCCGGCCCGCTATTGCGACGCGCTCCATCATGTCGGACTGCGATATCTCTTCAAGAAGGCCGATGCTGCCTAGTGTGCAGACTGCGACCTTGCTACCTTTTCCAACAAAACTTTCGTGCTTGACCGGTATGACTGCCTCGCATATCTTGCCGGCGACGTCGTCAAACTTTTTTCGGACGGTCAAACTCCCCAGCTCGCCTTGCTTGTCGGCGTCACATGCACAAACGGCGCCTCGCCTTCCTTCCACGGGTCGCGCCTGACCCACTCGAACTTGCCGTGAAAAATCTTGTATAGCCTCTGGAACTCGGGGCCCCGCTCTATCACCTTTGCAGTCCCCTGCACGCAGACTGCCATATTGGCGACAGAGCTGTAAACGTCGACCGCGAGCGCGACCCTGCCGTTTTTCTGTATGTTGGCGAGCTTGCGCGTCTCGAGATCCGTGGCAAAGTAAAAGGCACCATCCTCAAAGATGTACGACACCGGGACGACGTGCGGGATGTTGTCGTGGCACGTAGCCAGCCTGCACGACTCGTTTTTTGCAAGGAACTCTTTTTCGGCCCTTGTGAACGAAACCAACCTGCTGCATTTTGCGGCAGGCCGATATTTATGCGCGCTAGGCCGCGGCCTTGGACTCGCGCCACCGGCTGTACCTTATCATGACGATGCCCGCCGCTATGGTCAGAAGAGAAGCCGCCAGAAAGCCAGGGTCGAAAATGCCCTGCAGTGACGCAGGCGCCGTCGACGTGAACTCGCACCTCTCGCCCTCGCATTCCTTTATCACTGGAAAGACGAGCAGCACCATGACAAAGGCCACCAGCAGGGCGACGCCGGCAGACGACACTATGGCGCCGGCCTTGGCC
>NZ_JBOGQF010000106.1:0-6184 GCF_050748925.1 Nitrososphaera sp.
TGCCTGGGCATTGCCGTGGCCGCTTTCCTCGGTCATGGCGCCGCTTGCATGCTCGTAGGCCTGCAGGGCCTGGCTCACCATCTGGGCGAACACCATTGCCTGCACGTCGCCGTCGCGCTGGCTCGCCTTGTCAATTCTGGCGCTCACCGCTTCGCCGAGGAGACCGTTGACCTGGGCGATCTGCTTCTTGATGTTTGCGCTGGGACTCTTTACCAGCACCATGGTCTTTAGCTTGCCAAAGGCGGCCGGCAGGTCCTTGGCTATCCTCTCGTTCTTTTCGGCAATCTCTTTTACCACATGCTCGTCAAAATGCATGGAAGCGTTATCAATGTGCTCAAGAGCCACATCAGAGTTCCGGAGGTTCTTGCTTGCAAGCTGCAGGTGCACCTTGGCTTTTTCCACGCCGGCAATGAAATTGGCGCTCTCGTCGCCAGAGAAATTGTGCGCAAGCGCTCTCTGCCCGGCAGAGGCGTATAAAAGCCCGGCAAGCGCTACACCCGCCAGCAAAAGAGCAGGAATCTTTAGTCGCATGCATGTTATTGAACGGATGTACTAATTAGTCTTATAGTACATTTCTCGGACACGCGGCCAGGTTATTGCGGATTAAGAAAAAGCAGGTCAGCCCTTGCCCATGTGTGATAGCCGCGACCTGCCGGCGGCGAGTGCCGTGCCGAGCGCAACTGCAGCGATCCCAAACGCGCCAAGCGGGAACTCGGGCGTCACCTGCATCGGGATTTCTACCGCCTCTGACTTGCCAGAGCCATCGATGTTTTCAATCCTCAGGGTATAGCTGCCCTGCTCGTCAAACGTGTAATGCTGGTCTGCAGCTGTCTGGTTGGCTCTGTGCGTGCCGTCCAGCTGCTCGCCGTCCTTTAGCAGCACGATGTCGTAGGTCGCCTCATCCAGGTGGTTGCCCTGCGCGTCCATTATTTCTATCATAAAGTGGTTTTCGCTCCCAATGTCGCCTGAGGTCCAGCCAACCTCCACGCGGAACATGCCGGTGGTGCTTTCGCCTTCAAGCGCTATGGATTCGCCGTCTTCATCGTCAAGAGGCAGGCCAAACGCCGCGCCGAGGTTCTCATGCACCTGACCGTGTGTTATGGCAGTCACGTCGGCGACCGAGTCCTCGCTGTCGACTGCTGCCTGCAGCGCATCTATCCCGGTTCCAAGAGCGTCAAATGCCTCCTGCGAGCCGTCTGGCGCCTCCAGCTCGGCATACAATTCGCCCATCCTTGCCGCCAGGGCCTGTGAGACTTGCAGCGAGGCGAGGTCCACCATTTCGCCAGCGTTATCGCCAGACTCGTGGTCTTCGGACTCGTCGTCGTGCGCCTCTTCGCCAAACGCGGCGCCGTACTCTGCCAGCACCTCGTCAGCAAGGCCCGCAATCACGAGAGCCCTCACGGTAGAGTTTGCCAGTTGCTCGCTGTCTATCCTGACAGACACCGCTTCGCCGAGGAGACCTCTGGCGGTGCTCACCTTCTCGCCCACCCCCTGCACGAACTGGTCGGCTCCTGCCAGCGTGGCGTTCAGGTCATCAAGCGCCGCCGGCAGGTCGGTCCCTACCCTCTCGTTCTTTTCGGCAATTTCGTCAATCATGTGCTCGTCGAGGCCCGAGGTCGCCCTGTCGGCATGCGTCCCCGCCAGCTGCACGTCGTCAACGCCCAGGCTCTGCGTCACAAGGCTCAGGTGCGCATCTATTTTTTCAACCGCCACAATGAACTCGGCACTCTCGTCGCCTGAAAAAGTGTGAGCGAATGCATGGGGGCTGGATGCAAGGGCAGCAAAGACCAGTGCAAAACCGGCAACGGCGGCCCGTGTTTTCATGCAATATAATTTGATTCATCGTTAATTAGTTTTGTAGTACAGCGTGACTAGAGCCTGTCTCTAGAATGCAGGTAAACTGCAATGGCTGCTACCGCCACCGCTGCGGGCGTCGCATAGTAGAGCAGTATCTCGTCAAACGGCATCCCAGGTGGCGACGCTGAAATGTCAAAGCTTGCCTCCAGTGCCTGCGCCTCGTACTTTTCGTGGCCGGCAATCCGCGTCTGGACCGTCACCACATACGAGCCGGCCTGCTCAAAGCGGTACGGGACGGTGATGTCGCTTATCTCGTACAGCCTGTACGGGTCCTGGAAAATAACCGGGCCGTTTTTCTCGGATATCGTGACTGCAGAATGGACGTTGTAGACGTTGCTGCCGTTATAGAGCACGCTAAAGTTGAGCGTAGAGTTGGCGCCTATCGTTGGCGATGCAGGAAAAGGCTGGAACACCACCTGAAAGCCGTCGACGTCCCTGGTCGCGCCGAAAAAGTGCGCGTGCGCCGGCGCCACAGACAGCATGCCGGCAAGGGCAAACGCGAGTGCAAGGTAGCGCAGCACCAGTTTTGGTTGCAGCCAAGCATATTTCAACCATTGGTACATTCGGAGAATGCACCACAACTGCTAATATGCAATCTGCCCGCTCAAAGATATCGCAGGACCAAGCGATCGCCTTTTCATCACACAGGGGAGGGGACAGCCCCTTTCCCATCGTGTCAGGTCTTTTTGCGCCTTCGCATAACCGCTATCGCGCCAGCCGCGCCGGCTGCCGCCGCGCCGACGCCGGGCACAAGAGTATAAAGGTAGTCGTTTGGCCCCGCGACGTCGAGAAGGAACGTAAATGTCAGCGTCTCGCCGCTGTATGCATAGTCCTGCAAGTCTGCATAGAGCGCGTACCTGCCCGGCTCTGAAAAAGTGTAGTCGAGTGTGTAATGGCCAAACGGGACGATCACCGGTCCTATGCCATAGATCTCGTCCCCGCCCTTGGCAAGCCGGAGGGTCACCGTGACGTCTATAAGGTCGTCGCCGTTGACGCCTGCGAGCCGGAGCATCAAGCTGGATGGCGACCCGGCGACAGGAGGGTTTGGCATCAGGGCGACTTCAAAATCATAGTTGCCGATGCGCTGGCGCGTGACTGCGTTGTTGAGCGGGTCGGCTGCGGCCTGCTGCGTCAGCAGCAATGAAACCATAATGGCAACGACGAGGAGCCCCTTCACGGCGAGCCTAGAGCTCGTCCAGCATTTCAATATAGTTGTCGACCACCTTGTCGACAAGTGTCGCCCTGTACTTGGCAAGCACGTCTGCAACCAGGTCGCGGCTGGCAAGGCCGTACAGCTGGTATTCGCCGTACCTGACCGAAACGATGCCGGCCTCCTTCAGCCGCTTCAGGTGCGACGACACCGTGGAAGGCGCCTTGCCCGTGTGGACCACTATCTCGTTAAAGGTGCACATGTCTTGCTGCAGTATGAACGATATTATCTCGCGCACCGGCTCGTGCCTGACAAAAGAGAGCAAGTGCGACTCGTTCTCCGGGACGTTTACCGGAAAGTAGCGCGTCGCGCCGGCTCGCCTGTCGACCTTGATGACGCTGGACTTTTCAAGCGCGGACAGGTGATAGGTCAGGACGCCGTTTACAAGGCCGGTGCGCCGGAGAAGCTCCCGGTAGCGTATGCCCGGCTCGGTCTTTATTATCTGCAGCAAAAGGTCCGGCGTGCCGAGTGTTAGCTCCATCACTTGTTCACCTTTAGCACTCCAAGCCCAAACAGGCTGAGCATAGCCAGCAGTATTATGTGCGAAGCTTCTATGTTAAGGTTAGGCACCTGGAGCGTCGCGAGCATCCCGGCCGACTGGAACAGGTAAAACACCTCTGCGACGACAAGCGCGATGAACCCAAGCGCCATAAAGAGCGTACGCGAGCCGCCGGCCCGCCTGTAGGCAAGCACAGAAACGATGCTGAGGAACGCGGCTATCGTGATGCTGGCAATGTGGACAAAGATGTGGTAAAGCATAGACTCGTGAGTCACGTGGGGCAGCACGAGCGGCGCGATGATTCCCACCACTATGGCCGCGGTGAGCCCAAAGAGCATGGGCTTGCTTGCTCCCTGCTCAGCGGGACGGCTGCCTGTCTGCATATATAAACAAAGATTTTTTTGCCTAATAAACGGATTGGTACAGAAGCCGAAGTTACGCTCGGAGCTAAAGTCGAATATGCCTTGCTCGTATATGATGCAGGATGCTTTCGAGCTCTGCATAACGCGGTCAGGCGGATACACGCCTTCGCAGCTACTAGTTCATTCGCCGAATGAACCAATTTTCTTTTTACTTTTGCCCCTCTCCCAAAAGAGATGGAATTTCCAACATCTCTGACCAGAAACCTAAAGTTGCTGGCAATTGCCGCCGGATTGGCGGCCATTGGAGGCATCTATGGCGGTACGGTTTTTGCAAGCCACAGCTTTGAGCTGGGTACTACCGGTAATACTATACCGGATAATACGCACATCAGGCTGGACGGCATGACGCTTCCGCCTGGCGGCGTTCTACCCCTGTACGATGCAAGCCCGAATTTTGTTGCGGGACACTACCTTATGAGGGCATCATGCGATCCAGAAACCAAAGTGCCTCTAGTAACAGTGATTGCAGGGCATATTGACGAAAGCGCAGAAGGAACCTTTGTAGACAAGGTGCCCCTTTACTACATAGACCATGCCTCTACTGCCGATAGTTGCGTGTACCACGCCCACGTTCCCGACCCGCTTAACGGCGGGGCTGCAAGAATCACCGACATTGCCCTGATTAACCTGTCCGGCTCTGATGTCGCGTTCAATCCTGGAGACGTGGTGGACATCAACGTCCAGAGGGTACTTGGCAAGATCTCTGATGCCGAATACGATGCATCGCAGCTCCCAGGCAGCATAACACACGGCAATCCAATCTATGACCTGAACGACGGCAATCCCGACAATGACGGCATGGGATTCCACGGCGGAGAGGAGTGAGTGAAAAATGACTGCAAGCCCAGATACTCAAAATAAAAAGAAAAGCGCGGCGTTATGGAGCAATGCATTTGCCGCGATGGCCTTGCTGCTGTCGGCAGGAACGATTCAATCCGCATCTGCGCATGGGCGTTTCACATTGCCCGTGGATGACCCGCACCTGCAGGGCAAGCAGGTGGTTATTGTAATCGGGCATAGCAACGAGCCGACTTTCGGAGTTGAAGCGGGTGTCACCGACGGCCTGCATAACCTGGAACTGTCTCTGGCCGACTTTGACACAAAAATGCCCCTTGCAGGCGCGCAGCTAAAGGCTGACAAGTACTACTTTAAGGACATCGAGTCGTTCAACGCAGCTGATTCGGCAGCCGACGCCAGCGCAAATCAGACGGGCGTCACGGTGGGCGGCACCTTTGGCCAGGCGGGGTTCTACCAGGCCAGGCAGATGGTCTCTGAAGGGATATACGGCTACAGAATCTATGGAACGATAGACTATTTTGGTGAAGCCTCGATACCGATTGACGTAACCACATTCTGCAGGAGCACGGAAGGCAACACCACCAAGTTCAATTCTCCAGGATTCGTGGGAGGATATGGATGCGTACCTAGCGTAGAGACGCTTGCCTTTCCCGCAAATGCGCTAGACAACGGCGCAAAGGATACTGCAGTAGTAAAGGTAGTGGCTGTAGGACCTGATGGAGAGAACTTGCGCATGTCTGCCAAGCTGAGGCAGGGCAACGAGCTCGTGACGCAGGGTTATACACCATTCTACTTCCAGGGCAAGGTCGGCGACACTTACAAGGTAAGCGTGGCCAACTTTGGGAGCAGAGTTTTAGACAGATGGGATGATGGAAGCACAAGCAAAGATAGAACAACAACCCTGTCAGGAGACAGCACATTGACTGCCAGCTATCGCCTCAAAAACGCGGCAATCACGTCAAATTCGACCTCTCCGACAGCTCTCGCAAAGAGCAATGAAGCCCAGCTGACTGTTCCGGTGTCATACAGCTATGCCAATTCTGCACAGTCGCCATCATCAACCGAGAACACCAGCCTATTGCAGCTGTTAGGCGTAGGAATTTCCATGGCAACTGCAGGAGTAGCGGGATTAAGAAAATACAAAGGGAGGAAGGACGGACCCAGAGGGGATTAGCTCTCTCTTTTCTTTTTTCAAGAATTTTTGGCAAAAAGCATCATATAGTATGCACAGGCCAGCCGTTCAAGCTATGTCAAAGAGGCGCAACCCTTGACAGAAGGGTATCATAGCCGCTTTTGTCTCCAGCCACTCTAGTTCTCCAGGCTACAGGTCAAAGTACCAGCCGTTTACCATCCCCTTCCAGTATTGCAGCCCGTCTTCTTTGTTGGTCGACTCGACAA
>NZ_JBOGQF010000107.1:0-6021 GCF_050748925.1 Nitrososphaera sp.
GACGTACCCCCCGCAGTGCATCAGTCCCGTCAGGCTGCCTGCGGCAAAGGCAAGGGCCGCGCCGGCGCTGCCTGACGCAAGAGCCCTGTACAGGTCGCCGCCTTCGATGTATTCTTCGATGAGCATGTCGCTTGAAATAAGGAGCAGCCGGGGAGTCTGGATGCCGAGCCGGCCGAGGGTCCCGCGCATTTCGTGGCCTTCGTTTCTGGCGATGCCGCCGGGCATCGGGGGCGGCGACGGGTGGGCAAGCAGGATAGAGATTGCGACATAGGTGCCAAACAGGATGTATTCGTGGAACTCGGTGGTGGGCTTGTTCCGCTTGACCACCACCTTTTGGCCGTCGCGCTCTTCAAGCGATATGGTGCGCTGCCAGTTGACGAAATACATATACGCCACGTCATTACCGGCGGTATCTCATAATTACTTGTCGTCGTCGCTCTTAATAGCGAGTAACGCGTAATTGCCTCATTGCTTGTCCACGCCGGCCACGCAAGCGCAAGAAAATTCTTTACCCCCTCCACTGCGCCAAGCTATGACGCAGTCGTCGGCATCACCACGTTTGGCCGCGACGCGGCATGGAAGCGCGAGATACTAAAGGTAGTTTCAGGGCACGGCCCCGTCCTCGACCTTGCCTGCGGGACAGGCATCCTCACCTCCATGATCAGAGAAACAGGTCGGCCGGTGGCCGGACTTGACTTTACCCGCGATTATCTAGAGATTGCCAAAGACAAAATGGGGCCCCTGTTTGCGCAGGGCACCGCGGAGGTATTGCCGTACAGGGACGGAACTTTTGACGCGGTAGTCTCGTCTTATCTGGCAAAGTATGTCGACGTGAGCCTGATGGTGTGCGAGTGCTTGCGGGTGCTAAAGCCAGGAGGGATTGTGGTCTTGCACGACTTTGCGTGCCCCGGCGGCGCGATGCGCAGCCTGTGGAACGCGTATTTTGCAGCCCTCCGGCTCGCAGGGACGTTTGCAAGGTCGTGGAAGCCCGTCTTTGACGGCCTTGACAGCGTCATCTGCCAGTCGCGGTGGGAGGAGCAGGCCATCGATGCCATGCAGAAATGCGGCTTTCAAGGCGTCGCAGGCAGGCACCTCACCCTTGGCACTGCGGCCATAGTGGTTGGGAGAAAGCCTTGAGCAGGATCAACGAGTGGTTCGTGCCCAGTTTCGGGCCTGACAAATTCCGCGCGTTTGTCGGCATGATGTTCCTCCCCTACACGGGCATGTGCATATCATTTACCATACTCGGGTCGATGTCAGCGCAAGAGGTCCACTGGGACAGGGTGGGCGCCATCGCGCTCATTTACGCGCTGGCGCTGGGCATCGGGGCGCACGCCGCCGACGCCATCGGCTCGAAAAACAAGCCGTGGGGCAGCTATTTTTCAAGGCGCCAGGTGGCCGCGCTGATGGCAGCGTCGGTGGCAGGCGCGTACGCAATTGGCGCCTACTATATCATCCTGTATGCGCCGCTCCTTGGCATCGTAGCGGCCCTTGAAGGGTTCTTCCTCTTTGCATACAACTTTGAGCTCTTTGGCGGCCGGTTCCACAACGACTTTTGGTTTGCAGTGTCGTGGGGCGCCCTGCCGGCCATGGCCGGATACCTCATCCAGACCGGCGAGTTTAGCGTTTTGCCGTTTGCAGCGGCCGCCGGCGCTGCGCTTGCAAGCTATGCAGAAATAAAAATATCGAGGCCGTACAAGCAGGCGAAAAAGGACGGCAAGGACGCGAAAAAACTGGAGGGCAGGCTCAAGATGCTGAGCATTGCGACAATCGCGTTTTCGCTGGCGGTGCTTGCCGCAAGGGCGGTGGCCATTTCATGACGGAAAACATTGCAGGGCTCAGGCTGACGCGCGACCAAGAGATCCTGCTAGGTCACACGGGCACCGTAGAGCAGGTGCTTGCCATCATTGCAGGCTCGCCGATAGAAGTCAAGGTCACAAGGCAGCAGGGCACGGAAGTCATCGAAAGGGAGGCCGTACTTTTAGCAAAGGGCAGGGTACTCGTGCGCGCCCGGTCAAAAATATACTGCAAAAACCTGCCGGCAGGCATCGTAAGGCAGGTCAGGCAGAAAAGAAAGGGCATCGGCGCCATCATTGCCTCTTCCAGACTTGAAACGTTTCGAGAGGTGGTCAGGGTCGGCAGGAACCCCGACGGGTCGCCTTACAGGATATACAGGATAATGCACGGCGGCAAGGCGGCGTTTGAGATAAGGGAAGACCTGCGAGTTTAGAAAAGGCACCAGCATTTTTGTCCATCGACCGGATACACTGACAGATTGAAAGTTGCGCGCTTTCCCGCCGCACTGTACCGCGCAACTGCTGCAGGTGATATAAAAGAACAATTATTTTTGCCACTTTCCACTGGAAACGCGCGCTAGTGGTAGAAAGGTGGACCGGGTGGGATTTGAACCCACGGCCTCAGCAATGCCAATGCCGTATCCTACCGGACTAGACGACCGGCCCACTAACAGAGGTTCAGGTTTGCAGTCGATATTAATACTTAAGGACCGCAAATGCAGGTGTTTGTCGCTATAGAAAAACAATACTATTTTATTGTTGTACACGCCTTTTTCCAAGATGTTACAGAAAGTGGCCCTAGAGCAGTCGGTAGGCGCGGTGATAAAGTACAAGTATGACAACACCGAGTCGGCACAGTTTCTGCTTTTAAAGAACAGGCGCGGGTTCTGGGGATTCCCGCAGGGCCACAAGGAAAAAGGCGAGACCGAGTTGCAGACGCTCGTGCGCGAGGTGCGCGAAGAGACGGGCATCAGCGACCTTGACATCCAGTCGCACATCGGCAAGATAATGTATTCGTTTTTCAAGGGCGACGGCATGCGCTCAGAAAAAGAGGTGAGCTTTTACTTTGCAATCACGTCCACCAGGCAGGTCAGGATATCAGAGGAGCACGCGGATTTTACGTGGGTCACGCTGAAAGACGCATTTGGGCTCCTCGACCACGCGAAGCTGAAGCAGATCCTTGACAAGGGACACAAGAAGGGCCTCTACTAACAGTAAGAATAGAAGTCAGGGTAATAGATTTATTTATAGCCGAGCGCGAAGAAGTTCGGATACATCGTGGTAGCTTCTGGCGGCAGAAGGATAGTGTTGACTGCTGACCGCAGTCTCATGACCAATTACAGGGGCAACTTCCTCTATGGCTTTATCGCCTGCGGGCCGTACGAGCTTGTGCCCGAGTTTGTGTTTGACAAGATATTCTGCCCGAGCGTCGAGACTGACGCGAGCACCGGCGGCGTCAAGGTAGCCCAGTGCGGCCTGCGAAGGATTGAAGGCGCGCTCTTGCAGGAGTACAAGCGCGACGACATATTCCTCGCCCACCCCGAGATGCTTGAAAAGTGCATCGGCCCGGAGACCAAGGTGGTAGGCATCAACGTCATGGACCCGCTAGGCATGGCGCCGGTCACGACGACCATGTCGCCGGAGAAACTCTCGTACGTCGCCATGAAGTTCAAAAAGATGTGTGCTTCTATTATTCAGCTAAAAAAGAAATACAATTTCAAGGTCGTGGTCGGCGGCAACGGCTCGTGGGAATTAGCAAAGCCGGACAGGATGAAGATCCACGGCATCGATACTGTCGTTATCGGCGAGGCAGACGAGCTGGCGCTGGACCTCTTCCACGACCTCGAGGCAGGGGACGCGCCAGAGCTCTTGCACACATTTGTCCGCAACATCGACAACGTGCCTCTGATGCAGGGGCCGACTGTCAACTCGCTCATTGAGGCGATGCGGGGCTGTGGCAGGGGATGCGACTTTTGCGACGTCAACAAGAGGACCAAGAAAGACTTTCCGCTGGAGCGCCTGAAAAAAGAGGCGCAGCTGAACCTCGACTATGGCTTTGACTCTATCTGGCTCCAGTCTGACGAGATGTTGCTTTACGGCTGCGACAACAAGGAATTCATTCCAAACGCGGACGCGATCACCGAGCTTTGGAGCGGCTTAAAGTCAACGGGCGCCCGCTTTGTCGGCACTACCCACATGACGCTTTCAGCAGTCGCGTCCTCTCCAGACCTCCTGAAAAAGCTGTCGCAGATCAACGAGATGGACACGGCAGGCGGAAGGTGGCTTGCGACCAACCTTGGCATCGAGACCGTCGCGCCGCGCATGGTCAAAAAGCACCTGGGAGTAAAGACCAAGCCGTTCCAGCCAGAAGAATGGGACGCAGTGGTGAGAGAAGGGTGCAAGGTCCTCAACGACAACCACTGGTTCCCGGCCCTCACGCTCATCATCGGCTGGCCGGACGAGACGCCTGACGAAACGCAGTACACCATCGACCTCATCGAAGATTTCAAGCGGACCAACATGCGAGGCATCGTGGCGCCGTTGCTCTACCAGGACTTTTCCGAAAAGAACTCTATGCACTTTGGCAACCTCAACGAGGCGCAGTTCACGCTGTTCTGGATGTGCTGGCAGCACAACCTGCGCGTGATAAACGACATCATCCCAATCATCATCAGGAACAAGAGCTACGGTCCTGCCATGAAGGCATTCATGGCGTTGCTCATCAAGGCAGGCACGTGGGCGATAATGAGGTACCTCCGCGGACTGTCAAAGGACCTGTTCCATGGCCAGCTGCCAGAGGACATCATCGCTCGCTATACTAACAAGCGGTCGGTTACCGCTCCACTGCCAAAGAAACTGTAACCTGTCTTTGTTGAAAGCTGCCTGCGCTTTTCCCCTCCCCGCCGCACTGTACAGCGCAGCGCCTGCAACTGATATAAAAGAACGATTATTTTGCCGCTTTTCCACTGGAAACGCACACTAGCGGTTTAGAAAGTAGCGGAGACTTGCGCTTGCTTTTACTAGAAGTCATCTCATAATAGGAAGCCAAGACAGCAGTTGAATGGTTACCCGCTTTTTGCCTGTTAGCAGCAACCTACTTTTGGATAAATAGCCATTATGAGATGTGATTTGTAGAAAATAAAGAAAGGATTTCTCAAGTTACATTGGAGTATAACTTACTTTAGGCCCTTTATCGCCTCGTCAGCCACCGTGGCCACCTTTGGCACGAGCACTATGAAATAGTTCCTGTCAGAGCGCTCCAGCGCCGGGACCATTCTGTATTTCCTCGTCGAGACGTCAAACTCTACCAGGCCCTGGTCGAGCTTGCCCTTGGTGTAGACCATCATCATGAGGTCGCCGGACAGCGGGCTGAGCGGGATTATCGCAAACACATAGCCCTTGTACGAGCTAATCGGCATCACCTGCTTGCCGTAAGGCGCGACGGAGACCAGGTAGAGAAAAACGTCCTCTACCGACTCGAACTCTTCATATTCAAATTTCATGTAGGGGTTGCCCTTGATCGAAAATATAAGGCTTTAAAAAATAGAGAGGTCAGCCGTACGACTCGAACTTGATGTCGTACGATCCGTCCTTGCGCTTGTTGCGCTCAGTCACGAACCCCTTTGGTATGAGGTAGTCCAGCGCGCCGTCCACGGTCCCCTGCCAGCCGCAGATGTAGAACGACGTGTTCTCTGGCGTCACCTTTTCCCCCACCATCTCTTCAAGCGGCGAGAGGTCCTTGCCGGCCTTTGGCCTGAGAAACGACTCGACCCTGCCCTTCTGGCCGTTCCAAGTCCTGTTGAACCATTCCTGCGGCCTCGAGACGCTTGCGCGGTAGCGGAAATTCCATACCCCCTTGCCATGGTCGAGGCTCTCCTCTTCCATCTGGCTGAGCAGGTCGCGGTAGCCCAGCTCGTCGACATAGCTGGCGCCGTGCAGCACGACGATTTCGCGCTTGCTCTGTGTCGCCTTCAGGTGCATCGAATATGATACGAACGGCGCAAGGCCGGTGCCTCCGCCGATGAGCACCATCCTCCGGTTGTCAGGCGTGCCGTCGTGCATCTTTTCGTTGATAGTGAAAATGCCGGTGGGCTTTACCCACAGGACGTCGTCGCCTTCCTTCATGTTGAACATCTGCGTCGTCAGCCTGCCGGGAACCGGCTTTCTGACCCAGCGGATGTAGAGCTCCCAGTGCTTCTTTTGCTCCGGGGGCGACGCAATAGAG
>NZ_JBOGQF010000108.1:0-5941 GCF_050748925.1 Nitrososphaera sp.
ACATAAGTCATACAGCCTTTGGACACCCGCCTCAATTGCCACACTCTAACCTGTTTTTGGTCTTTGGATGGGATGTTGTGCAAAGGCACTTCCGCAACGTCATATACTTGGTTCCAGGCTGCCATTCCGCCTTTGATGCTGCGTACCTTGTACCCCATTTTGGAAAGCGCCTGTGCGGCCATTTGCGATCTCTGCCCATGAGCACAAAGCGTCACAATTTCTTTGTCTTTTGGAATCTGCTCAGCCACCAAGCTGTGTGAACTGATAATCTTGTCTATCGGTATGACGGGCGTCTTTTGGTATTTATCGTACGACAATTTCCATGCGTCGTGTTCCTCTTGCGTCCTGACATCCAGTATGAATACATCTTCTCCTTTGTCCAATTTCTCTTTTAGCATGCCTGCTTCGATCTCAAGAGGATTGGTAGCTCCTTGGCGAGTCGGGAGTTTAGATTTCATTATTAATCTTTGCACATGATTTTAGCCCTGTTGTCACTTTTAACTATTTTCTGTCATTTAGCAAGCAGTCAATTAGAATTTCCGGGATCGAAGCAGACTATTTCTCATAATGTCAAGGTAATACAACAACCAACATAGCTTCGCCTACCGCAGGGCCCGTCATACATTCTTGGAATTTTAATTATTCTAGCGCGTTATTCTGTGGATAATGGCGACAGTAAAGTAGTTATCCCATCCCTGCGGCATACAGCTGTGCATACTGCATTCAGCACGGGCGTCTCGTTTGGCATCCTGTTTGCAGTGGTCGGGCTATCGTTTGCATACGTCAGCGGAAACCCGGTAGAGGTCAATTTAGGCCGGCCGTGGGTAGGCGTCGAAGAGGGCACCAACGTGGATGCAGCTATAGCAGAGGCCATGGGATTGCAAGAAGCAAAGGGCATCCTAATCATTACCGTCGCCGAAGATAGCCCGGCAGACAAGGCCGGCCTGAGGCACGGCGACGAAGTCGTGGAAATCGAGGGCGAGCGCATACGGATAGGCGGCGACGTGATTACAGGCATCAACGGCAGGCAGGTCGCTAACAACGCGGACGCAGAGGCCGCGCTGGCAGGCAAGATGATAGGCGACAGCGTCAAGTTTACGGTGATCAGGGACGGCTCGACGCGCGACTTTAATGTCGTGCTCGAAGAGTTGCCCGCAGAAAGGCAGCCATAGTATTCTTAAGAAACGGCCACCCATTATTTGCATGGGACGCATCAACATTTTCTCCGAGCCGCCGGGCCCGAACGCGACTCAAATAATTGACAGGGTGAAAAGCCTCTGCTACGACTCGACCTTTACCTACCCGCTCGTGATTGACACCGGCGAGGGCTGCGTCGTCAGGGACGTAGACGGCAACTCGTTTCTCGACTTTACCTCCAACATCGGCGCCTGTCCCCTCGGGTACTCGCACCCGGACGTCGTGGCGGCACTTGCAAAGATTTCAAAAAACGGCGCCCACAAGATCGCAGGGCAGGACTTTTACTGCAAAGAGCACGCCGACCTTGCCGAGAGGTTTCTGTCCATTGTCCCGCAGGGCTTCAAAACATTTTTCATCAACTCCGGCGCCGAGGCCGTTGAAAACGCGATAAAGGTGGCGTACCGCAGGCGCATGTCGCAGGACCTGCCAGTGCTGCCCGGCGTGTCGTGCGTCGGCGCGTTCCACGGAAGGACCCTGGGTGCGCTCTCGTTCACCTTCAGCAAGCCGGTGCAAAAGGCAGGGTTCCCGGAGCTACCGGCGATGAGGATCAAGTTCTGCACCTCAGATGGCGACCATGAGATCGACGCGGTCGACAAAATATTGGAGGAAAACAAAGTTGCGTTTGTGATAAGCGAAGTCGTCCAGGGCGAGGGCGGCTACAACGTGGCGAGTCAGAAATTTGTAAAGAACCTGCGCAGGGCGACAGAGGAGCGCGGCGTGCCGCTGATACTTGACGAAGTGCAGTCAGGTATGGGGCGGACCGGCAGGTGGTGGGCGTTTGAGCACTATGGCGTCGAGCCGGACATCATGAGCGCGGCCAAGGCGCTGCAGGTGGGCGCGACTGCGTTCAGAAAGGACCTTGACCCGGGCCACCAGGGTGTGCTTTCAAGCACCTGGGGCGGGGGCAACAGGGTCGACATGGCTGTGGGGGCGGCAGTAATCGACGCCATCAAGCGGGACAGGCTCCTTGCCAACGCGAATGCGATGGGCCAGCGGCTGAAAAAAGGGATTGGCGAGCTTGTAGGCAAAAAGGGAGGAGTCAGCAACGTGCGCGGGATCGGGCTGATGATAGGCATCGAGTTTGATGAAAAGGCAGGGCGCGACGCGGCGCTTGCCAGGCTTTTCAAAAAGGGCCTGCTCCTGCTGCCGGCGGGGCAAAAGGCCATGCGGGCGATTCCGCCCCTCGTCATCGCAAAAGAAGAGATAGACGAGGGCATAGAATTGATGGCGTCAGAACTTGGCTAGTACGCCGAATGGCCGAGCACGCCTGACGCAATTTTCAGCTCCAGCACCTCGTTTGCGCCCTCGTAGATAGTGGTCGCCCGGCTGTCGAGAAAGTGGCGCGCGACCCGGGCGGTCTTGCGGTAGCCGGCAGAGCCGAATATCTGCACCGACCTGTTGGCGCATTCAAACGAGCAGTTGCTTGCATGGAACTTTGCCATCGCGGCCAGCGCGTCGGCCTCTGACCGCAGGGCCGAATATTCCGAGTTGCCCCGGCCAAGGCTTTCGAGCCAGTCTCCGTGCTCCTTGACCTGTTCGACGTATTCGTGCAACCTTTGCCGCGCCGCTGCCGCCCTGTATGTGAGCCACCTGGAGCTCTGGATGTCGGTGGCAATCCTCGCAACGTGCTCCTGGACCAGCTGTTTTTTCGCAAGGGGTGCGCCGTGCTGCTCCCTTGACTTTGCGTGCGCGGCCGACTCGTCAAGGCAGTCCTGCATCACGCCCACCGCGCCGGCGGCGACAGAGAGCCGGCCGTCGATGAGCGCGCTGTATGCGATGCTCAGGCCCTGCCCCTTTTTCCCAAGCAGGTTCTTTTTTGGCACGATGCAGTTGTCAAAATAAATTTCAGCGTTTTTGACCGTCAGCAGGCCCACCTTGTTCTTCATCTCTTCTGTGCGCAGGCCGGGCGAGTCGCGCTCTATTATGAACGCGGACACCTTGCCGGTCGCAGGGTCCTTGGCGTAGGTCGTCATGACGCCTGCAAACGTGCCGTTTCCTATCCAGTGCTTTTTGCCCTTTAGCACAAACGAGTCGCCCTGCTCCTCAAACGTCGTGACCATGGACGCAGGGTCGCTTCCCGCCGCCGGCTCTGTAAGAGCGAATGCCATCACATTGTCGCCTTTTACAGTCGGCGGCAGGTGCTGCTTTTTCTGCTCCTCGCTTGCCCAGCCCTGCAGGACCAGCTGGCCTATCGACGTGTGCGCAGAAAAGAACGTGCGGAGCGAGCTGCCCTCCTGCCCTATCCGCTCTATCGCAAGGGCGTAGGTGAGCATGTCAAGCCCCAGGCCGCCGTATTTTTTCGATACCGGGCAGCCGAGCATCCCAATCTTGCCAAACGCCGGGATTACCATGTCGTTCAGTTTTTCGGCAAGGTAGCACTCCTCTTCATGGTCCCGTATTTCCCGGCACACGCCGTCGACCTTTTCAAGAAAAGTTTTTTGATCTGGAGAAAGCGTAAAGTCCATCCGGGAAATGTTGGAATAGGACAATGGGGATTGATTCGACGCGTAGGTATAAAAGCAAGACTCTGCCCCGATGCCAAGATGAAGTTTGACGACTTTGTCCCCGGCCAGACTTTTAGCGCGGCGATGACGATAACCAAGGACGACTTTGACAAGTACATTTCCTTTGCGCGCACAAAAAACGCGCTTCATGAAAATCCCGAACTTGCTGCAAAAGAAGGCATCACGGACGTGCTCCTGCCCGGCAGGTCGATAATTGCGCGGGCAGAGGGCGAGATGACCAGGCTGCCAGCGTTTTCAGACTGCATCATGCTCCTTTACGGCATGGACGGCGACTCGGGATGGGGCGGAAGGCAGACGCGCTTTATGAGAGAGGCGTACGCAGGCGAGGCGCTTGAAGTAAGGTATACGGTTGTTAACAAAAAGGAAGAGAAAGATTACGGCATCCTGCGCGTGGACTATGAAATAAGCAAGGCAGGCAGGCCGGTGGCTATATCGCGGGGCAACCTGTACAGAATAAAGAGATAGCCAGCGCACGATGAGCAAAAGCGCGTCCGAGGGGACTCGACGCCTGGAACAATGCTTCTGCGGATCCATAGCACCCGGTTTTGTATAAAGATTACAAGTACTGTAGCGGATTTCGCAGATCTCTAGGAAAAGGCTTATCTCTGATCATAGTGCTATGCGTTCCATGCGGAATGACATTATGGCGACAAATTCCGGTGACAAATACTGGCTTGATGAACTGAGATCGCTTGGCATAAGCCCGGATAGAACGAACGAATTTAATGATGAAAAAGAACTCGGCAATCTAGCCGAAATTATCAAGCAGGCCATGCTGCAGGATTACGGCACCGCATGCAGCGAAAAAGGCGAAAAGTACGAACAGGAAGCAAAAGCTACGGTAAGCGTCTGAAGCAGATCCAGCTGGCATGGCGCAAGATGCCAGAGCAGTATGGCGCATCTCTTAATATGGTCGCAAACATTTTTTTACGAATATGGGTACAGCCAACCTGCCGGTCATTTCGTTCGCATCTGTAAAAGAGTGGGAGGCGTGGCTTGCGAAAAACCATGCAGACTCTGCTGGTATATGGCTAAAGCTTGCAAAGAAAGATGCAGGGATTGCCACCGTCACCTATGGTGAAGCGCTCAAGGTTGCCCTCTGCCACGGCTGGATTGACGGGCAGGGAAGCGAATTTGACGACAAGCACTGGCTCGTAAAATTCACTCCCCGCGGCCCGAAAAGCATCTGGTCAAAAAGAAACCGCGATCTTGTCGCGCAGCTGACTGCAGACGGCAAGATGCGGCCCTCAGGTCTTGAGAAAGTACAAGCCGCCAAAAAAGACGGCAGGTGGGAGCAGGCATACGACTCCGAAAAACATGGCAGTCCCCGAGGATTTTTTGGCAGAACTTGCAAAGAACAAGAGAGCAATGGCATTTTTCAAGACGCTCAACAAAGCAAACACCTATGCTATTGCGTGGAGGCTCCAGACCGCAAAAAACCAGAGACGAAGGAAAAGCGAATGAAAAAGATACTGGAAATGATGGCAAAAGGGGAAAAGCTCCATGGCTGAATATGTGGCGTTTCTGCGCGGCATCAACGTCGGCGGGAATAACAAGATAGGAATGGATGAGCTGCGCCAGGCGTTCATGTCGTGGGGATTTGCCGGCGTCAAGACAGTCCTTGTAAGCGGCAACGTGATTTTTGAAACCAAAAAGGCCGATGCCCGCCTTGCGTAGGCCATAGAGCAAAACATATCCAAGTCGTTTGGGATTGACGTGAGCGTCATCGTCCGCACTATTGACGACATCAAGGCTTTGGCAGACGCAGACCCATTCAAAAATATCAAGGTGACCCCACACCAGGCTCTACATCACGTTTCTTGCAGACAAACCGAAAAGCAAGACCCCGGAATCGCAGGACAGGGACTTTAGGATTTTGCATGTCCCAGACGGCGAGGTGTTTAGTGTCCTCACACTTTCGCCGGACCGCCGGACGGTCGACTTGATGAAGATCCTTGAAATCGAATTTGGGAAGAAGATAACGACCCGGAACTGGAACACGGTTTCCAGGATATTGAAGGCCAGCTAGGACAAGCCCGCCCATAGCGATATCGCGGGGCAACGCACACAGGATAAAGAATAGCAGTTTTCATCAAGATAAATAATGATGGGCAAGCGAATGGCTGCTGCGCGTGACTAGCGCAATCCTGCCAGGATTTTGGCGTGGATCTCACCACGCTTGCCGATGTGCTTGCCCATCCTCCAGGCCAGTTCCAGAG
>NZ_JBOGQF010000109.1:0-5895 GCF_050748925.1 Nitrososphaera sp.
ACGTAATTCTTTAGCGCCGGCGTGCCGGTGAACGATTTTGGAAGCGCGCCCGGCGGGCTTATCATCACCAGCCTCGACACGGCGCCGGGGTGGCGTATGGCGACTTCTGCCCCGACGTGGCCGCCAAGCGACGAGCCGGCTATGGTGGCCGGCGCGATGCCCATTGCCTGAATGAACCTGCTTACAAAGTCGCTGTAGAATTTTATCGTGTAATCCATCTTTGGCTTGTCGCTGTAGCCAAAGCCGGGCAGGTCGAGCGCGACTACGCGCAGCTCCTTTGAAAGGCCGGGAATGTTGTTAATCCAGCTCTCGATAGATCCGCCCAGTCCGTGCACGAGCAGTATTGCCTTGCTGCCGGCCCTGGTGTCGATATAGCGCACGGAAAGGCCGTCAACCTGCGCAAACTGGAAATCCATCAAGCGCGTTGGCGCGCTAGCCGGTAATAACTTTGCTGTAGAGGAGGAACCGTTCCGACTCTTTTATCCTGAACTTTTCAACCATGGAGGTAAGGTGCCTGCTTTCGTGGCAGAGGATATGGAGCCGGGAAAACCCACCCTGCCCGTAAAGGTTGGTCGCAAAAGAGAGGAGGTCCCGCGCCGATTTTTCAGAGTCCAGGTAGACGACCTGCAGGACGTCCGTCCTGCCCCAGTAGCCGTCATTGTTGATTATCGCAATGCCGTCTATCGGGGCGCCTGCCACGGCGACGCGCCCTTCCTTGACTAATTGTCGCATGGCCTTGCTGTCCAGCATATACCACTGCCAGGACCTGACGTAGCGCCCTGCCGACTGCCGGTAGGTGCGCGACTGTTTCAGGTATTCCCAGATTGCAGGCAGGTCGCCGGGCCCTGCACGCCGGGCGCCGGTCTTGCGGGCGCCAAGCTTTGCTTCGGTGCTGTAATAGACCCAGTTTGAAATTACAATAAATCCGTTTTTTTCCATCATGCGTTGCGAGGCGGTGTTGTTTATTGCAACGATTGCCGATGCCTGCCTTGCCCCGAGCCTGCCTGCATGGGCAAGCATCCTCTCCAAGAGCTCCGTGGCAACGCCGGAGCGCCGGAATTCCGGGTGCACCCTGACGCCTTCAAGCCACGCCGAATTATCCGGGCATATTGCCACGTGCGACATTGCGACCGGCCTGCCGCCGTGCTCGCCCACCAGCAGCCTGCCGTTCTTGGCTGAAAACCAGGTGTCCCACACCCTGTCGACATAGTCGCCCCAGCTGAACGTGTGCTTGCAGAAAGCAAGCACCTGCTCCCGGTCCTGCCTGCGGGCGGCTCTTATTTTCATGCCTGCGAGGCCTGTTCCATTTCCTGCATCATGGCCTCCACGAACTGCTTAAAGCCAGCAATCGACTGGAGGGCAAGCGCCAGCGATTCCGTTTCGTTAAAGATAGTGACGACGTACGAGCTGGCGTTGAACTGGCTCACGCGGATGTCGCTCCACGACTCTTGCGACAGCTCGTCGCCCGTCTGGGTCACGAGCTGGATAGCGTCCATCGGGTTCTTGTGCGCGACGTACCTGCCTGCAAGCGCGGGGATTTTTTCAATGGTCGCCAGCCGGGACAGCACGCGCTGCACGTCCGGGTTTCCATTGACTATGGCATGAGATACGACGCGCACGGCATAGATGTCGCGCTCAAGGTCGACTGCAAGTTGTTGTTTCAATTGCGCCGCGACAAAGTGCAGGCATTCGATGGTCTCGCCGTCGGGGCTTGCGAGCGCGTTTGGGTAGCTCATCACCTGCAGTATCCGGAACGGCAGGACATTCGATTGCACGGGTGCAATCCTGAACCCTTGCCGGTAAAAAGACTGCGTGCCCTGCATCGGGTGCGCGCCATAGTCCTTTGCAACGGGGTTGGCCGCAAAGCCGTCGGTGGCGGTAAACGCTCCTTTCAACAGCTCGGCGTCGAGCACCGGCTCTTTGAAATACAGTTGCACGTTGAACTGCGTGATGTTGACGTCCATGCCTACTTGGTGACGGCCTTTGCCGACGCCTCGGAATCCTGCGGGATTATCGTGACCCACGGCTTGAGCCTATTGGGGTCGAGCTTTACCAGTTCTATGCCGGCCTCCTTCAGCAGGGGCGTGCCGTCCTCGGGATAGTCAGAGAGCACCACGATGCGCCTTATGCCGACGCTTATGGCCATCTTGCTGCATTCGATGCACGGAGCAAAAGTGGAATACAGCGTAGCGCCTTTCGTGCTTCCCGCGGTGCCAAACATGGCACACTGCATTATCGCGTTGGCCTCTGCGTGTGTGCACAAACATCTATCGAGGCCGTCGCCGGATTTTATCTCGCCCTTTACCCTTGCCATGCACCTCGGACAGCCGCCTTCAAAGCAGTTTTTTATGCCCGGCGGGGTGCCGTTGTAGCCGGTGGCCACCTGGCGGTTCTCCTTTACTATCACCGCGCCAATGTGGCGGGTCAGGCAGTTTGAGCGCAATTTCGCAATCTCGGCCTGCAGCATGAAATAGGTGTCCCAGTCTGGCCTCTGCATCCTCACTAGGTGGGCGTGATTGCTATAAAAGCTGTTGGCGCGCAAGGTGCATATAGCTTGCACTCCAACAATGGGCATGAGCAAGCGAGCGGACAAGCCTGCGCTGGTACAGGACATCATGAGCAAAAAGCTGGTTTCCGCGGACGCCGACTCGAGCGCCCGGGAAATGGCGCAGCTGATGGCTGAAAAGGGCGTTAGCTCGGTCATCCTAAAGGATGGCGGCAGGATAGTAGGCATACTCACCGAGCGCGACCTCGCGCGCAACGTGTGCGCCAAGGACGGCAGGGCCAGCAAGACGCCGGCGACGGCAATAATGTCGATGCCCGTCCAGACCATAGGCAAAAGCGCTGCGGTGGAAGTGGCGGCAAAGATGATGGCCGACGGCGGCATCAGGCACCTCGCAGTCGAGGACGGCAAGAAGACAATAGTCGGCATGGTCACCGCGACCGATCTTGCGAGGCACCTGCGCAAGAGGCTCGACGTCTCCGGCCCTGAACTTGAGATACTTGAAGTCCTTTACTGGGACTAGCGCATGCGGCGCAGTCTGCGGTCGCTTTTTACGACATAGAGCGCAGCCATGCCTGTAAGAAAGGCGACGCCGGAAAAGCCGGCGATAACGTGCGGCTCCATTACTGCACCCTCGCGGCGAGGGCGGGCGCGTTGCGCTTGCCCAAGCGCCAGGCAGCTTCCATCGCGGCCAGAGTTGCCGCAAACCCCACTGCGACATATCCGATTGCTTCGATCATATCACTATAAAAGCGGGCGGGCATCATTAACAGAGCTCAAATGCCGGCGATATGTTTAGCCGGCGCGTCATACCGGTCATAGCGCGCCGTAATAATCGCAGGCGGCGACGGATATCAGCGGCTCTTTTGCGCTATCATAACTGCGTGCGACTACTCAAGAGCGGGTTTTATCAAGGGTAAAATCGGCTTGCGCCCACGGTAGGGTAACGACTTCACACACGGCATGGGAGGTGGGTAAGGCATTTCCAAAAGTGCCACTTCCCATGCTTATAATGAAAAAGCGAACGGCTCAGAGCTAGAAAGCTGTCATCACCACCGTTCTGCAGTAAACAGCAACATTGCTAGCACCTCCCAGCACATAAACTTTCATGCCCTACGGCCCCAGCCGGAACATCCTGAC
This sequence comes from Nitrososphaera sp., assembly GCF_050748925.1. Taxonomy (GTDB): domain Archaea; phylum Thermoproteota; class Nitrososphaeria; order Nitrososphaerales; family Nitrososphaeraceae; genus Nitrososphaera. The sequence continues at coordinate 3,644 of NZ_JBOGQF010000109.1, forward strand.
AAACCCGTACGTAATCAGGCCGATAAACGACCACACGGCGCCGCTCAGCGCAATTATCACCGCTGGAGAAAAAAGAGAGGGTATCGAGACGCCGTTGAGGATTGCAAAAATTGCCATAAAGAACGGATAGTTCATGGCAAAGGCAAGCACGCCCATGTTCCAGTAGCCAGAGAAACTTGCGGCACAGGTCATGGCGCCCGCCGCAAGGCCATACAGCGTAAAGAAGAACCAGATTCTCGCATCGCCCTGCAGCATCCTGTATGCGGGAAAGGGGCGCAATCAGCCTTGATAGCGCAGTTGTTGTTATTTTGTTTTCTCGTAGATTGCCGATAAACGTTAAGAACCCTGACTGCCAACAATGGGTAGTTGAAGAACGAGCAGGTTGCCGGCGCCCTTCGAGACATTGGCTTTTTGACGGAGGTGGAGGATGGGCCCAATGCCCAGTTCAAGTCCCGCGCCTATTATCGCGCCGCGGACGCCGTCGAGGGTCTCGATGAAGACGTTTCTGCCGTCTATGAAAAAGGCGGGATTGACGCGCTGCTAGAGATACCGGGCGTCGGCAAGGCTATAGCGGCAAAGATAGAGGAGCACGTAAAGACGGGCAAGATCCGCTACCACGAGGAGCTGAGGGCGAAACTTCCAATCGACACTGCCCAGCTAAGGATAGAGGGCATCGGGCCAAAGACGCTCAAGGCGATCTATGCAAAATTAAAAGTTACAAACCTCGCTGAACTTGAAGCCGCCGCCAGGGAGGGCCGGCTGAAGACGGTCCCGGGGATATCTGCCAAAAAAGAGCAGGACATAATAAAGAGGATCGAGTTTGCAAAAAAGGGCGGAGGCCGGCACATCATCGGCGAGGTGTGGCCCATGATAAAGCAGATAGAGTCGCGCCTGAAAGGGCTGCCGGGCGTCGCCGACGCGTCAGTGGCAGGCTCGGTACGCAGGATGAAAGAGACGATAGGCGACGTTGATTTTCTTGCAGCGTCTTCTGACCCGGAAAAGGTCATGGACTTTTTCACCTCCATGCCAGAGGTCGCGGAGGTAAAAGGCAGGGGCTCGGCCAAGGCGTTTGTGAGGCTGAGGGGAGGCATCGATGCCGACCTGCTCGTGGTGCCGGAGAATAGCTGGGGCTCGGCCCTCCAGTATTTCACCGGCAGCAAAGAGCACGGGGTAGAGCTGCGCAGGATAGCAATAGCAAAGGGCCTGCGGCTCAACGAGTGGGGAGTGTTTGAGGGCGAAAGGCAGGTCGCCGGCAGGACTGAGCAGGACGTGTACCGGGCGCTGGGGCTTGCGTGGATGCCGCCAGAGATAAGAGAGAACGCGGGCGAGATCGAGCTTGCGGCAAAAGGCGCACTGCCCGAACTGATAAAGTACGGCAGCCTGAAAGGCGACCTGCAGGTGCACAGCAACAACACCGACGGCACGGCCACGATAGAGGAGATGGCCCTTGCCGCCAAAGAGTTCGGCCTCGGCTACATCGCGCTCACGGACCACACCAAGAGCCTTGCGATGGCCGGTGGGCTTGACGGAGAAGAATTGTTAGAGCAGGCGAACAGGATCTGGGAGCTCAACGACCGGCTGGAGGGCGTTCAGGTGTTGGCGTCTGCCGAGGTCAACATCATGAAGGACGGCTCGCTTGACATCGAAAACAACGTCCTTGACAGGCTCGACATCGTGGGCGCCGCAATCCATTCAAATTTTAACCTGCCGGCAGAAGAGCAGACAGCCCGGCTCGTGCACGCTGCGGAAAACCCCGCCGTCGACATCATATTCCACCCTACCGGCAGGCTCATCAACAGGCGCGAAGGCTACCCCGTCGACATTGCGAAACTGGTAGAGACTGCAAAGGACACCGGCACCGCCCTTGAAATCGACGCGCACTACAACCGGCTCGACCTGAAAGACGAGTACGCCTGGCTTGCGGTGAAAAGCGGAGTAAAGCTGGTGATAGACTCTGACGCGCACCACCCCCTCCACTACGCGTTTTTGCAGTTTGGCATAGGGCAGGCGCGCAGGGGATGGGCGACAGAATCGGACGTGCTGAACACCCTGCCGGCAGACAGGCTGCTAAAGGCAATCAAATAATATATCCCGGCGTCCGGTAATTAGCCCGTGCGTATTGCGCTTGAAAAGGACGACCGCAGCCAAAGGAGGCTGTACCTTGGCGTCTTTTACTTTTGCACCATCGTGATGGCGGCGATAACATTCTACGCCATCTACGCTAGCCTTGGGGAATACCAGCAGACCGGCAA
>NZ_JBOGQF010000110.1:0-5877 GCF_050748925.1 Nitrososphaera sp.
AGCTCTGATCTACCGGTGCCAGGACGGCCACGTCAGCTTTAGCAAGGATCTGAGGCATTGCGGCATGAAAGGCTGTGCCAACCCCGCAGAGCCGGTGAACAACATTGACGTCGAATGGTTCTACAAGATAAGCCCTGAGGGCCTTGCCATAAACGAGGCAGACCTGCACATGATCCTAAAAGACAACAACATGCCCAAGGACGTGAAAAAGCTTGTGCGGCAGGCCTTTCGGCACGTCAGCTCCTGACGGAAGCTATTCTCTTTATCCTGTGCGCGGCATGGCGGCCGTGCTTTTTGGCGACCACCTTGACCTTGTTTGACACAAGCGTGGTCTTTAGCATGGTCATCGCTGCGCCTTGCACGAGTCGCTCAGGATACATTTCCTGCAGGGCAAAAATGAGCGAGCTTGTCTTCGAAAAGAACGCGATGCCGACCTTTACCGCCAAGAACTTGCGCGTCCCCATCGTCATCGCGACCACCCTGTTCTGAAGCTGCTGGCCTATCGCCCCGGTGATTACCACCTGCGCGTTCTCGGCGTAGCGCATGAGCCGTATGGCCATCATGCTGAACACCAGCCCGATAAACGCGATCGTCATCTAGATGTCTCCTTCAAGTCAGACGCGGCTTGCGATTTAACCGGCCAAGCTAAAACAATTAGATGCAGGCCATAGCTGTGCCGAGCTAAAAGTATTCAAGGGCCTGAGAGATGTTTTCCACCTCGGCCACCTTCATGCCGTACCTCTCCTCGGTGGCCGGCGACAGCGGCTTTTCCTCTGATGTGCAGCTGCGGTACACAAAGGGCCCTTCCTGGCGCTCCTGGCAAACCTGCGACTCGTAGACTGCCTCGCCGGCGGGAACAAGCAAAAGTTTTGCGCCATGCTCTCCGGCAGCAAGTGCCTTTTCCGGCACGCCGCCAACCCGACCCACGGTGCCGTCAGGCTCTATCGTGCCGGTCACGAGGATGGTGCCATCGATGTCCTTGGACTGCAACTCGGAGATCAGGAGGAGGGTCATTGCCGCCCCTGCGCTTGGCCCGTCCACCGCCTCAAGCCCGCTTTCGTTGTTATCGCTCTTTATCGAAAAGATGACGTCCTTGCCAGACAGATCGGCCCGGGCATGCTGCTGGGCGACCTTGACGGCCGTCTTGGCAGAGGTCTGAAAGTCGACCCCCGCAGGGATCTCGGTGTTGACAAGCACGAGCCCCCTGCCGTCCCGAATGTCTACCATTATGTTCATGACGAGCCCCTCGTACTGGGTGCGCTGAAAGAACCCTTCGCTCACGACCACAGACCTCACGGCGACGGCTGCTATAGACTGGCTCGAATCTCCGGCCGCCGGAGGCGCTACCGGTTCCTGCGGCGCGGGTTCCGGCTTTTGGGGCGCAGGGGTCTGCGCAGCGCGCTCTTCAAGATCCGCGACATCGGACTGTAGGCCCGCGATTGCCCGGTCTTTTTCCTGCATCTGAGTGTACTGGACATAGTTGGCGGCAAGCGACGCGAGCAAGATGACTGCCAGCAAGACGGCGCCCTTCACGGATATGCAAATGCAAGAGCGCCAATTATAATTTTGCCACGCGCCGACACCTTAACATGACCCATGCGGAATTCTGGCACTGTTGCAGCACGAAGAGCTTTGCAAAAAGATCCTTGACCTTGACAGTTCGGTGCGCTTTGCCGCCCTTGCCGACCACCTAGGCTCCCTCCTGACGACGGTCTACAGGCAGGGCCTGACCCCGCTTGCCGCCAAGGAGGAGACGGCCAAGTTTGCAAGCCAGGCGGTGTTCATGACCGGCGCGCTCGGCGTCGGGCACAATTCAAAGATAGGCAGGATGCAATACGTGGTGGGCAGGTACGAGAACCTTATAAGGGCGACCATCCCGGTCGTCAACGGCTCGTTTGACAAGTTTTACCTGATGCTGTCTTTTGACGTAGGCTCTGACGTCGTTTCGATAATAGAGAAAAAGATCCTGCCGTTTTTGAAAGAAAACAGCGAGTCCTTTTCCTAGCCGCCGGGCTTTCTTGGCATCGCGCTCACTATTGACTGCAGCTCGGCTATCAGCGCATCCACCGACTTCATTTCAGTCAGCGGCCGGACCGTCCTGTTGACAAGGGGCATGGACGGCAGCAGAAACAGTATCTGCTGGAGCTCCTCGTTTGACGCGACGTCGAGCACCATGATGCCGCCCGGCGAGTCGGCAAACGCGTACGCGAATTTCAGCTTGCCTTGCTCTTTCAGGTCGCCATAGTTTGCAAAAGTCTGCTGCAGCATCTTCATCTGCGCTATGGCGACGTCCGGCTCGACAAACTCTAGCCGGACAGAGTCGACGACAAGAAACAGCACAGGTGTAAAATGCCCTTTCAAAGCGATAAGCCTATCGGTGCGTTATTATTCTGGCGCCGGCGAAAAAAGCGCATGTCGTCTACAGAATCGCTCCGCAACGACCACTTTTTGATTGAAAGGATGGTAAGGGCGCTCAACACGACTGCCGACCTGCTAAAGGCGGGCAAGGGCATACCGGCGCCATTTCTGGACCAGGCAATCGATTTTACTAAAAACTTTACCAACGTCTGCCACCACGGCAAGGAAGAGGGCTCGCTCTTTCCCGCCCTTGAAAAGAGAGGCATGCCCCGCGAAGGCGGGCCCATAGCAAGGATGCTTTTTGAGCACGAGATGACAAAGCAGCTGGCTGACAGGATGGCGGCGTCTGCGCAGGCATACGTCGCTACAGGCGATTCTGCGCAGCTGGTGGCAGACATTCGCGCCTACACAGAGCACGTGTCGTCGCATCTGGCAAAGGAAAACTTGCGCCTGTTTGTCATGGCAGACATGATGCTGCAGGGCAAGGCCGCGCAGGTGGGCAAGGAACTTGCCGACACGGAGGAGGCAAAATTAAAGGCCCTTGGCAAGACCCGCGGACACTATGAGGAGCTTGTCAGCAGCTACGACGCGGAAATAAGCCGGCAAGGGTAGGGCCTTGGGAATAGAGGACGACGTTGCAAGGGCGCTTGCAGAGCTCCACGCCCACTACTTGAAGGCAAACGAATACGACGAGGGCGACCCGATATTTTACCGCATAAACTACAGGCTCGCCGACACTTTTGCACTCACCAGGGAACAGGCAGAACAGTACCATGCGCAGTACCACAAAAGCAGGCCGCGCCAGATCTCCGGCGGGTTTTGCGACCGGTGCAACAAAGTCGTCACCATCATCCCGGTAATCTATGGCATCCAGGACAGCGACTTGGAGCGCGTGAAGGTGGCCGAAAGCGAGGGCAGGCTGATAATAGGCGACATCGGCCAGGTGCGCGCCGGCAACAAGGTCGCGATGTTTGGCTGCAAAGAGTGCAAGGGCGGGCTCGAAAAGTACGGCACCTTTTGACGAAAACTAGACCGTCGAACTTTACCGACGAATTCTGGGCAATCTCAAAATGGCAGAACTGCAGAAAACCTTGCAGGAAAGAAAGGCGATTTTGTCCTCATAGACGTGAGGGAAGCAGATGGGGTAGAAGAGGACGGCACGATTGAAGGAGAAGTCAACATACCGCTCTGGCAGCTGGTAAGAAAATCCCGGCAGGGCGCAATGGACGGCCTGAAAGGAGCGGAGATTGTCACCTGTTGCAACGGTGGCCACCGCGGCAACGTTGGCGCTGATGAGCTTGCCAGGAAAGGCTTCAAAGCGACCGCGACTGATGGCGGCTATTCGGCACGGAAGGAGGAGAAGGCAAAGAAGAATAAGTAATGCGTGAACTATCCAGACAGGATCGGCGTTGACAGACAAGTCAGGCAATAGCAGCAAGGACGACAAGTCAGCAACAAGGCAGGGGTTGCGTCAGAACCTCAGCCAATTTGTCATTCTCATAATTGTCAACGGCTTTGTAGGCGCAATGATTGGTCTTGAGCAGACAGTCTTGCCGCTCATCGGCAAGAATGTTCTTGGTATCGATTCAAATGTCATCATACTGTCCTTCATCGCGAGTTTTGGACTTGTCAAGGCATTTCTCAACCTCTATGCAGGAGCATTGGCTGAGAGGTTGGGAAGAAAGAAAGTATTGATCGTGGGATGGCTATTTGGGATCCCAGTCCCCTTCATCCTGCTGTTTGCCCCAGACTGGAACTGGATAATATTTGCCAATGTCTTGCTGGGAGTAAATCAAGCCCTAGCATGGTCGATGACTGTTAACATGAAAATTGACCTGGTGGGCAAGGAAAAGAGGGGCTTGGCGTTAGGATTTAACGAATTTGCAGGCTATATCTCGGTAGCAATAGTTGGATTTGCAACCGGCTACGTTGCATCCATTTACGGGCTAAAGCCATATCCGTTCTACATGGGCATTGCTTTTGCCCTTCTCGGCACTTTGCTGTCGATAGTCATAGTCAGGGACACCAGGAAATTCATGCAGTTAGAGATAAAGAATCATGATCAACCGAACAATGAACCTGATGCTGGCAATGCGGGCAGCCAGAGCAAGCTGACATTCAAGCAGGTGTTTGTTCAAACATCATGGCAAAACAGGACGTTGCTATCAGTAAGTCAGGCGGGTCTTGTAAACAACCTGATATTTGGCGTCACGTGGGGATTATTCACACTCTACTTTGCATCCTTTCAACTAAGTGTGAACGATATTGGCTTTCTTAAAGCCCTGCATCCCGCTGTATGGGGCCTCTTGCAGCTCGGTACCGGTTCATTGAGTGACAGGATTGGCCGAAAGGTGCTGATCTACAGCGGCATGATTGTCCAGGCATTAGGAATCTGGATTGTATTGTATGGAAATTCCATGATTGCCTGGATAGGGGGGATGTCTTTGATAGGTGTGGGTACCGCATTTGTCTACCCTACTCTACTGGCAGCAATCAGCGACATTGCTCATCCGGCATGGCGGGCTACTTCCTTGGGCGTCTATAGATTCTGGCGTGACTTGGGTTTTGTATTTGGGGCATTGGGAGTAGGCTTCCTGGCAGACTTTCTGGGAGCTAACGCGGCCATTCATACTGTCGCGTGGATTGCTTTATCATCTGGAATCTTTGTATTTGTCGTCATGCGAGAGACAATCTCAAAGAAGGCTTGAGATCATCATGCTATCATTTAGGTTAGCCAATATCACATTCTGACTGCACACGAGTTAGGCCCTGCTTCCAAGTCCCCCATGTTGATTCGGTCGCAGGGAACAAGCTGCTTGTTTATCTGGATTATCTTCTGGTAATTGGCTGGCCTGGGAGGCACCGAAGAAACCATGAACTTGACGAATTCTTCCTTCGACATGGACAAAAGTTTGACCTTTTTCTTTACAGAACCAATGGTGTCTGCAACAAGCTCTCCATGCTTCAATGTAATTGAGCTGGGGTCAAAGTGAGCAGGGAGGATTACGGTGTCATCAGGAAGCTTTAGTATCTTGTCATGATATGTGTTGTAAAGGTCGGTTGCAAACTCTTTTGCCCTGTCATGCAGGTCAGGTCTGCCGACTCCATTGACAAACAGAGTGTCCCCGGAAAAGAGATAGTTCTTCTTTCCCGCCTCTGAATCTAAAGTCAACATGTAGCAAATACTTCCCTCCGTATGGCCCGGAGTATGGATGGCAGTAAGCGAGACGCCATCGCCAATTCGTATCCTATCTCCATCTCCCATTGACTTTACATCGACTCCGAGATCACTGGCCGGCTCGTAGCCTTCTTTTGCGCCAAAGTGCGAGTTGGCTCCTGTTGACTTTCCAAGCGATGAAAGCCCGGAGACGTGATCTGCGTGCATATGGGTATCAATCACGTTCATTATATTCAGCCCATTTTCCTTTGCAAGCAGCAAGACTGAACCGTCAAAGTCGCAGGTGGAATCAATAACTGCGGCAGCGTTCCCAGAAGCAATAACATAAGTCAGACAGCCTT
>NZ_JBOGQF010000111.1:0-5867 GCF_050748925.1 Nitrososphaera sp.
TTCGTATACAGGTATTCCCTCAGAAGTGTAATTTTTAATTATCTTTACTTGTTGCGGACCAGATGACTGTTCCTTCTGCGTTCCTTCTTTCGCGGGTTGATTTTCTTTCTTTCCGCGTAACTTGTCTAAAAATCCCATCTGAACATAGAAGTTTCTTGCATAATAAAGGTGACTATTTGCTTACCGTTGCCAGGGATATCCGCCGAACGTAAGAAAGTTCTGCGAAAAAATGCTGCAAGCAATAAGATTTGCTGGAATAATTGGGGTCTATGGCAGGTATTCAGAAAAAGAACTTTGATTCTCCCGATGAAACGCGGAAATTCGAAAATGGAAAGCTAGACATTGCAAATCTAGGTGACACTACAATAGGTCGTGGAGTCCTTCAACCGGGTTGGAAATGGTCCACGTCTGTAAAGCCAATAGTAAAGACAAACAGTTGTCAGCAGCACCATACCATGTACATAGTTTCAGGCAAAATGAGGGTGCGGATGGACGATGGTACTGAGCAGGAATTTGGCCCCGGTGACACAGGAATAGTTCCACCGGGACATGATGCATGGATAGTTGGCAATGAGCAGTGTGTTGCAATTGACTTTACGGGAGCAAAGACGTACGGGAAACAGTAGGCTATTTCCTTACTGTCACCTTAGCTGTCTTGCTGTTTATGAATCCCCATCTTCATCAAAAGTGTGCTAAGAACATGTCTGTGAGAGAGATGGCGCGGGGAGTGGGATTTGAACCCACGGGTCCTTTCGGACATGGGATTAGCAATCCCACGCCCTACCAGGCTAGGCGACCCCCGCCCGCCATGCAAAGTGCATCCACATTATATTAATCAACCATTGGGCATGCATGCGAAAAATTTCATTGTTAGCTAGAAGGATTATAAAATAGACCCCTCTCTCGATACACTATCTTTGAACCTTAAGGAGGCAAACGAGATCTTTCGGCGGGCAATCATCAAGGCGTACTTTGAGCCCCAGATGCTAAAGATGGACTACCGCAAGTCCCAGGCCCGGCATCCCAGCATCCCCGAAGACGGCCTCACCCTTGACAACGTTTTGCACCTTTACTTTGATGTCGCCACCGGCAACGACTACCCCGACGGCGACGAGTGGTTCTCTGTCGAATACATTTTCCCGCACAGCGTGAAATTGCCCGACAGCCTGAAGGGCCCCGACTATTTTACGACGCTCTCGGTTTCTGACGGCAAGCACTACTGGCGCCACCGCGAGCTGGTGCGCTTCAAGTACGGCAAGTCCAAGAAACTTGGCGAATCCCTCGAATATCTGGACAAAAAGTACAAGGAACTGAGCAAGAGCCTGCATGACTCGGGCGTCATCAACCAGCTGGACTAGGCGGCTTTGGCAGCGCCCATGTGTCGTTCTTGAAGACAAGGTTGACGCCTCCGACCCGAGCGACGCCGGGGCTCCACTTGAAGGTCGCCTCGTCATATGAGAACAATATCTCGTCAGCGTTGGCAGGGGCCGTCTTTAATTGCAGGGGCACGATGTCGACAAGGTACTCTATCTTTTCAATGCCCATTTCAAACTGCCTGTCGCCCTTGGGCAGCACCGGAAAGACGATTGGCGCCTCTCCGCCTTCAAACCCGGCAAACCGGATGTATGCCTTGACACCCTTGCGGCCGCGCCTGCGCTTCATGTCCTTGAGCACGCCTTTTATCTTGTGCCAGCTGTCCATCGTGAATTCCTGGAAGAACGGCTCGCCAAAGGGCAGCGGGAAGGCTATCTCGACCATGCTGACGTACTGCGGGTCGTCCGCCTCGACCTCGGTATCCTCCACCTCAAACGATCTTTTCAGCGTGTCGTAGAGGATCTCGATTTCCCAGGGGGAAATGGTATAGTAGCGAAAAGTCGCCGGTCCTGCCAAGTGAGAGCTGAAATGCCCAGAAGCAATAAAGCCTTTACGAAAGGACGCCCGTGAACTTTAACAGATAGACGACAGAGAGGGCCGTGACGTAGCCTATCATGTGCTTCCACGATATCGCCGGCAGGACGGGCGCCACCAGTTTTATCTCGTGGTTGTCGACGACGCGGGTGATATAGTCGCGGATCTTGTCGTTCCATATCTTGCACTCGATCTGGTGCTTTTTCAGTATAGATTCGACTTCATAGATGACAGGCGCCCTCACCGAGCGGATGTGCTGGATGTAGCGCCGGGATATCTCGACTTCCGCCTGGATGGCAATGAGGCCCTGCTCCATGTTGAAAAGTCTGACATGCATCTCCCACGGCTTGGCCAGTTTTTTTGCCAGCCCGCAGCCTAGCTGGTTTGGCTTTTTGTTCTCGAGTTTCACCAGGCTAAAGCCTTCAGAGAGGAGGGCATTGATTATCTCGTCCTTTTTTATCTTGACCATGAGGCTCAGGTGATCGAGCTCGACTTCTTCGCGCTTGATGAGGTTCTGCAACCCCCGGGCGATGCTCGTGCGGGGGTAGCTGGTCAGGAACTCGGACATCGATAAAGTTGCATCAACATGGGCATTATTAAAACTGTTTGCAGTCGCCCCTCATACATCTTTGAGGCCCTGTAGGTAGATGTCTATCTTGGCGGGGACTGCCATGTCCTTCCACGAGAGGCGCCTCTCGGTCCAAGTCACGCCAAAACCCCTCACCAAGGCCGCAGGCGTCGACTCGGCGCTCTCGCCCATGACGGCGACGCCCATGGTCGCCAGGCTGTCGGCGACTGCCCGAAAAGTCACACGCAGCGTGTTTCCAAAGAGGTCCTTTTTGCCCCGCTCGTCTTCGATTGGGCTAAAGCCGGCGCAAGCTATTGCGACCCCCGTCGTCCCCCTGCGGGTGGGCATCAGCCGGCTGTCTGCAAGCACCACCCCGACGTTGATGCCGCTCTCTACGAACTTTTTGCGCAATTCCCGAGCGCTCTTGAACGGATCTTTTGGGTACAATATCGCATATCCGGCAGGAACGTTTGACTTGTCGATTCCGGCGTTTGGCGCAATCATGCCCCCGCGTATCGCAAGTGCAAAACCCGATATGCCGCCCACGATTTCGTCGGATTCCTGCAACACCAGTTGCGCAAGCCTTGCGTCCATGCTGTATTTCTTGGCGAGCCTCTTGGCGTCCGCACTCGGCCTGACGGCATCAAGTTTCACGACGTTGCCCTCGCTCATTGCGACAAACTTGCTTGATACCACCAGTATGTCTCTGTCCTGAAAATCGTGCTTTAGCGCTTTAAACAGGCCGAACCTGCCCCACTTTGCCGGCGCCTTTATCTCGAGAACCTCCAAGCAATGACGATATCCGCACCGGGCCTTTTGTGGCTTTCGCATTGCCAAAGGTTTTAATCCGCCAAGGAGCTATTTCCCCATGATTACTTTTTGGCGATGACTATAACTGAAAAGATCCTCGCCCGCGCTGCGGGCAGGCAGAGCGTGTCGCCCGGCGACGTGGTATTTGCCAAGGTCGACAGGGTGATGATGCACGACGTTTCGGGACCCGGCGTCATCAAGGTTTTCAGCGAATGGGAAAAGAAAGGGATAAAGGTGGAAAAAATATGGAACCCCGACAGTGTGTGGGTCGCCGAAGACCACTTTGTGCCGGCGGCCGACAGGGTGTCGGCAGAGAACGTCATCGCGCTCTCTAACTTTACCAAGAAATTCGGGATAAAGAAGCACTTCAAGTACGGGCTAGGGCAGTATGGTATCTGCCACACGCTGTCGCACGAAGAGGCGATGGTCCTGCCCGGCGAAGTTTATGTGGGCGGCGACTCGCACACCAACACCACCGGCGCGATGGGCGCCTTTGCGGCGGGCCTCGGCCACACCGACGTGGCGTACGTGCTGATGAATGGTCAGATCTGGTTCAAGATCCCGGAGACCATGCTCTTCAAGGTCGAGGGCGAAAAGCCTGACCACATCATGGCAAAGGACATCATCCTAAAGATAATAGGCGAGATTGGCACCGACGGCGCCAACTATGGCGCGATGCAGTTTGCAGGCAACGTTGTGAAAAAGCTGTCGATGGAAGAGCGCCTCACACTCACCAACATGACGACAGAGGCAGGAGCCAAGAACGGCATCATCGAGCCGGACGAGACGACATACGCTTACCTCCGCGAGCGCACGGATGCCCAGTACGCGCCAGTCCACGGCGACGACAACGCGCGCTATTCAGAGACGTTCACAATAGAGATAGAAAAGATGGAGCCGACAGTCGCCAAGCCGTTCTCTCCGGGCAACATCACGGTCGCAAGAGAACTGCAAACTACTGAACTTGACAAGGCGTACATCGGCTCGTGCACGGGGGCAAAACTCGACGACTTGAGGGCCGCTGCAAAAATAATGAAGGGCAGGAAGGTCAAGATCAGGACAGAAGTGCTACCGGCGGCGCAGTCGATATACATGAAGGCCATGAAAGAAGGCCTGGTGCAGATATTCATGGAGGCAGGCGCGGTCGTGGGCCCGCCGACGTGCGGCGCGTGCTGCGGGGCGCACATGGGCGTTCTTGGCAAGGGCGAGATATGCATCAGCACGACAAACCGCAACTTTCCCGGCAGGATGGGCCACGTAGAGTCGCAGACTTACCTTGCGTCGCCGGTGGTAGTTGCCGCGTCGGCGATAACGGGCAGGATTACTGACCCGAGGGACGTGGGAAATTGAACAAGACATTGAGGGGCAGGGTCCACAAGTACGACAGCGCCAACATCGACACCGACGTCATCATCCCCGGCCCGTACTTGAAGATACACGACCATAAAGAGCTTGCCAAGCACGCGATGGAAGGCATCGACCCGAAATTCCCGGAAAAGGTCCAGCAGGGCGACCTGCTCGTCACGGGCAGCAACTTTGGCTGCGGCTCCAGCAGGGAGCACGCGCCCATCGCGCTTTCGCAGACCGGCATCCAGGCAATCCTTGCGCCGACGTTTGCAAGGATTTTCTATCGCAACGCAGTCGACGGCGGCTACCTCCTGCCGATAGAGATAGACGAGCCAACGGTGAAAAAGATTACAGACGGCGACGAGCTCGAGATCAACCTCGCAGAGAACAGGATTACAAACGTCACAAAGAACGAGCAGTACCCGATGAAGCCGTTCCCGGAGCTTATCGCAAAGATAGTGGAGGCAGGCGGCCTCGTAAAGTACAGGCCACAATGAGAAAGGGCAGGCTAGAAGAGGTCTTTAGCAGGGCGCTCCACGCCGACGACGCCTCCCTCTATTTTGTAAGTTACCGCGACTTTGACAGCGTGGCAGAAATGCCGTTGAAGGAATTCGTCAGTCTGTCTGAGGATTTCCAGGTGATACCGGCAAGCAGGATTGTAAAGGTCAGGAGAGGCGATGTCGTGTTGTATAAAAAGTCAGGACTCTAGGACCCACCCTTCAGGCATCATGTCGCCCTCGCCGGTGGCAGTCGCATACCGCCACACGTGTTGTCCTTCTTCTGCCTTTACGCTTGCCTTTATCCGGGCCAGCGACTCTAGCTCTCCGGCAAGGCCGGCAAGGCTTACCTTGGCGGAATTGTGCTTGCAGAACTGGCAGTGAGGGTCAAGGGCCGCGGTCTTGCCCGCGTCAATCACAGGGTAGGCGCTGCAGGCAAGGGGCCGGTTGCCATAGACAGAGCACGCCAGGCCGCCGTGCGGTGAGCGGCTGTTTTCATCAAGGAACGGGCAAAAGTCGCCGTTGTTCTTGCCCATCATCTGGTACGCGATTATTCGCTCAGGCCCGCCGTTGCCGACTGCGAGGCGGGGAAGTATCCTGACTGCAATGTTTCGCTCATTTGCTAGTCGCTCCATCCTGCTTTTTTCCTCGGGCAATAGCAGCACGCCTATCTTGCCAAACTCTTTAGACGGGTAATATTCGCGATAGATGCAGCAGTCCGAGCAGCCCGACACGCA
>NZ_JBOGQF010000112.1:0-5782 GCF_050748925.1 Nitrososphaera sp.
CGATAGACAAGGCCCTCGGCGACAGGTCAAGGATAGTGAGGTTTGGCAGCGCCATGGTCCCGATGGACGAGGCGCTTGCATATGTCGCCATCGACCTCGTAAAGCGCCAGTACCACAGGGCGGACCTGAAACTGGAGAGAGACAGCATTGAGGGCGTGCCGAGGGAAGACCTCGAGCACTTTGTGCGGTCGCTATTGCAGAACCTCAACGCGTGCACGCACATGATAGTCGAGTACGGCGACAACGACCACCACAAGGCCGAGGCGGCGCTCAAGGCGTTTGCGCTCGCACTCAGAGCAGCTGCCGGCACCGACGGCAAGAGAAAGGGAGTCCCGAGTACAAAGGGCGCGATGTGAGCAAAGATGAAGATAGCGATATTTGACTATGGCGCAGGGAACCTTTTCAGCCTGAAGTCGGCGCTAAAGCGCAACGGCGCCAGGAACGTCGAGATAATCTATGACATGCAGGACCTTGAAAAATACGACGGCCTCGTGCTCCCGGGCGTCGGCAACTTTGACCCTGCCATCAGGTCTATCGAGAAGGACGCTAGAAACCTCTCGTCCGCGATAGAAAAGGGCATGCCGGTGATGGGGATATGCCTCGGCATGGAGATGCTCTTTGACAGGAGCGAGGAGGGCAAGCTCGAGGGGTTAAAGATACTGGATGGCGACGTCGTGATGCTGCCAAAGGGCAAGGTCAAGGTCCCCCACATGGGATGGAACAACCTCAAGGTAAAAGGAGAGAGCCGGTTCCTAAAGGGGGTAAAGGACGGCTCGTGGGTCTATTTCGTCCACTCGTACCGGACTGCGCCCAAAAACAAAAAGCTGGTCGTGGCGACTTCTGACTATGGCACCAGCGTCCCGGCGGTGGTGGAAAAGGGCAACCTCGTAGGCGTGCAGTTCCACCCTGAAAAGTCAGGCGACGTTGGCGGCGTGATGATCAAGAACTTTATCGAGATGTGCAGGGAAGCGGCGAAAAAATGAGGGTAATGCCTGCAATAGACGTCATGGGCGGGAGCGTAGTGAGGCTGGTAAAAGGCGACCCGGCCAACAAAATAGTGTACAGCAACGACCCTGTCGAGATGGCCAAAAAGTGGGAGGCGGCTGGTGCGGACATGCTGCACGTTGTCGACCTTGACGCGGCGCTTGGCACAGGCAATAATTCAGAGGTCATTGCAAAAATAGTTTCATCAGTCAAGGCGCCGGTACAGGTCGCTGGCGGCATCAGGACGCCAGAGGTGGCCAAGGAGGCGCTTGAAAAGGCCGCCAGAGTAGTCATCGGCACCATGGCCTACAGCGACCCGGAGGCAGTCAGAAAGCTGGCGAAAAAACATCACGGCAGGATAGTGATATCCATCGACCAGGCAGGCGGCAAGGTGATGGTCAAGGGGTGGCAAGAGTCGTCTGGCGTCGGCGTGCAGGACGCGATAGTTCAATTTAGGGCGATGGGCATCGACGACTTTTTGCTGACAAGCATAGAGCGTGACGGCACGCTCGCCGGCCCCGACATTTCCGCGCTGTCCCAAGCAGTAGCATCGGGGGCCAGGATCATAGCCAGTGGAGGCATTTCAAGCGTCGAAGACGCGCTGAGGGTAAAGAGCGCGGGGTGTTCGGCAGTCATCCTTGGCAAGGCGATGTATGACGTCAGGGTGAGCGTAGAGAGGGTGAAGGCTATAGCATGACACTTGCCAAGCGCATAATCCCGTGCCTCGACGTCGACAGCGGCAGGGTGGTAAAGGGGGTCCACTTTGCAGACGTCAAGGACGCCGGTGACCCTGTAGAGCTGGCGAAAAAATACAAAGAGCAGGGCGCCGACGAGCTGGTGTTTCTCGACATAACGGCGTCGACTCAGGGGCGCGACACCATGAAGAACGTGGTGAAAAAGGTCGCGACGGTGATAGACATCCCGTTCACGGTCGGCGGCGGAATAAAAAAGCTCGAAGATGCTCGCGACATCTTGCTGTCAGGCGCAGACAAAGTTTCGATCAATACTGGCGCGGTCAAGAACCCAGGGCTGGTGACGCAGCTGATGGATATCTTTGGCAAGCAGTGCGTCGTGGTGGCGGTAGACGCCAAGAGAAGGTACGGCGACACGACTGGCAAGACTGAATTCAAAGACGGCAAGGGCAGGCACTGGTTCGAGGTGATGATATACGGCGGCAAGGAAGGGACGGGCCTTGACGCGATAAAATGGGTCAAGGAGGTAGAGTCACGGGGCGCCGGCGAGATCCTGCTCACGAGCATCGATGCGGACGGAACGGAAAACGGCTACGACATCGAGCTGACAAAGGCCATCTGCAAGGCAGTCAGCGTGCCGGTCATTGCGTCAGGCGGCTGCGGCAGCGCAAAACACATGCTCGACGTGTTTGAAAAGGCAGATGTCGATGCTGCACTTGCCGCGTCGATATTCCACTATGAAAAGTCGACCGTCGACAAGGTGAAGAGATACCTGAAAAAGAGCGGCGTCAGGATCAGGATATAGCGCGTGTGCGCGTTTCCAGTGGAAAATGCTGGAAACAACAGTTCTTTTATACCGGCGGCAGCGCCTGCGCCGATAGGTATGGTGGTTGGGGGGGGGCAAAAGCAGATTACCTTGCGCTAGAAGTGCATTACGTCAGCTCGGTCTTGCAGGAATAGTCACTCCCCACCGCTGTATCAATTCTGTCGCCGATTCCCGGGTTACGCAGTACGGTCGTCCGTCCGGGTGTATGACAAGCCTGTATTCCTCGGGCTCCAGAATACCTCCACATATCACGTCTTGGGCCTTTACCCCTGCTTTGAATTGGTGCAGAGGAGAGATCGTGCCGTCCTTCTTTACAACCACATCTGGGACTACTGTTTCAGTAATGCAGTAGTCTGGGATCTCGTCGCCATGGAACGGCTCCTGCCAAAGCAAATATGCCCATGCAAGCTCAATCCCAATACTTTCCTTAAACGGGATTGAAAACACAAAAAAGCACTCTGTTATTTCAGGAGTAGGAACTTGAGGCGGTTCCATTCCATTGATAAAGAGTACTGGTGGTTCAAACTGATCAGAATTAGAGTTTGTGTACGGATAGTTTCTAGGGTACTTGATCTCCAATATCCCGCCGTCAACAGAGCTTACATTGGCCGAAGCCCCCATTTGCGCCCGAAAGTTCTCTGCTGTCCCATTAATCACGCGATACTGGATCTTGAATATCTGGTCCGGCTTTGGCGGCTCTGCATAGCTGAATCTGCCCACCGCAAAAGCCGTCTGCCATCCCAGACGGCCCAGTTCTATTACAGACACAGAATTTGAGCCCGCATTTGCCACGTACAAAAGGCCGCTGTCCGGGTTAAAGGCGACGCCCTCGGGAAACTCGCCCACCTTTATCGAATTTCTCACTTTGTTAGATGCGCCGTCGATGACTGATACGCCTTCTCCATAGCTGGTAACGTAGATCGTGTTTGTTTCCTCATCAACTTCCATCCGCTGGGGATCGAGGAAAGTAGCCATCTCGTCAACTCTTTCGCCTGTCGAGCCGTCTATTACAGAAATCGACTGCGAGCCAAAATTAGACACGTAAATCATGTCAGTCTGCTCATTCACTCCAATGCCATTTGGCATTCTCCCTGTTGCCACAGTGTTGACGACTCTGTTATCCGAGCCGTCAATGACCAACAGGGCGCCAGAATCCCTCGTCACGTAAACCTCATTTGTTTTCGAGTTTACCGCGATGGCCCGCGTGCTTTCCAATACATCATAATCCGGTTTCAGGTCTGCAACCTTGAACGTCGATTCAATCTCATTTGAAGCGCCATCTATGACTGAAACCAGAGCCTGCCGGGCAGGCCCGTTGTTCAGCAGCACGTACACCCTGTTCGTCTCCGTGTTGACGGCTATGCTTTGTACTGACCGAGTTCCGTACTCTGAATAATCAAGTGCCGCAACTACCTCGTTTGTCGTCCCATCTATGACGGAAACCGTGCGGGGGCTTCTGTTTACAGTGTAAACGATATGGGTATCAGAATTGACTGCCAGGTCCCAGGGTTCCGGCCCGACAGTTATGATGTCAACAACTTTGTTTGTCGCAGAGTCTATCACGGTAACGGTGTCTGAATTACGGCTGGCGACGTACACCAGATTGGTTTCATGGTCGATGGCAACGCCGGACGGAGAGCCGTTATCCCACCCTTCCTTGCCCAGGGAGACTGTACTAATGGGAAAGGATTCTTCAGTTGCATATGCAGGAGCCGAGAGTGCAACAGGCAACAGCATCAAGGATGTCAATAATAGCACAGCAATCGGCTTGCAAAACACCGGCTGGAGCAATACACCCGGTTCAGCTGCGGTTCTAGTACTATAATTTTATGGAATCGGATTGTGTAGAGATATTCCCCTACGATTCACCTAATCTTATCTCCATCATGACCCGCCTTACGTCACATTTTGCTCAACGACTGATGCTTATTGATATGTCGCGAGGCGCGTGATACCCTTTTCCTGATTATCCCAAGGTCCTTCTTACAAAGGTCCTGGCATAGCTGTCAGCTGCTCGTTCTTCCCTTTCGTTGCGGGCATAGTAACCTGTGACGGGATCGGGTATGATTTGATAGTCCAGCATGTCCTTTGCGCCATAGCAGTTTACCAGGTGATGATAAAACTCGTGCAAGATCGTCGTCATTGTGGTCCCCTCGGGCCTGAAATACGCTGTCATTTCATCAGAATAATACACAGCCAGGGCATCTTTGCAGACCATGTCATTAATGGGAAACCTATGCTGAAATATTGTCCTCATTGACGGGACGCCATATACCTTTGAGAGCATGTCGAGCTGCTTGTGCGCTTTTTGTCCTGCACAGGGTCGTAAACATCAAGCAAATTTCTCTGGGAGGTAGTCTCAGTTCGCTGACTTGCTTGACGGGTTGAAAAATTGTGACAGGCTCCAGGACTTCAGCCGGGGGTTCAACTGTCCCTACCAACTCGGCTCTGATAATATTGCTTATGGCTTCTTTCATTTTCGTATAGAATTCCGTTGTAATTTCATGTTGGGCATTGTGGTACCTGGCTCCATGCAAGTAGATGTAAGGCAAGCCATTGATAATCGTGAAACTCATCGAGCTGTAGCAATACATTGAAACGTTGGTTTGCCCACGATTCCAGAACCGGGCATCGAAATGTGCGCGCAACTTTGGGACGCCGACCACTTCGACATCATCTAGATCTTCACGAGGATTCATTATTTCATACAGTGCCTTGAACAGTCTTTCAAACGCTATATCTGTAAAGAGGGAATACTGCTTGTGAAACTCGGCGCTATGGATCCAGACAGACGGGACAGATATGCTGTTTTCAATGACAATAGCCTCGTCCATACCTGCAATGCTAATGGCAACTCTGTCATCTGACGCATAGCCTTCAGTGAAGGCACCGTCCAGTTCGACTTTGATTACGCTCTGTTTCGTACTGCCTAAGGCAGGTATGGTTGAGTCGTAACGTCGTCTCTTGCCTTCATCAGTAAGAGTATCATAGGCCATCTGGACAACCCTGAAAATTGCAATAGCTTCCTCCGACTTGTTGCGGTCTGGATGGTACTGAAGGGCAAGCATCCTGTACGCTCGTTTTATTTCGTCCTTGTCGGCATTATATGTCACACCCAGAATAGAATAGCAGTCATAGCTATCAAGAGTCGTGGACTCTTTTTGAGGAGGATTTCCATCCTTGTTGCCGTCTTGGTTTTTGGCACCCTTGTTTGGTGCTTCTCTCTTCCATCTCATCTATGCGACTTTCCTATCCGAATAATGTACAGCCAAGCTACCAT
>NZ_JBOGQF010000113.1:0-5765 GCF_050748925.1 Nitrososphaera sp.
CAATGGACGTAGACTATATGCGCAGGCAACACAAAAAGTGGTTCCCGCTACACATGGTGCTGCAGACAAGCTTGGCAGTCGGAGTGCTCTTGGTCTGAGGTCCACAGGAGGAAGCGGACCCCTTCATGGGCACTGCGCCTCACGATTTGTATCCATTTATGGATACTTTATAGTGTTAGCTACTGCATTATGCACCTAACAGGTAATATGCTTGCGAATTCAAGCTACGATAAGAAAATGGCCAAGTCTCAGACAACAGCCACGGTACTCCGGACCATTTCAGACGACAAGTCTATGGACCTTTTCAAGACTATTGCAGTCGGCAGCATTGACAGCGAGAACCTCAAGGGCAAGACCAAGCTCACTCGCAAGCAGTACTATTCCCGGCTCTCTAGGATGACAAAGGCAGGTCTCGTGAGGAAGAAAAGTGGCAAATACACCCTCACCGCGTTTGGCAAGGTAGTCTACGACTCTCAGACGACCGTCGACAGCGCGCTCACCAACTTCTGGAAGCTCAAGGCGATCGACTCGCTAGAGATGTCAAACGAACTTTCAAAAGAAGAGCAGCAAAAGCTCATCGACACCTTGCTGGACAACCAGGAACTCAAAGGAATCCTCGTAAAAGGTTCCTGAGCTTTTTATTCCAGGCTCCGTCTGCCTCCCGCTAGCGTGCCTTATAGTTTTTTGAAATTCTTGTGTATGAGCGACCCGTACTGCAGCGCCTTTTTCGGCTTCATGGCCGACTCTTCAGGCACGCCCACCAAAAGCGCGGCCTGCCTCAGTATGTGCTTTCTGACAAGGTCATCCGGCCCCCCGATCTTTTGGTCGACAGGTATCGTTTTTGCAAACAGGATAAAACCCGGCGAAAGGAAGGGCTGCCTCACCTGCACCCCAAACTCGCCTGCAACCTGCGATATTTCCTGCACGAGGACGAGTTCGTTTGCTAGCTTTTCCTCCATGAACGCCATTATGGCAGGCTCGCCTTTTTCATAGACTGACCGGTAGCCGTTGTAGCCGCAGAACAGCTCATCGCACCCGTTGGCACTCAGGACAATGTCGAGGCCCGCGCCCTTTGCTGCCCTTGCGATGTAAAAGTAGGCAATGCAGTTTTCAATGTGCGATGTATTACTGCAACCTATGGCTTGCTGGACGGCTCGCAGGTCGCGCTCAAAATCTGCCTCGCCCAGCTCTACCACGTTGTGCGCCATTCCAAGCTTTTGCGCGATTTGCCGTGAAAACTCGATGTCGTGAGAGCCGGGAAAGCCCACCGTGATGAGCAAGACTTGCCTGCCAAGGCCGGCGCATATCTTTGCCAGCATCGTGCTGTCCACGCCTCCTGAAAAGGCCACGGCAACCGCCTTTTCCGGCACGGTGTCTTCCACCGCCCGGCAAAGCGCGTCCCTCAGCTCCTGCAGCAACGTTTCCCGTAGGCGCGGGCGTGATAAAGCGTTATGGGTTGGCGTCGCTTTGCAGGGCAACCTGCACCCTTTCAGCGACAAGCCGGCCGCCTTCAGAGCCAAAGATCCTCACGAGGGTCTCTCTAACATGCGCCATGTCATACGGCCCCCTGCCTTCAAGCAAAATCCCGTGTCTTTCAAAATCCATTACGAGCATGTCCACGGTAGAGCGTCCAAGGATTTTGGCCAGACTATCCACTGCCCGCTTTAATTGCGCATTTGAAATCAGGCCTGCACCATCTATTTCGGGCAAAACAGCAAAATTGATTGAGAAAAGCAACTAAAATACTTATACCCGCGAAAGAAAGGTTTTTCCCGCATACGACCTTGAAGAGGCACGCCAGATTACCGCCGGGTCGGGCTTCATCTCTACATCCTGCGGATCCTTGGCAGCGCCAAGCGATTCATGTAATTTTCCTATGCCATCAAAAATCAAACTGCTTGGTGGTTTCTTGTGCAAGTAGGATAACTCTGGAACATGTTTGAGCAGCTTTTTTTAATCATTACCGCGTGCCCACTCTGTTGCTCTCCCGTATTGGCAGATAGGAGAGAGCAAGGTGCAGAGGGTTGCTCAACGGTTGGGACTCAATTCAGCAACCCCCTGTGACCTATCGACTCTGGGGAATCGATGATGGATTATTCATCGTCTTGTATAAAACATGGTCAGCAGTCACCTACTAGTGATCAAGACGATAGTTCCCTCCCGTCTTGGGATACTGGAATAACTGTCATTTTTGAAAGATGTGCGCATGGTCACTGGATGCTAGCTCGCCACTCTACAGAAAGCCACGTTGGCAGGGGCCATGGCATGAAAGACCCTGTACTGGCTGGACACGACCCAATAGTTTAGCGCAGTTTTGGCATGCGTGTATCGCCAGACCCGGCTTTACGAGCCCACGACAAGGAATTGATTGTCCCCCGAGATACCGTTTATATAGATAGCGCGCCAACTTGCATCAAACTGATGCCTAATGAGCGGGTCGTTCTAGATAGCGATCTACGGTACATTGACGGCAATGGCAACCTTCTTTTGAGCAGAGCCGAGCTGTCGGTCGCAAAGATGCTTGCGTTCCTGGGCCACGATTACAACTACGGCGCGATGGTGTCGCTGCCTGACGGCTCGCAGGCCAGAATAGACTTTGCAGCCGGCAGCAAGCTGATAGAAGTCATCGACTCTGAGGAGGACGCGGCCAAGTTCAAAAAGGTCAAGGAGGCTATGCCGGGCCTTGACGTCATTGCAGTGGGCCACTCGCGCTATGCGAGCAAGGTGAGCGAGATGGACTCGATGTTCTTTTACGACGAACAGGAACGGATGGCGACCGGCTCGATATTCATAGAGGACCCGTCGCTTGCGTTTGATTATGCCCACATACTGCCGCTGGTTGAAAAGTGCTCGGTGCTCCACGGCCACACGTCTACTGTCATGGTAGAGATAATCGGCAGCATGAAAAACAACCTCGTGGTCGACTTTGGGGACGCCAAGCGCATAATCAAGGACGCGCTAAACGCCATAGACCACAAGTTCTTTATCAACAAGAGGTACCTCAAAAAGGAAGACGACACGCACTATTACGTCGAGTTCCAGGGGCCCCGGGGCTACTTTAATCTGCAGCTGCCAAAGATGACGACCTACATGATGCCCGGCGAGGCCACTGTTGAAAATTTGTCGACAGAGATTATCAAGCTGCTTGCGCCGCGCATGCCGCCAAACGTGGAGGCCCTAGGCGTCTACATTTATGAAGGCGTGAACAAGGGCGCGCACATCATCGCCGGCGTAAAAAAAGATGGATAAGGCGCTGGTGATGCTCTCTGGCGGGCTGGATTCCGCCACCTGCCTGTACTGGGCCAGGCAGCGACACAAAGTTTCGGCCATCACGTTCAACTATTTTGGCCGGCTTGAAAAGGAAAAGCAGGCAACCGCGATGCTCGTGCAGGCCGCAGGGGTAGAGCTTGCCGAAGTGGACGTCCCCTTTGTCAAGGAGGCTTCCGACTTTGACCATGCCCAGTTCTCCGGCCCGGACGATAGGTGGGCATCATACGTGCCTGCAAGGAACATGATCTTTTACTCTATTGCCGCGCACTATGCAGAATATCTTGGCGTCAAGTGGATAATCGGCGGCCACAACAGCCACGACGTGTCATTCTTCAAAGACGCGACCAGGGGCTATATTGAAAAACTGAACGCGCTCTTGCGCGAAGGCTGCCTGCTGTGCGACGGCAAGGCATATGAAATAGCATTGCCGCTTGCAGACCTTGACAGGATAGGCGTCGTCCGGCTCGCTCAGGAGCTTGGCGTTCCGATGGAGCTGACATGGAGCTGCCACGGCGAAGGCGATACGCACTGCGGCCAGTGCTACGCGTGCAGGCAGAGGCTTGAGGCTTTTGCGGCGCTTGGGATAAGGGACCCGGCGTTTGCAACGTAAAATGAAATCCAAGTCAACAGATTATGCAGCAGCTCGATTATTTCAGGCAGACGGGAAGTGCTTGCCTGCCAGTAAGGAACGAGAGCGGAGGGTGGGATTTACGCTCGTTTTACTTGTAAATTCGCCTTATACATCAAGGATATGAATCTAGAATCGAATCTGGTTTTTGAAATTTACCTTCCGGTCATATCAGAAATCCGTCGAGCCGCCAGCACTATATGGGCTTCCCTTGACGCTGACTACATAATCGACATCATTGATGCGCTTTAGCAGCTGCAGGTCTAGTTTGTGGCTGGTTATCATCTTTGTGCCCTGAAGGTAAAACCCAGGTGCCATCCCAGTGGCTTCGATCACCCGCTTTCTGACGGTTTCGGTGTCTTGTCCGTCCTTGAGGATGGCCTCGACAGTGTAAATGTTATGCCTTTTTGCTTTCTGGTCAAAAATTAACCTGACTACTAGAACAGGATCAACCTTTGGAAAGACCGACCTTATCGCATTGTCTGCCTCTGAAAATTCCTTCACCACATCTTCAATCGTGCTCATTCTATACGGGTTAGTCTGTCCTGAAATTATAAAAGACGTTCGTCTGTATCCCACGTCGCCAATGGCCCGCCCATCAAATGTTGTAGCTTTTCAACCAACATTCTGCTATTATAGACACGCGACGTTGCATTTCTTGAAACGGACATTATGCACGGCAGACATTACTCCAATCTTGAAGAGCAACCAGGACACAAAATGATGCTGTCTGTGGAAAAAGACATCCATCTGGCTTTGGAAAGGAAAAAGACTTCAAAAGAAACGAGGATAATTCTAAAAGAGATGCTCCTGATCTGCGAGACGTACAGAGAGATTGCGGGCTGAAGGAGGACATTGAGGCATCCGCGCGGGAGAGACCTTTTTTATCGATGAACCTCAAGCGTCGTCCATGTTTATACCATAAACCACTGCGGATAGTCCCCTTTGATGATTTTTCCTTTTTGTGGCGGCAAGAGCTTTTTCGCTGCAACAGCTCGCAGCCAGAACAATATTTCACCCCAGGAGCAACCGCAGACATCTACGCCCAGCAGTCATAAAAGAACAACAATTACCCGCGTTTTTGTTGATACACTGGAAACGCGCATGTGAGCAAAACCGAGAGGCGGTGCTTGCTCAAGGCAGCCGACTTTCAATCCCGTCTTTCAGACCGATGTCGCTCAGCCAGACCATCGTAAAATGCGGGACATCTGTTTTTACCGCGATATTTTCGTCAATGCTTTCTATTATCCCAAAACCACTTACCCTCCCTTTTTCGCCAAGGCCCACAAACATGCTTTCTGCCGCAAGCAGCGCCGGCCGGCCACCGTGAACAAACCTGACATCGCTTGTCTTCCTGCTTGCAGATCCTTCTCCAACAAAGCGCATAAACTGCTCCAGCCTGTGGCCAACTCTTTCATGGTAGGTCTTTGCCGCCTGCCATGACGACCTTGCCGGCAACATCTGCCAGGGGCCTTTCAGCTCTGCCGCAAGTTGCCTGCTGCCAAGGACCACTATCGCGTCAGGCTTTAGCGCGCGTGCAAGCATCCTCTTGTACCTTATGTCGATATAGCCGTCAGTATTGATGATGTGCAGCCCTGCAAGGTGCCGGGTCCGGCCGAGGAGCGACCTCATCCTGCCTGCCACCAGCCTCTCGCGCCCCGCAGGCGAGATGCTGCCGACAAACTCGAAAAGCCGGGCATCGACATCGCGAAGGTCTGTTGCAGGCGCGGCCATGGGAGCCGCTCCCATGGCTGCAGGCGGCGCGAGGTCACCCTGCCCAATGTCGCCATCAGTTATGCACGGCGTAATGCCGCGGCCGATGGCCACGTTGGCAAGGTACGTGCAAAACGTCGACTTGCCGGCACCT
>NZ_JBOGQF010000114.1:0-5688 GCF_050748925.1 Nitrososphaera sp.
CTTGTATGCAGCAAGTGCAGCACGGAGCATGCCATAACATTTCTTGGCTTTCTGAGCGAGATCAAAAACGCTGCGCTAAAGCGGTAAAAGGTATATCGTAGTGGTACCTAACTGACGCCGATGAATAGGTACGCAATTATCGCAATCGCCATGGTTGCCGGCGCGGTCCTGGTCGCAGGCACCGCCGTCAGCAGCACGATGGCAGCAAGCGAAGGCAAGATCTCATCCAGCGCAAAGACAGGCTACAAAGACGGCGTTTTCATGGTCAAAGCCGGCAGCGGCGGCCCTGTTGCGCCGCTGACAAAGTTCTCGCCAAAGGTGGCCGAGATCAAGGCCGGTGAAAGCGTAACATGGTACAATCCGACAAGGGTGGCAGAGCCGCACACCGTGACGTTCGTGATGGACCAGAGCCAGTGGGCGGACTTTGTGGCTCCATTTGCCATCTCCAACTCTACAAACGTGGCCCCGCTCCAGCCCGGCGCTAACGCCGAGGCGGTGACTTTTCCCGGTCCTGCAGGAACTGCGATGGTTGGGTTGAATGCGAGAAGCCTGAACGCGGCCACTGTGGCAGCTGACGGCGCCGTCTCATACATGCCGCCAAACGCCAACTATACGCTGACGGGAACTGAAAAATATGTCAATTCGGGCTGGATATGGCCGGAAGGGCAGACGCCTCAAGGCTTGCAGGAAATAAGCACTTTCAGCGTCAAGTTCGAAGAGGCAGGGACCTATGACTATATCTGCGTAGTCCATCCGTGGATGACCGGACAGGTAGTAGTCAAGTAGATCTACAGGGTGCCCTAGGTGGCGTCAAATAGGCGGTTTTTAGCCTAGCGCCTCTTGGGCCGGGCCTTTTTCTTTTTGCCCGATTTTGGCTTGGCTGCGCTCTTGGGCTTGGCCAACTTTTTCTGCAGCTGCGCAATCTGCGACAGGACCTTTTTGTTCTGCAACTCGACCTGCTTGGAGTGCCTGGCGCGTTCTTTGTCCGCCTTTTTAAGAGAGTCAAGGACCTGATCGATAGTCCTGCCTGTCTTTTCAAGCTGCTTGGACTGTTTTTTTATCCTCGACAGTGTCTGCGCTATCATGACCTCCTCGTTTGAAACGACGCGTTCCTGTACTGGCACTGCCGGCTGTTCTACCGGCTCGCTTGCTACTGTTTCTACTTCTGTTGCGGTGGGCGTTCCCGAGTCTGCTTCTGACATCGGTTGGGGTATGGGGTGCTATCTAAAATTATTTTCCCTGCGACAGCATCTGCTTTATCATCCTGGCGTGCTTTTCCTCATCCACTTTTAGCTGCTTGAACGCATCCGCTGCCTTCCGATTGCCGTCCTTTTCGGCATCTTTGATATATCCATCGACGTGCCACAGGAACGCAAGCTCTTCGGCGAGCTGCTTGTGCAGGTTGTATTCCGTGTCGGTCATGATCGCTGACTTTCCCTCTTCTTGCATGACGTTATATCGCGGGCATTGCTTATACCCTGCGCGGTTATTTGCACAGAAAATTCTATGAAATAGTTATATTCATATATTTAGATAGTCTGAATACAAGATTTCTATATAATAATGTAATCTTGATAAATAAATACATGTTAATCGATTAACCATTCAGGTGACTTGGTTGTCGTTCGCAAAGATATTCGAGTTGAAGGAAACTGCAAAGTGGTCGTCAAAGGTTGACGAGAAAAGAAATGCCATCAGCGAGCTGGCCGGCTTTGGGAGCGAGGCGGTCAACACGCTTGAAGAGATCCGGAGCGTCGAAGTCAACGACGAAATCCGGCAGCTGTGCGCGGAAGCCATACGGAAGGCTAAAGGCACAATAGAGGCGAATCTGAAAGAGCCGGAAAAGAAGGCCGGAGGGCCTGAAAAAGGCTCAAAATAGCGCGGTCACCTTATGTCGTCAAGGGGCACGGGGTAGTTTATGATGCCGCCCGTGCCGCCAATGTCCAGCTTGTTCAGCTCTTGCAGGGTGCCGATGTCGTTCATCTTGATCAGGTTGTTCGCCGACACGGTGTAAAGCACGCTTCCGATGTAGAACGACCTGCTTCCCTGACCATAGTAATAGTCAGTCGCGTTTCCGTGCTCTATCGTCCCCTTTAGCGAAATGCCGTCGCCTGCGCTGAGATTAAAGACATAGAACCCTCTCCACGTCTTGGGCGGTATGTATTTGCCGTCCGGCTCGTACCTGGGCTCTGCGTCATAGCTTGACACCGGAAGCGACAACAGGTTCCTGCTTTTGTCAAATAGGAACGCCTTGTGGTCATTGAGCGCCTCAGAGTCGGTCCCCTGGCCCTCGATAATGTGGTCGTCCACAAGCCGCGGCTTTGACACGTCAGAGACGTCAAAGAGCGCAACCTTTACTCCCGTCGCCTGCACGCCGCCAAACTCGTTTTCCTTGGCGTCCTTGCCTACGCCGATGATATGGTTTTCGTCATAGGGGTGCAAGTAGCTTGAATATCCCGGCAGCTTTAGCTCGCCAAGTATCCTGGGCTGGTCGGCCGACAGGTCGATGACAAAGAGCGGGTCTATCCTCTGGAACGTCACAAGGTACAGCCGCTCGCCGATAAAGCGCGCCGCGTATATCGACTCGCCCGGCTCGATCTGTTCCAGCTTGCCGACCGTCTCCATCTGGCCGTTCAGGACATAGACGTTGCTGTAGAGGCCCTGCGAGTACGGCGAATAGTACTCGACCGTCGTCGCGAGCCTGAACCTGCCTCCGCTCTCGTCCATCGAGAACTGGTTCAAGAGCCTGCCGGGCACCTCGCCTTTTGCGACATAATCAAGCTCGCCTGCCTGCCCTATCGCTATCTTGTGCACGACGGTCCTCATCGAGTCCCTCTGCAGCCTTGCATCGTACTCGCCAAGGGCTTTTTGGATCTTTTCTATCAGCGCCGCCTTGTCCTGCTCGCTTGTCAGGTTGTACATGTCCTGAAGCGCTGCAGATATTCTGTCCCACTTTTGCGCCTGCGAAAGCGAGCTGTCGGCGTCGATTGTCCTGATCCTCATCTGCGCGTCGTCAGACAGCAGCGGCACCACCACGCCAAAGAACCTGTCGCGGCTTTCCTGCTCGTAAAAGCCGTACGGCTGGTACTTTTGGTACGCGATGTAGATGTTGCCCTCTGACACGTACAGGGTGGACGCAGGGTTCATCATGAAGGTCTTTGAATTGACCGCGCCGTCGCCGCCCTTGATGTTTATCGAAGTCACGGTGTTAAAGTTGTAGTAGGGCTCGGGGTTGTCAAAGTAGTAAATGTCCGGGACTATGGTGACCGGCCCTGCTATCTTTGGTATCAGCGGCTGGCGATAGTTGTATAGGTCGCTTGTCGTTACAAGATAGGCATAGTCGCCTATTAGCCGCGCGTTGCTGTAAGCACCCATTACAGAATAGTTGTCTGTCACTTTTGGGCTGGCCCTGTCTGTTATGTCAAGCACTATGGCATGCGTCTTTGGCGCGTACACCGGCTGGGGTGCAAACTCGTACTGCGGGATGACATAGTCCTCGCTGTATTCCTGGTATAAAACGACAAGGGTGTTGTTGCTCAGGAACATGTTTTGCAGCTGCTGGCCCTGCTGGATGTCCAGGCCGATCTTGGCCACAACCTTGGCAGACTCGGCCGGATATACTTCTGCAATCGTTAGCTTGTCGCCTGACAACACGTACGCGTATTTGCCATCGTTTTTGACAAAGTCCGGCTCGTCAACTCCTGCCACCTGGACGTTAGTAGTAGAGTAAGATGAATCTGCGGCAACCGGAGCTCCGTCTTTTGCCTCTGGGGATGCCGGTGCTGGAGCCGTGGACTGAGGTGCTGCCGAGTCTGCCGATTCTAGGGTCCGCTCCTGTATCCCATTGAAAACTCCAGAGCCTCCCGACGCGGCAGACAAGGCACTGCGGACGCTCTCTGTATTAAGTAGGAAAGCCTTTAGATCGTCAATCGAAGAGAACTTGTTTAGCTTTTGAGTGGACGCTACGGCAAGCGTCGTAACATCCGGCTGGTCTCCGCGGGTGTCGATTCTCGTGATCTCGCCTATCGGCACGCTGCTACTGATGGAGCTGAGGATGAATACAAAGCCAATGGCTGCGGCTATGCCTATGCCGGCCATGCCATACATCGGGAGTCTTGCCATTTCTTCAAATCACTTCCTGATGACGTTATTAACCAACCGATCCATCTTAATTCTACACTTTAGAACAGCCGCATTGCCCTGTTTGGAGGCTTTCGTTCCGGCGTTCCGCGCCAAAATCGGCAATCGCCTATTCAACATGTCTGACAAGGCTTGTGCAGATATCTTGTTGCAATTTCTGTATTATGACATGTAAAAATTACAATATTTGTCTGGCTAAACAGCGCGGCAACTGGCGAAAAATGGGTGTTCTGAAACGTAAAACACCGCCTGAAGCATGTTCTGAAACCTAGGCTTAGGTATTCTGCTCCTGTAGTATAGGCCGTCATGTCAGACCAAAACATGAAAAGACGCAACTTTGCCCTGATTGCCGGCATACTTGCAATCAGCATGGTTGCAGCCACCATAGTGGGTGGCCAGATGATGACAACAGCAGTTGCGCAAGAGCAGCCTACAAAGACAACAGTTAGCGACAAGCCAACCGTATCAACTTCGGGCTCTGCAACCGTCAAAGTCGACCCAGACAGAGTCACCGTGACCATCGGGGTAGACACAAAGGGCGACACGGCCGCAAAGGCAGTTGCCGACAACTCTAGGATAATGAAGCGCGTCCTTGACGCACTGAAGGGCCTGGGGATCACCGCAAACCAGACGGCTACCAGCAACTATAGCGTCTTCCCTATCTATGACAGCAGAAGCCCGCCTTGCATAGACATATACCCGCAGCCGCCAGAGTGCGCTCCAAAGAGTGAAGTGACCGGCTACAGGGCAGTCAACTCGGTGTCAGTGACGCTTGAGGCAAGCGCGAACGTCGGCAAGGTCATCGACGCTGCAGTGAACGCGGGCGCAAACAACGTGAGCGGCGCATACTTCTTTGTCTCTGAGGCAAAGCAGCAAGAGATCCGCGACAGCCTCATCAAGCAGGCGATAGACAATGCAAGGTCACGTGCGGACAAGGCAGCAGCGGCGGTAGGCATGAGTGTCGTGAGCGTCCAGTCGATAAATCTCAACGACTTCTCGTTCCCTGTCTACTACAAGAACTTTGACGCTGCGCAGGGTGAAAACGGCGGAACCGACATACTGCCGGGACAGCAAGAAGTCTCGATGAGCGTCCAGGTCACATTCGTGATGGGTTAGATGGACCCTCACTCTCCCTTATTTTATTGACTTGTACAGGACGATCTTTTTCTTTAACACCGAAATCTCGTCGTTCTTTTCTCGCACTTCTTTAGTGAGCTTGACTATCTCGTCTATCAGCTCTGACCTCGTCTTGCCTGCGTACCTCTGGTGCTCAGAAAGCGTCATCGGCAATTGCTTCATGGCTTGGCTCAAAAAACATCGACAGATGACAAATTCACCTGTAGCTTTAATTTAGCTGATTCTTGCATTGCCGTCAAATAGAACCTTGTTCCTCAATTTTTAATACTGATTCTTGCCATGTATACCTCGTGGGCATGCTAACTTGGATAGTCATTGGAGTCCTCATCCTTGCAATCATCGGGATTGGCTGGCAAGCCTTCTTTTCCGGCATATTTGAGGGGGCAAAAAAAGTGGGCGAGAACCCTCTGG
>NZ_JBOGQF010000115.1:0-5625 GCF_050748925.1 Nitrososphaera sp.
CTTTGCCGCTGGCGAAAAGTGCTGTTTTATTTCATCCAGCCGGCCTAACGAACTGTCGCTATTTCTGATATCCGAAAAGGAGGAGTGGCACCTGACTTTTTCAAGGAAGAAAATGACCTGGTCTTTATCAACCCCGTGCTTTATGTCGTAGTCGATTTGCCTGCAGACATTGATGAGGCGGCCGTATTTTTTGTCCCTCCGCTTTTCCCAGGAAGAAGCGTCGGCAGACAGCCCTTTTACATATTTCACGACCGTCTTTTCCATGTGATTAATGTGCCAATCCTTCATGGGAAAACTATTTTGTAACACTGATCTATACCGCTTACCGGCTTATAACCTCCGCCTATGCTCGACTGTCAGGCTTTTGACCTGCAACAGTGGGTGGCTTTTAAACCGTTTAATAGTCGTACGACGTCACATTCATTGCAATGGTTTCCGCGTTTATCCTCATCAACTGCAGTTTTTCGCTTGTCCCAAGCGTCATGAAGGAGCTGGACAAGGTTCCTGCAATAAGCAATGTCTACCAGACGTCTGGCATTTATGACCTTGTGGTAAGAATAAACTCCGCGACGGAGAAGGAATTGCGCAGGACCCTCATGGCAGACATTTGCACTATTGAAAACGTGAAATCGACCGTGACAATGATTGTGGCAGGCTGATTTTCTACAATGACAAAACTGTGTTTCTCGTGCGATTGTGGCAACGTGATGGAATGCATCCGGGAAGACGAGGTGACAAAACCAAAGTACCGGAGCATTTCGGGCAATGTCCGGCTTCGGTGCAACGACTGCGGCAAGGAACACGAAGTTTTTCTAAAGCACAAAATTGCCAAATTTGTTGGAACGACGCCCTCGTTTAAGGAAATTTCATCATGAACTAGCGGTTGCCCCATAGCTACACGGCGTCAGATAAAGAATATCTCGTAGGCTTGTCATTATTATGCAAGAGAATCCCCTTCACGCGGAGGCTGTTCAACGCGCGTGGCACGTCGTTCCCTTTCCTGAATCCAATGTACATTTTCATTTCTGCAATGGTAGAGTTTGGGTGAGCTCTCAATATGCCCATCAGTTCTTGCTCATAGGGAGTATAGAAAATAGCCACCTATCGTTGTGTACCGCGTTCCTTCCAGTTAACACCGGCAGTAAGAAAACCGCACCAGCCTGCCATAGATGGTAATAGAAAATAGGGGCCGGGCAGGCGTATCTTGGTTTTTCAATATGCATTGGCACTCAATTGTCGTCATCGTCATCCCCTTCCCACTGCTTGTCAAGATCAGGCCCGTCTTGCGAACCGGGGATTATCGGTATCCATGGTCCGCAGCTAAAAACTGAATGGCAGGTTTCAAATAGATCAAGAGCCGTCGCCTCTTCATACTGGTACAGAGGGAATATCGTGTTCACGAATTTTATGCCCGCCCTTCACATAAGAACGATGGCCTTCGTCACGGAATGCCGTAATTGGATAGGACAAAAAAATGAGCGCCATTCACGAGCTCGTTTTGCAAGAACATAGTAAAAAGTGGGCGGGGCGTGATTTGAACACGCGGCCACCTCGATGTCAACGAGGTATCATACCGAGCTAGACCACCCGCCCGCTAGGCGTACGTAGACCTTACGGCAACTACCTCTGGCGCCCAAATATATTGTTACACATTGCGCAGATAAGGTTAAGAATGTCTGCAGGCGTCTCTTAAAAAGTTGGGCGACGAGTCCTTTGAAGTGTTGCAGGGCGACGCCGGCCAGGTTGTCAGGCGGCTCCCGCAGGGCAGGTTCCGCGCCATAGTCACGTCGCCCCCCTATTACGGCCACAGGCATTATGGCTCTGACAAGGGCGAGATAGGCAGGGAACAGACCGTCGACGAGTACCTCGATTCGCTGGCAAAGGTGTTTGCGGCCTGCAAGGGGCTGCTTGCAGAGGACGGCAGCCTCTGGATAGTGATAGGCGACACCCGGCGCAGGAAGGAAAAGCTCCGCGTGCCCCACAGGCTTGCAGGCAGGCTGTCTGAGGCAGGCTACAAGTTCAGGGAAGACATTATCTGGTACAAGAAAAACAACATCAGCTCAAGTTCGCGCGACAATTTTTCGCAGGCCTACGAATACGTGTTGTTCTTTTCAAAGAGCGCCCGCTCGTATGCAAACCTTGACGCCGTCAGGGTGATGGGCAACGAGGCCGCAGAGGGGCGCAACCGCGTGCCCCCCGCCGCCATGGTGCAGACCGCGCCAAAGAGCCCCGACAAAAAAGAGATCGAGCGCATCGCAAAGGAGATTCACAGCTCTACTCCGGACACCCCCATTTCAGAATTGCCTAGCACGTCTGAAATAGCGAGGGCCTACGGCTATGACCCGGAAAAGTTCTGCCCCACGTGCTACCGCAAGTTCAAGCGGCACGCGACGCGGCGCAGGATAGGCGACCACAGGCATTACCCCATTTTTGCAGTCTGCAACCCGCAGGGCAAGAACCCTTCAAACGTCTGGCAGATAGCGACGAGGGCGCACTTTGGCAACGAGCATTTTGCCATATTCCCGGAAGATCTCGTGAAAAAGATAATCCTGTTTGCGACAAAGAAAGGCGACTGGGTGCTCGACCCGTTTGCAGGCAGGGGCACCACGGGTATTGCCGCGGTGTCGCTTGGCCGCAGGTTCGTCGGCATCGACCTTTACCCGGAAAACGTCAGCAAGATATCCAAAAACGTGGCGGCAGCGCAAGTCTAATATCCCGACATGCGCCAAGGACGCGCTGACTTGACTGACTTTACCGGCCCGGAAAAAGAAGGCCTCTACAAGGCGATATTCTCAAGGAGGGACGTGCGGTCGCATTTCATCCAGAAGGACATCCCGGACGACGTCCTGTTTCGCATATTGAACGCGGCACACCACGCGCCATCGGTAGGGTTTTCGCAGCCATGGAACTTTATCCTGATAAAAGATGAAGGAACTCGCCAGCAGGTCAAGGACTCGTTTGCGCGCGAGCGCGACCGGTCGATAAAGATGCTTGAAGGTGAGAAGGAGCGCCAAGGCCAGTATGCAAAGCTGAAACTGGAAGGCATTTTGGAATCAGCATTGAACGTCTGCGTCACGTACGACCCGACGCGCTTTGGGCCCTTTGTGCTTGGCAGGACGTCCATCGAGGACACGGGCGTCTACAGCGTCTGCTGCGCAATCCAGAACCTCTGGCTCGCTGCAAGGGCAGAGGGCGTCGGCGTCGGCTGGGTCAGCATACTGTCAAACGAGGACCTTGAAAAGGCACTCGACATCCCCGCTCATGTCAAGCCGGTCGCGTACCTGTGCCTCGGCTACGTCGAAGAGTTTGCGCCAAGGCCGGACCTTGAGAGGGTAGGCTGGCTCCCGAGGATGGACCTTGCCAAGGCAGTCTGTTATGAAAAATGGGGGACGCACCAGCCCAAAGAATGGAAGGGCCTGCAGGACGCGGTCAGATAATCATAAGACAATATATAGACGGATGGGACTTGTCTGGTAACCGGCAGGCAAAAACGTTGAGCGATAAACCTGGGGTTAGCGGGGGCGGTAGCTCGCATGCCGTACTGCCTTTCAGCCTCTATTACCACGACATTGCAAGGTGGCTTTTCATCATCCTTACCTTTGCGGGCCTGCTCGCCACAGGCTGGTTTGGCATACCCCTCTTGCCAAAGTACTTCGTCGACCCTTCTTCAATCGACATCTTTGCTGACCTTTCCACTCTTTTCAGCGCGCTTGGGACCATCTGGGGCGTCATGGCCTACCGCGAGTTCACAAAGTCCATGTCCGAAGTCATCGAGGCAAGGCTTGCCGCGCGCAGGCTCGACCCCATGATAGGCGAGTACGAGTACAAGTCGTACAACCCAGTGACAAAGGAATATGAAAACGGCTTTGTGCCCGCCGGCCCGGTCGATTTCTGGGACAAGGAAACGACGGTGCCGCCGTGGATGGACAAGGGCAAGTACTGGCACATACTGCTGTCGTTGCAAAATCCAGGTCGCGAGATCAGGCTCCAGGTGGTCCGCGACAGGGACCTCCCGTTTAGCGAGGGGCTGCACAAAGTCGCGGTCACGCAGCGTGTGGTGGGCCGGCAGTATGTGGTAAAGATACCGCAGTGGCTCGTAATGAACACCGAGCGCCAGCGCTTTACCGACAGGGACATGGACGGCAACGAGCTGAGCGCCCTCATTTCAGACGTCAACATAAAGATAGTGGCAGCCACCAGCGAAGTCTCCGGGTGGGAGCGGCTGCGCGTCCGGTATCCGTACCGGTTCATGACGTTTGTCATCTACCTCAACAAGAGCCTGCCCCTGCGGCTTGTCTACAGGCAGGTCATAAGCAAATTTCCCGGCGCCAAGGAGCGCAAAGTAGACCACACCAACGCCAACCTTGCAAACGTGAGCGACGGCGACCTTTTGGCGGCGATAATAGAGCTTGCAGAAAAGAAAAAGATCCCACCGGCAAGGGTGGCGCAGCTGCAAGCGCTGGCGAGGTTCTTAAAGACCGCGTATACCCGCATGGGCCTTGGCGAGGGCGCAAGCGAGTACCACAACCTGCACCACTCCTTCGAAGTTTCGTACGTGGCCATCCAGATGCTGCCAGAAGAGTTCCAGGGGCACGGCTTTGGCCCAAAGGACTATGAGATGATGCTCGTGGCAGGGCTCCTGCACGACTATGATCCGGGACAGCCGCTTGCGGCAGAGCAGGACAAGCCAAGGGGCCCAAGCGTAGTCAGGACCATGAAAGAGATCCAGAGGACCAGGATCCTCGACGCCTACTTTACCATGACCCTTGCCGAGCTTGAGGATTATTTCCGCGAGTTCAAGTCCATAACTGTCGCGCCGGAAGAATACTCGACGACGCATCCCGACTATGTCAAGGCCGGCTGGACGCCTACTGAAAGCGTGGTCGCGGAGGCCCTCATCTGGAGAACCGAGTTCCCGTTCTTCAAGTCAGTCTTTGCGCAGGAGAGGTTTGAGTCGCTCCTGTCGCAGCTAAAGGATAATGGCAGGATAAAGCTGATGGCAGAGGTGCTGTGGCTTGCCGACCTTTCCGTGACGTACATGGGCTCTGACCCAGTAAGGGCGTGGGACAGGGTCAACAACCTCTACGACGAGCTGTACCTGCCAAAGCTGGAAGCGGTCTCCAGGACCGACGCGTTCTTTGCGGATTTTGCGGACCTTGAGCTCTTCAAGCAGCTCATGGGCCAAAAGACCTTTCCCTACGTCTTTCGCCGGCGCTGGAATCTCATATACCAGTTCTTCCACGAGGGCAACCCCTCTACGCCGCTCAACCGTACGATCGAAACGGCGCGCAGGATATACTTCAAGCTCAACATGGAGCTTGGGATGCGCAGGGGCGAGATGCTGCAGGCGATGGCGTCTGACAACTGGTCAGAGTATTTCATAGGCATTGGCAAGGACCAGAGCGAGGTGTTCAAGGCAAAGTCAAGGCTCGCCGAGCTCGACCCGCAAAACGCCTCGGCGTTCTGGGGCGACGAGCGCAAGCTCTTGCCATCGATTGCCGACAGGTCGATAGACAACTTTTTGATAGTCATGCCGGAACGCTCGATGCCTGCCGCGCCAGAAGAATGGATGTTTGGCACCCTTGCAAAAAAGCTGGCACCAGGGGGCGCGGTCAAGGTCCTGAC
>NZ_JBOGQF010000116.1:0-5598 GCF_050748925.1 Nitrososphaera sp.
GAATTAACTGTGTAACCTCGCCCGCTGTCATCATATGGGAACCAACAACGGTCACAGTTTCTCCTCTGCCGACAGACTGATAGTAGCGATACTCGCCATCATTTACGTAATCAAAGACAAAGCTCGAATGAACGTGGTAAACACCAGCTTTTAGGGGGTAGGCCTTTATCTCATAATCAATCTCTTCCCTAGGTTTTATGATAATTATGTTTGGCTGGTTATCATATTCAGTTTTGAAGTACCAGCTCGCGTGAGCATTGTAAAGAGGATAGTACGAAAGCAATAGATCGTTGAGCTCAAAGGAGCCAAAAGGATTTGACGGACGGGCATCGACTGATACGTAACGTACCAGTCTTAATTCGTGATCATGGTATCGGTTTTTAATAGTTCCAGTTATCGTCAAGACTCCGCGGCCATCGTCATTCATGTCAAGTTTATTGTCAGAGTATGCTGAAGAGTACTGTTCATTATTCTTGCTTAATGCGCAACCTCCTGTAGGAGCCATACACAAAGAAATGCCATGACCGTAGGCATTTTCAATTGCTAAAGGCACGCCAATTAATGAAACAATTAGTACAAAGAATGTCGCAGTTGCGATAGGAAGGATGTTTGCGACCGATGCTCTCAATGTTATGATACTGGCAATTTCGCTATAGGTCTTTTACGATCAATTTTGGGCCTTTAGATGCAGTTGTCATTCTGTCACATTTATCGACCTTGCTGCTCCAGCTGACAAAGTCACTGGGTTATCGTCAAGATGTCTCCATGCAAATATTTTGACTATATATGTCCCTACCTCATCCAGAATCACGGGAACCCCGGAGTCAATGCCTATCTGGCGGCCTATCGGCACTGCTACGCCATATCTGACATGTATGTATCTCGTATACCCTTCGCTATCGATAACCTGCGTGATATAATCAAAGTGCTCGCCCGTATGATTTTGATTGTTGACTAGACCGTTAATTACAATCTCAGTTCCCTGAGGCATCATCGCGGGCAGAGTCGGCTCGCCAAAATGGTAGTTGCTGATGCTATTCTTGTCGTATTTGTAAAGCCGGATTTGCATGACCTCCAAGGACGCTGAAGCATCAGCGGAATCGCCGAAACTGGCTTGTGGCGACATATAGGAGATGCCCAGACAGATTGCAGCAATAATTGCCGTCAAGAGCTTTAACAAAAGGATCCGCCCCATCCTGACAAGTCGCGACTTGCTTTTGAGCCTTTTCTAGCTCTGGGTAGTGGCTACCATTTTGAGCCGTCTTATACAGCTAGGTCGAAACTCAGCCAGCAGGGTGAACGGCCTTTACAATCCCTATGCCTCGGGCAAGTGAAACAAGTTCATCAATGGTCATGTTTCTTGCCTTCATGGCTCCCAGCAAGTCCTTTTTCCCTTCCGCGCTCATGCCCCAGATCAGGACCCCTGCGCCGGGATAATCTCCATCTTTTGACTCGGCAGGAGCGATGAGGATTGCATAGTCGCCGGCAATGTCCGTCCCATTTCTGACCTGCCAGATTTCGCCGCTCGGTCTGTAGTAATAGTCCAGTGGCATTAACGCGCTGGCCAGCGTGCTGTTGACAAGGTAGCCGGAATCAGCAGAGCTGCTGACCAGCGGGCCTCCAAGCTCCAATTCTGGAAAATCTTCTATAGGATAAACATCCATGATTATGGCGCCGTATTCCCTGTAGTTCGAGTATGTCGCTTCCATGGGCGGTTTAGGCGACGCTGGCTTTAGCCACCAAGGGACCGGCGCAGGATAAAGATCGCTCAAGTCATAGTCAGGCGGAATGCTTGTCAGGAACGGGAGCGGGTATCCCGCGTATTGGCTTGCGGCTGCTATCAACTTGTTGTTGCTTTCTTTTAGAGCTGCCGGGGACAATGCCTTTCCGTTTCCCTGAACGCCGTCTCCGTAAAGGCTGTTGTCAGGCCTGAAGGCAATAATATAACCTTGCGAGTCCACTGCAAGCCGGAGCTCTTGAAGCGCGGGGTGGTGCCCCCTTGAGACTGTCCCCCCGACGTAGCCGCCTGATGCAGGCCCGGCGACAGCCAGGCCGTCCCACGGCCGGTAAATGTCCCCGGCGCACGGGTTCTCTATCCTCCACCTCCCTTCGGCAGGCCAGTACCGTGACAGGCAATTATCCGAGAGCGACACCGCGTGGTACGACCTAAAGGCCGACACGTCGTCCTGGCCTCCGCCAAGCCATTCAGGAAGCCGGATTAGCATATAGTTTTCAAACGCGTCGCGCTTTTCAAAGCGCTCCATCTCTTTTTTGTCCAGCGTCAGCAAGACGTCAGACTCGCTGCCAAGACCTACCATCGTCTTGCCAAAAGGGTCCAGGAACCAGATGAATGAATTTGGCTCAAGGTCTCCTGCCTTTACTGCTTGCATGATTACTTCTTCGTCCCCTCCCCTGTAGAAGAATTTCTGGGGGTCAAGTACCAGTATCCTCTTTGGGCTTTCAGATGACTTGGTGGCGACCAGAGTGAGCGACGGTATCACCAGAAGGAGAGAAGCAACGAGTACGGCGCCAAGTATCAGCGCAACAACAGGCGCCCGGCGGTACTCCGTCAGAAGAGTTGCGCAACTTCGCAAAGATAACTGTAATGGAAGCGTCCTACACGGCTTGCTTAGCAGGTGTTAGATTCAACCAGGCAGGCGCTCATCATCAGGCGGATTGACGGCATCTTTTTTGCGCGGCTCTTCCGGCTCGGGTTCTGGCTCTGCTTCGGTCGCTGCCTGCGCTTCAGGGTGCCCCTCGCTGTATGCATGCTCGGGGTTGTCGTCCAGAGGGGCGCCGTATTCAAAACCCTGGTTTTCAAATTCCTCGCTTTTCTCAAACTGCTCTTCGTCCTGCAGTTCATCATTTTCCTCCCTTATTTCCTGAATCTCTGCGTTGTCAGAGCTCATGTACCTATACGGACGCAGGAATATTACTAAAGCGGCTTGGAAAAAGGCGATAGCCCCTTGAAGACGGCCTTTGCAGGGCGCACAAACCAAAAGTTCAAATTGTTTTTTCCCCTTTGCCGGCGCGTGGCGCGCAAGTCAGCCGTCCTCATTCCTGTCATATTGGCAGCAGTAGCAGTGGGCGGGCTCGGCCTTGCATTCGTGCCAACCGACATCAAGAACAGGCCCATCGACTTTCCAAAGGGCACGGTTCTCATCAACGACGACTCTATCACAGTCGAGGTTGCCGAGACTGCCGCAGACCATCAAAGGTGGCTGACGTTTCGGCAGGACAAACTACCGTTAGACACTGCGATGCTGATAAAGCACGACACGCCAGACCTTTACGAAGTATGGATGCTCAACGTCGAGTACAACTTGGACATCGTCTGGTTTGATGCAGACGGCAACGCGGTGTACATCAAGGAAAACGTGCCCCCGTGCCCCAACATGCTTGACCCCGTCAGCTGCACCTACAAGCCGACCAGGCCGGCGATGTACGTGGTGGCCGGCACCGCAGGGTTCGTCGACGAGCACGCGATAGCCATCGGGTCCAAGATGACGATAGTGTCTGCCTAGAGGCGCACTATATCATCAACAGGCGAGATGACGAGCACGCCTCCGCTCTGGCCGCCCAGCGCCCCCCACATTGCGTCAACCACGTCTTCCACCCTTTCCGAGTCCACCACCGTCGCCACGATCCTTCTGCTGGTATAAGCTAGCTCGACCGTGCCCATCCCCCTGCCTGACGTCACCCTGTCCTTTTCCTTTCCCGCGCCCTTGACGTCAAATATCGTCGCCTCTAGCTTTAATCCTCGCAGCGCGGCAATGATTCCGTCCACCTTTTCCGGCTTGACCAGCACCGCCAGCCTCTTCATGCGGGACCCTGCCTTTTTGCCCTTTGACTTTTCGTCGTCCGTCACTTCAAACGGAAGATTCTTGCCTATTTGGCAATTTTTCATGCCGTTTCTAATAAGGCTATTTTTGCAATTGCAAGAATTCCATAAAATTAGCATAAAATAGAACAGCTATTGCGTTTTTGGCTGTTTTTTTACCAGTCCCATATTTTTTATGATGCTATCGTCAAAATCTATACATAAACTTTTTGAAAGACAGAAAAAAGAGGAACCGACCCCAAGTCAAGAGGACGACTTTTTTCAGGGGCCGGTGCGCGTCGTGTTATCCAAGGTCCACCACCGTGTCAGAGATTGATGGAACCTGCCTTTTTGCCGTGAGCAGGGCGCCCTTGGATACTATTACTTCTGTGTTGATTTCGTCCAGCGACGTAGGCCTGTCAGAGTTCTTGAACAGCACGAGCATGATTGCGTTTTCGCCAGAGTCGAGGATCTTGTTGTTGTTCTTGTTCGTGGTAAAGTAGACGATTGCGCTGGTCTGGTTCATTCCACTGCCGGTCCACGGGTTCTGGTTTATCATGTTGGCTGTCTTTGCTGCTGCGATTGCTGCGGTGCTGTTGGTGTATGTCCCTGTCGGGAGTATTCCTTTGTAGACGCTTTCGAGTGCGATGTTCTTGCTGTAATATCTGACTGCGGTGTTTTCCACTTCGAGGTTGGCAGAATCTCCGCCGGGCGAGATCTTGAACGGGATTGCAAAGTAGGCGAGCCTGTTAGCGGTGACGTTGCCGTTTCCAAGCATGCCGCCGGTGATTTCCATGGCGCTGCTAGATTCATCCAGTCCGGATGCTATTGTCGTCTTGGCTTTCTGCGTGGTCGAGAACCCCATGTTCAGGATGACAAACGAAAGGGCCGCCGCGACCATGACGAAGGCGATCAGCACGATTGCGGACTCGATGCCGATAACGCCCCGCCGGGCACTTTTTTGACACGGTTTTGCGTTCATGCCGTATACTACGGCTATAATCGACATAAGCAGGAGTGTGTACGCCTGTACGAGCTGGCGCATGTCGGCCATTTTTCATGCAAGTCGGTAAAAAGCACGCCCAGCTTTAACAAAAACAGCGATGTGTCGCTAGAAAGCATTACCAAGAGATTTGTAGATCTCGGCCTATCGGAGGAGGAGGCGCAGGTGCTGAAGGATCTGTACCTGTCAGGCGAGGCCAAGGCAGGCGACCTTGCCAAGGCGTCGGGGCTTTCGAGGATAAACGTCTACAGAATACTGGAGCGCCTGCAAAAGGAAAACATTGTCGAGGCGTCGATGGGCAGGCCGGTGATATTTTCAGCCATCCCGGCAGAGATGGCAGTCGAAAAGCTGGTCGAGCGGGCGTCGTCGCAATTGAAGACGATGCAGGAGGCAAAGGAGCAGGTGATAAAAGAGCTGTCGATGTTCAAGCTGCAGCTAAAGCCGCAGGCAGAGGCCAAGTACAGGATT
Organism: Nitrososphaera sp.; assembly: GCF_050748925.1. Classification (GTDB taxonomy): domain Archaea; phylum Thermoproteota; class Nitrososphaeria; order Nitrososphaerales; family Nitrososphaeraceae; genus Nitrososphaera. Next base: position 5,292 of record NZ_JBOGQF010000116.1, read on the forward strand.
GTGCAGGGCAAGCAGCAGATCTATTCGTGGATTGCCAAGATGGCGTCGACTGCCAAGTCCGAGATCCTCGCATACGTCGAGCGCGAGGACCTGATGAAGATCTATTACACTGAAATCATGGACGAGCTGGCCAGGGCAAAAAAGAGGGGCGCCAGGGTCATGATACTGACAGACGTCGACTACTCGCTTGCCGGGACGGTCAAAAACTATGCGCAATACGCAGAGACAAGGCATACGAGGATTCCGGGCATGAGCATCCTGCTGGTCGTCGACGAGTCCAAGCTTGTCGTGTCGGCCATGACAAAAT
>NZ_JBOGQF010000117.1:0-5268 GCF_050748925.1 Nitrososphaera sp.
CCTGTACACCCTGAATTTCCACCTGCAAACCCTTGCGACCAAGCACCGGATAGCAGAAGGGCTGCTAATAGTCCACGACAGGGACGCAAACAGCGTCGACCTCTCGATTGCAAAGGGCGAAAACGAGTTCTTTATTCACTAGCATTCTGCCTGAAACTGGCGTTCTGCCGGAAATTGCGCAGGGCGACTGCGACCTTACTGGTGGTGTGGCACGTGGGGCACTCTGCCCAGCTGTGGCCGCCAAAGTATTCCCACTCAAAGCCGCACTTGCCATAGGTGCATTTCAGCCACCTTCCTCTTGAGGCCTTGACCCAGTTCTCCTGCATGGGCTTCCGGGCCCTGCGGGCCGCCCTTGGATTTCGCCTGCCGCCCAGAGATGGCAACAACTTTGTTGTCACTGCTGGCAATTTAAAGACAGCGCGCATGCGATAAATGTTCTATATGAATTATATATAATTTTATTCTGTTACCGGATAATATGGCGAACTAATGAGATTCGGCAAGTGTTATATAGAACAAAACGCGATGCACCCAATGATGAACAAGGCAATCATTGCAGGGTTGGCTGCCGGTGTTCTGGTAGTGGGACTTGTTTTCAGTCCGCTTTTTAATGGAAGCCCACTGTCAGCAGCAAGTGCTACGAATGGCACCGGCGTCACGAGGCATGTTACCCTGATCGCGAGCGAAGAGGTAGTCCAGGTGGCTCCTGATAACGCTCTGCATCCGGGTGGTATAACGTACAACGCAATGGTCTTTAACGGCACAATTCCGGGTCCGGTAGTTGCCGTAAACCAGGGCGACACAGTCGAATTTACTCTGAGAAACGAAGGAAACGTGATACACAGCGTTGACTTCCACGCGGGCATTGGCCCAAGCAACGTACTTTCCGGCAACGTAGCATCCGGTGAAGAAAAGACATGGACGCTCCACGCAAACACTGGTGGCGCATTCTTTTACCACTGCGGCGCTGACGGTCTGAACGGCGTATGGGAGCACATTGCAAACGGCATGTACGGCGCAATCATCGTGCACCCGACAAAGGAAAAGCCGGCAAAAGAGTTCTACATGGTATTCGGTGAAATCTACAACAGCGAAGACGGCGGACCCTTCGTAGGCGACAACTCTACAGACACAGCAGGCTCGTTTGACATTGGCAAGTTCATAACCAACCAGCCCGACCTGGTGCTGACCAACGGCATGTCGCACAAGTATGTGCCGCAGGTTGGCGAAGTTGCCAAGCTCCCGCTCAACCCGCCACTCCTTGAAGAAATGCAGGCAGGTAACCTGACAAACTTCTTCAAGGTCAAGCCGGGCGAGCTGACAAGGTGGTACATAGTCGCTGCAGGTCCGAACGATGGCGTGTCATTCCACTTCATCTCGGGCATGATTGACGTGAGAGACGGCTCTGTCCGTGGCACCACAGGCAGGCAGGCGACGCAGGAAGAAACCTGGTACGTCCCTGTAGGCTCTGCTTCCGTGATTGAAGCAGTCTTCCCAGAAGAGGGCATCTATGTCGGCGTCGACCACAACATGGCTGATGTCGTCAAGGGCGGTGCGTTCGCAGTCGTTGCAACCAACGACGCAACCGAAGACGACCACCCGCCAGGCACGTGGGTTCCGGGCAAGGCATGGCTGAACGAAAACGGCTCAATGTCGACGGAGGAGAGGCCAACAGGCACCGTGCCTGAGGGCACTTCTGGCGGCAACGCTACCTCGACAGGCACCGCCACTTCAACCGGCCAGAACGCCACAGCCAGCGGCAACAACACCACTTCGTCGAACTCGACAACGGGCTAGGCCCGTCCTTTTTTCCTTTTTTATTTTAGTCATCCTAGGCTAAACCACAAAGCTTTTCTACTCAGATCCTTGATTTTAGCAACGGATGGCCAAGCGCCAGTTCACGATTGACATCGGCAAGGAACAGATACCTGTGGAAGGCCACGTGCACAAAAACGTCGCCGTCAAGTATCTCATGAAGCGCCGCCGCTCTGTCCTCATGACCAAGAGCCCTGAAAAGGTGGAAAAGCTGTTTGCAGACCTGCCGACGACGATAAAAATAGTAGGCAAGCAGGTCACCAAAGAATACAAGGTAAACTGGCAGAGGGAGGGCACGGAAGAGACGTACGCGGGATCGCGCTTTGTGTTCACGATGGACGAGGTAAACGGCCAGGCATAGCCTATATAATCCCGTCAGAGCGTAGGAAAGACGCCTTGCAAGGCAGCATAAAAAAATACGGCCTTACCGTCAGCATCGCTGCGGCCGTCATTATAGTTCTGGCAGTCGCATACACGTTCCCCTTGTCGCAGCCATCTGCCCAGCCGAGGCAGCTTGGGCTTACCGCCGACAACTTTTTCAAGATCAGGGTGGGCGAGGACGCGCCGTTTTACGCAGCCGGCCGGGGCGGCGTCAAGCCGTACCAGTTCACGTGGGACTTTGGGGACGGCTCGCAGTCGCAGCTGCAAAATGCCACGCATGTATATTCTGAAGAGGGAACATTCCGCGTCAGATTGACGATAAGGGACTCGGCAGGGGCCACGGAGCAGGTCTCGCACATGGTAGACGTCTACCCTGCAAACGCCAACTTTACCCGGCCTGACGACATACTCCGGCGCTAAAGCATTATACCGGCGCGCCCAAACAGTGCCCCATTGAAGAGCATCAACTTTGTCGTGCTGGGCAACCATGCGATTGCCGCCGAGCTTGGGAAAAAGGGCACGTCCACCGATGTCACTATCTATGACCGCAAGACCTCTGACATCGTCTACACCTGGACTGCGCCGATAACGTTTCCTGACAAGGTCCAGTCGCTGGTGCAGGCAGTCAACATTGCCGAGTACGCCATTCTGAACGTAGCAAAGCTGGACAGGTTCCTGGGCGAGCAGATACTCGCGCTCGAATACGCCGGCATGAAGGACGGGTTCGTGCTCCACTCGTACGAAGTCGACCGCGAAAAACTGAAGGGATTGCTAAAGAACACGTCGCTTGCAAATTACCAGTTCGTTGACAACGTCGACCAGCTAAAGCAGGCGCTGCTGGGCCTTTCGCCAAAGGCCCTGGAGGGGCCTGCCATGATACCTGTCGACCATGCGTTTGACGTAAAGGGAGTGGGCACCGTTCTCCTTGGCGTGGTGAGGCAGGGCTCGCTCAAGGTGTATGACGAATTAACTCTGTTGCCGTCTGGCAAGACGGTGCTGGTAAAGTCCATACAGATGCACGACGACCCCGTGGAAAGCTCGTCAAGCCCTGCAAGGGTCGGCCTTGCTGTCAAGGGAGTCTCTGCCGGCGACGTTTCAAGAGGGGACTTGCTGTGCGCGCCCGGCGCCGTCAAGGTGTCGTCCGGCTCCCTGCAGGCAAAATTTGTAAAGAGCCCCTTTTTCAAGGGCGACCTGGCTGACAACCAGATGTACATGCTCTCGATAGGGATGCAGATAAGGCCGGTCAAGGTAAAGATGTCCGGCGACGTGCTTGAAATAACGCCGGAAAAGCCCGTGGCCTACCAGCCCGGCCAGGCGTGCATATTGCTAAAGCCAGACAGCCCGACGACTCGGATAATCGGCAAGGGCATAATCCAATAGTTTTATCAAAACCTGCAGGCAATAAAGCTGCATCAAGCGCGTCAACGCAGAAAAGAAAGGGATACGCGTATTGGCGATAGCGGAGAGCTTTGGCAGGCACGCAAAGCAGTCCGTCCTGGCAGGGGTCGTGATGCGGCGCGACCTCGTCGTGGACGGCTTTGTCTTTGGCCTGGCGACGGTTGAAGGCGACGACGCCACCGACGCAATAGTCGCAATGCACCGCTCTCTTTACCGCGACGACATCAGCTGCATAATTATCGACGGCCAAGTCATCAGCATGTACAACATTATCGACGGCCAAAGGGTGGCTGAAGAGGCTGGCCTGCCGGTGGTGGCAGTCACGTTTGAGGACTCTATAGGGCTTGAGGGTGCCATCCGCCACCACTTTCCCGACAGCTGGCCGGCCAAAATGGAGCAGTATGAGCGCATAGGCGGCCGCGAGAAGATTGTGCTGAGGACCGGCAAGGCGCTTTATGCGAGATGCTGGGGCTTGACGACCCGGCGCGCGACGGCTCTGCTAAACGCATTCACCCTGCAAGGTGCCCTGCCCGAGCCCGTTAGGGTCGCCAAAACAGCCGCGCGGGCGGCCGCCAATGCCTTTTGCTGAAATGCTGGCCGCCTGAACAAACTCTAGTATTATTTTTTGCCATATTGAGCATGACTACAGTACCCAGCAAGATGAACTGGACAGAGATGATAAACGAATCAGTCCACACAAGCGACGACCAGGACGTCGGCGATGTCGAGGCCGTCAGCAGCAACTTTATCGTGGTCAAGCGCGGATTTATCAACGTGCACCGCTACTACATACCGGTTAGCAAGGTCGAGGGGTGGGACGGCGACGTGCTCTGGCTAAAGATAACCGAAGAAGAAGTAAAGAGGAATTACGAGCGCAACATCGCCCCTGACCCGTACAGGTATTACGTCAAGGACTATCCATACTATGCCGAGGATTACCCTCCCCTTTTGATAATCCCGCAGAGGTACCAGCCGCCTGCCTACGCGCCGCAGCAGGAAGTGAAAAAGGTCTACAAGTGCGACATCTGCAACCAGCAGTTCCCGACCCGCGACGAGTTTAGCAGCCACGTCAAGGCGATGCACTAGGGCGCCCCGCCTGCCACGCTTAGGTATAAATTAGAACCGCCGACAATCCTTGATGGCGGTGGGGTGGCAGAGCGGCCATGCGTTCGCCTGCAGTTGCGCAAGCAGTGAGCGGATTTATAGGGGTTCGAATCCCCTCCCCACCTTGCTATTTTCCCAAAGAAAAAAGAGAGGCTGGACGAGCCTAGGGGATTGACCTGCTGTACAGCTTGCCTTCGAGGGCGAGCTTGTACATTTCTGCTATGTAGGGGTTCTTTGCCGGGGTTTCAGCGCGCAGTTCTACGAGCCTTGCGTATACCCTTACGACGTATGCAAGAGCACCCATGAACGCCAGCACGACGCCCATGTTAAAGACCCAGTGGTTGGGAACGGAAAAGATCTCTTCCACGAACCAAAAGTGCCACATTTCGTTGATCCCGATTGCAAACATTGGGGCCAGGTAGCCTACGATGGTCACCTTCAGGCCAGTGTTGAGCGCGTTATTTGGTCCTCTGAGGCTCGGCACCTTTCTGTCATACATTGCCACCATGCCCCAGCCAATCGGAAGGGCGATAAAGTGGCTGTAGAGCCACCAGTGGGCAGGCGTGAATG
>NZ_JBOGQF010000118.1:0-5232 GCF_050748925.1 Nitrososphaera sp.
TCTTTGCAGGGTTCAGGTGCGCCCAGGACGCCTAGGGTGCATGGAGGAGGCAGAGGTCGAACCACTTTTTATCGTCAAGCAGGTGCTTTTTCACCTGAAGCCCGCTCTTTTCCGCAAGCGACTCTATGCGCTCGACGCTGTACTTGTACGAGCTTTCGGTGTGGACGGACTCGCCTTTTTTGAATTCATATGACTTGCCAAGGGCGCCCACGTGGACGCTCTGATCCTTTTTTGACACCAGGTGCATCTCCACCCTGTGGCTAGGCGTATTGTAGAGGGCGCGGTGGGCAAACGACGACAGGTCGAACCTGCCTTCCAGCTGGCCGTTTATCCTTTTCAAAATGTTCAGGTTAAACCGGGCAGTCACCCCCGCCCGGTCGTCGTAGGCAGACTCTAGCACGTCGGCGTCTTTTTCCATGTCAAAGCCGACCAGCAGCGCGTCCGCACGGTTCAACTTGCCGCGGATTTTGCGGAGAAAGGCGACGGCCGCGTCGTGCTCGAGGTTGCCGATGCTGGAGCCGAGGAATATGATCATCTTTTGTTGCTCCCCGATGAGCCCGCACGCATTCTCCAGGCCCGATTCATAGTCGCCTGTTATTTCGCTCACGCGCAGGTTTGCAAAGTCGCCGGCAAGCATGTTTGCCGTGTCCTGAAGGACAGTGTGCGATATGTCTATCGGGTAGTACCTCACAAGCCTCCCGCGGTCCTTCGCAAGCAGGGCCCGGAACAGTATGCGCGTCTTTGTCGACGTCCCGCTCCCCAGCTCGACTATGTTTATCGCATTTTCATTTCCAAGGGCGCCGATTATCTCGTGCGATCGCCCGGCCAGAATCCCGGCCTCGGTGCGCGTCAGGTAATATTCTGGAAGGGAGCAGATCCGCTCAAAAAGCCGCGAGCCTTCCTCGTCATAGAAATACTGCGGGAGGAGGTGTTTGGGTTTGCTGCCGAGCCCTTTGTCGACGTCCCGGGCAAACTGGTCCAGTTCTCTTTGCACTTTGGCAGCCATGCTGCGCGCCCATCACTTATTTGCAGCGCGTTCTATGCTGCCCGTTTTGGAGGCGCCAAATGACCACTACCTGTTGCGCTGCTCGGCCTTTTGCGGCACGTACTTGCTAAACTCATCTATGCTCATCACCAGCCCGTAATAGTCCTTTACGACCTCTATCGTGGACTCGAAATGCTTGCGGTTGCCGGACGCGGTGGCGTCAGAGATGAGTATCACGTCGTAGCCGTTGTTGAACGCGTCGCGCAATGACGTCTCGACGCATATCGAAGTGTCGATGCCGCAGAAAATGAGCGAGTCCGCGCCTACGCTTTTCAGCCAGACGCCAATCTCGGTGTCCTGAAACGCAGAGTCGCGCCTCTTTATGACAATGTGGTCCTCCGGCGCCGGCCTGATTTCGTCGACAATCTCGGCGTCCCACGTGCCCCTGACGCAGATGGGCCTCTTCTTTATCCTCTCTTCCCTTGACTTGGGCAGTATCTTGTGCATGTTTGTCAAAAGGTCTATCCCTGAGCTTTCCCTTACCGCCTGCGTGTAGAATATCGGCATGCCGGCGTTCCTGCACAGCCCGATAAGCTTTGAAATCTGCGGAATGGCCCCCCCGTAGCAGGACACGTCCATCCCCATCTGGTCGTACGACCCGCCCTTGCTTGCAAAGCCGTTCTGCACGTCAATGACTACCAGGGCCGGCTTGATGTCGTGGCCTGCGATTATCACTGCCATGAAAAGGCCGCACCGGATAATAAATCTGAGCACTAGCCGCTGACGCTGTACGGCGGATCGGCTGAATATTCCGGCCGGCGCCCCTGCCAGCCCTTTAGCGCGACAGAGATCTTTTCGTTGCGGGGGTCGACAGAGACCTGCAGCCTCCCCTTGCAGGCCGCGCTCTCCACGCTGTGCTCAAACTTTATCGCGTCCTTGGATTCCAGCGGTGCAAGGTGTGGGCTGAAAGAGATCCTGTTTCCAAGCATGTCAAGCTTCATGCCAAGCATCATCTCCCGCACGGCATGGACGTACATGCCCACCGACCACGCCTGCAGGATGCACGAGTTGAAAGGCTCGGGCCTGTCTCCCCGGTACGTCTCTGCAAACATGCCGTTTTCTGCCAGTATCCTGTCGGCCATCGAGCTGACGTACGCCAGTGCCTGCCGGGCGCGCCCGTGTTTCAGCTCGGCAAGCGCAGCCCACCCTGTCACAAGCGGCCACACCGCCCCGTCGTGGTACAGGGTCGGGTGGTACTTGGCGTCCTGCGTGCTGAGCGACCTTACGCCCCAGGCCGCAGTCAGGTCCTCCTTTTCTATCCTTTCCAAGACGGCTTTTGCCCTGTCGCCTCTGGCGGCGCCGGTCAGCAGGAGCACGAGGGGGTTTGGCCGGACGCTCGGGTCCTTGGAGCCGTCGCGCCTTATCGTGTCATAGTAAAAGTCAGCCCCGGCGTTCCAGTATTGCCTGTCTATCTCTGCCTTCAGCTCCTGCGCTTTATGCGCCCACCTCTTCTGGTTGTAGGTGTCGCCTGCCAGCCCCGCCAGCTCGGCCCCTATCGACAGGCTCTCGTAGAACAGCGCCTGCACGTCGTTTGCGCTCTTTCTCCTGTCGATGTGGTCCATCCAAGTAGAGTCGCGGATCGGCAGCTTTTCCGCCGTCCCCGTAAAGCCGTGGTCCACGAGGCCGTCGCCGTCGATGTCCTTGAGGAGCCCGCAATCGACGAGCGCGATGACAGAGTCCCACCTTTTTCTGAGCCAGGCAAGGTCCGCAGTCGCGGCCACGTATTCCCTTATCGCCCATGGAAAGAGGAACGTCGAGTCTGCAGATCCAAAGGTGGTCGTGTGCAGGAACGCCCTGCCGCTTATTATCATCGGGAGCTCGCCGGCAGTCGCGCCGTTCATGGTGGTTTTTGCCTGGCGCCGGAGAAAGTTGTCGATGACCTGGCGGGCAAAGCGGTAGTCGCCCATCGACAGGTAGCCGCGCAGCGACCAGCCCGTGTCCCTTGCCCAGTAGTTTGGAAAGCGCGGGAGCCCTGCGCAGATCCCCGCGCCCAGCCCGTCGTACTCGGCCTTCAGGTACTGCATGGAGGCCTTGGCCTTTTCGTAAGCCCTTGCAATCTTTGCCGCAGGCAGACCCGGCTTTTCTGGCGACACTGCAAACGTCGACGACGAAAACTCCTCAAACGTGCCCTTTGTGCCCTCTTCAAGCGCGCCGTGGTTGTCCCTTATGTGCAAAAATTCCGCCAGGCATTCGGCGGCGCTTGAAAAGCTGCCGGCGCCGACGAGGGCTATTTGCGTGGTCTTGCCCGACTCTATTTTGACGTCGTACGACAGCTCCAAGTCGTTGTCAAACGAGTCAGTCAGTATCTTGACCGGCGCAAGGCCTTTTGGCGCGACGCCGATGGCGCCAAAATACTGCACCCTGTCCTTCTTTGTCGCGCCTGCAGAGCTTATCTGCAGGCAGTTTTCCTTCGAGTTAAAGAGCGAGATGTTGCTCTGCGAGATGGCGGCAAGGCCGTAGCTTGTGATGTTGCCGTCTATCATAAAGTGGAGCCGGACGCTCCTTTTGGCCTTGCCCCCTTTTCCGGCCGGCTTTTCAAGGTCGCTGCCGGACGGGTTCGCAAGGTCCAGGTCCATCGCCATTATGAACCCCCGGCTGTCAAACGGCACGGTCAGCCTCCTCCGGACGTGCAGGCCGGCAAGCTCGTGGTGCGTGTAGAGGACGCCGTGCTCGTGCCGGGACGACACGACAAAGTTTGGCAGGCGCTTGCGGACGCCGTCGTCCATCGACAGTTCCACTATTATCCTCCCAAATGCCCGGGCGGGCGGGACGTACAGCCCCCCGTTGTCGTACCGGACTCCCATCCACGCCCAGTTGGCAGACAGGGACCCGTTTGCAGAGCAGACGATGTACGCCTTTTTGCCGGAAAGCACGAGAGGCGTCGTGAAATTCTTGAATATCGTGTCGCTGTCCGGCACGTCCATGTACGGCTGGTCTGACGGGACGACTATCCTCTCCCGGCCGGCCCCCGACGGGGCGTCGCTGAACGTGAACGGGATGGCTATCTCCTCAAAGCCTTCCAGCTTGCTCATCACGGTTATCCTGTGCCTCGCGCCGTCTAGGCCGCCGTCCTTTATCACCAGGAACCTTGCGCTCTGGAACGGCTTGAAGGGTATGGGCCGGCTGTCAGACAGCGTGGCGGCGTTGACCACCTCTTCGGACGTCGCGATGAAAATCGACTTTCTCTGGACTGGCAGCTCGTCTACGTATATGTCGAGGGACACGACGTTGCCGCCGAGCGGGACTGGAGGGTTCAGGAGCGAAAAGATAAAGCCCCGGCTCTCTTGCGCGCCGGTCGCGACTGTCACGTTTTTCAGGCTGCCTTGCACGTACGACAGCAGTGTGTGGGTGCGGTCCAGGGTCCTTGCTATTTTCCGTGCACCTTTTTACATGACAATTGCATAAATTTCGCTTGATCTAGCATGTGGAATTTATAAAGTGTTATCGGCTCCGGCTCTAGCTGATGCCGGCGCGACTTTTTGCGTCCCCGTTTCCCTAGAGCTTTATTCTGTACCCTTGTAAAGGTGCTAACTACCGCAAGGCGCAAATTTAAGTAATGTGCACCCTGCGCGTCAGGATATATGCGGCAGGCAGTCGCCCTTGCTGCTGCAAGCTACCAGTATTCTGCAGGCATTACAAGCGAGATCGCCCGAGTCGCTGCAAGCGACATACGGTCCAATGCCAAGATACAGGCGCATGACATCTCGCGGGTGCTCGTCAACAAGGTGGGTGCGGTAAACAACAACCTGCGGGTGATGTCGGGAAACCCGTCCCTGCAAGACCCGGGAAGCATCGACGCGGGCAAGCAGATCCTGTCGAGGGCCCAGGACAACACCGGAGACCTGACGGACTTTTACATGTGGCTCGACAAAGACGGCAAGGTAGTCTGGCTGAGCAACATCAGCGAAGAGACGTACCAGCAGGTCAAGGGGACGGATCTCAGCTACAGGGCGTACTTTACCGCGCCAAGAGACACGGGCTCGATTTATTACAGCACCGCGATACCGTCAAACGACAGTGTCCCCAGGATCTACCTTGCCGCGCCGATAATGCAGGACGGCGAGTTCAAGGGCATAATCTCGGCGGCCATCAGGCTCCAGGTGCTTGGCGAGTACCTCAAGGACCAACTGGCGCCGGATTTTGAGAGCAGCATCGGCATGATGGACAGGAAGGGGATAATCCTTTAC
>NZ_JBOGQF010000119.1:0-5127 GCF_050748925.1 Nitrososphaera sp.
TTCTTGCCCTCTATCTTGATATAGGGTCCATACTTCTCGACTATTTCCTCAGTTGTCATGCCCACATGGCTGCAGAATAGATAAAGCATACGGTCATAAAAGACAAGGGTCATCTTGGTCTTGATTCCCCTCTTGAACAACTGGTAGGACCTTCCAACCAAGTAACGACTGTAATCGGCCTTCAACCGCTTCTTTGAGCCGTAGATGGAGTTGTTTATATTGGACGGTGCTGTAGACTGCTTTGCAGTTCCTATTTCGCTCTCAGTTTCCGCAGAATCCGCTCTCTGGTGCATTGCATAAAAATTATCGTGTGTTTTCGCTACCATTAACAATATATTATCACCAGAATTCTCTTGTCGCATGCAAGTCAGTGGCAGGGTCCTTGTCTGCGATTCCATCGACCAGGCAGGCATTGACAGCCTAAAGCGCGCCGGGCTTGTCGTGGACTACAAGCCCGAGATAAAGCCGGCCGAGCTGGTGGCAGCTGCCAGGGATTATGACGTGATAATTGTAAGGAGCAGGACCAAGGTCACTAAAGAGGTCATCGACGCCTCCAGCGCCAAGATAATCGCAAGGGTGGGCGTTGGGCTTGACAACGTCGACGTCAAGGCGGCCGAGGCAAAAAAGATCAGGGTGATAAACGCGCCGGAGGCGGCGTCGATTGCCGTCGCCGAGCTGGCTATCGGCCTCATGATAGCGCTTGCAAGGAGCATACCAAGGGCCGATTCTGAAAACAAAAAGGGCAACTGGATAAAAAAAGACCTGATGGGGACGCAGCTGTCAGGCAAATACCTCGGCATAGTGGGCGTCGGCAACATTGGCCGCAACATCGGCAGGATGGCAAAGGCGCTCCGGATGAACCTCATCGGCTATGACACGTACCCGATAAGCCGCGAGTTTGTCAGCGAGACCGGGATGGTGGTCACCGACCTGAACACTCTTTTAGAAAGTTCTGATTTCATCACATGCCACGTGCCGTCCACACCGGAGACAAAGCACATGTTCAACGCCGACCGCTTTGCCCGGATGAAGCCGACCGCGTACCTGGTCAACACTTCAAGGGGCGAGATAATAGACGAAAACGCCCTCTATGAGGCATTGAAGGCAAACAGGCTCGCCGGAGCGGCGCTTGACGTCTTTGAGGTAGAGCCGCCGACAAACAAGCTGCTGGTGGGCCTGCAAAACGTTATTTGCACGCCCCACATCGGCGCGCAGACCAGGGAGGCACAGGAGCTGGCGTCAATAGTAATTGCGGAAAAGGTAATCCAGATGCTCCGGGGCGTCATTTAGGATTAGATTATAAAGGGCGAGGAGTCAGGAGATCGCTATAATGCGCAGCTATATGGCCGAGACTTGGACAAGGATGTGGAAGAACAATTCAGACGAGCTAAAGTCCAAGGCCATAGCCTGGAGGGCAGAGCCGACGATCAACAGGATCGAGAGGCCGAGCAGGCTCGACAGGGCGAGGAGGCTGGGCTACAAGGCCAAGCAGGGCATCACCGTAGTCAGGATCCGCGTCGGCAGGGGCGGCATGCGCAAGCAGAGGCCGGTAGCAGGCAGGAGGCCCAAGCACCTTGGCGTCGTCCACATCAAGCAGGGCATCAGCATGCGCAAAGTAGCAGAGAGGAGGGTCAATGAAAAATACCCCAACATGGAAGTCCTCGGCTCGTACTATGTCCACAAGGACGGCATGTATTACTGGTTTGAGGTAATCATGGCAGACCCGAGCCACCCGGCAATCTCGAAGGACAAAGAGATGCGGGGCAAGATGAAGGCGTTTGCCAAGTAGTTATTTGTAGCCTATCGCAATTTGCGCTGGCCCGGCCAGCGGCCTTTATATTTTTATAAGCCGGCCTTCAGCATCCAAGCGGTTTCTACAATGACATCATTATGCCGGGAGATTATCCAGGGATTTCCGGGCTGACTCCACTATTCTTGCCACCTCTGCCAGGGGCGTATCCTTGTCCATCGTGATGTAGACAAAGCTCTCCCCGCTTGGCACTGTCACAATCTTGACCTTTTGGTTTTCTGTAAACGAGTATTCGGTCCTGCCGATCGAACCTTCAAAGTTCCTCCGCATCTGGCTTCTGGCCGCCTCGATAAAGTATTCGCTCTTTGCCTCTTCCGGCTTGAGCATCGGCACGACGCCCTTGCGGAGCGCGCCGGCGATGGTCCTGCCAAACTTGTTCATGATTCCTGCGTAGCGTATCTTGGGCGAAATCGCAATTATCTGGTTGCACCTTTCCCGGTACTTTTGCGCGTCAGGGTCGGCATGTGGCCTGGACATTGGCTGTATTTTGACTTGCAAGTATATGACTCTATTTGGGCCGGCGCGCCTGCTCTTTTGGGAAGGCAAGGCTCCTGATCCTGCGGTACACTTCGAGGTATTCAGAGCCTTTTGCGGTGGTCCTGTACACTTTTTTGGCCGGCGAGTCCTGTGCCAGAAGGCCGTTTTCGATGAGCATCTTCAGGTACGTCTTCATGTGCGCATACGAAAGCCGCGTGTTGTACATGATGTCAGTAATGTTGTCTCCGCCTTGCGCATTTGACAGGATGTCTGCTATAATGTCCACCCAAGCACGCTTCACGAATTAATTTCCATTAAAGCGGATTTAACCCTTAGGAAGGAAAGTTATGCTGCAGTATAGCCGGCGTTATCAACTGTAACAAAGTTTAGGCGTGAATGAAAAAAGAAAAAGAGGATGTGGAGAACTAGTTCTCCATCATCATTGCGTTCTCTTTGAGAGAAGCCTTGGACTCTACCCACGAACCTGGCGGCTGGTCGTCGGCAGTTGCACCGTTTGTTGCAACGACTGCAAATGCAGCGCCCCTCACGACGTGGTTCATGTTGTGGTCTACGCCCACGTAGATGCCCTCTTCTGGGAAGGTGGCCTCAATCACCGTGGCAGAGCCTGGCGGGATAGTCCACGTCTCGTCCTGCCTGTCTACGTTACCATAGTTGCCTCTGACAGAGCCGTCCCTCACGTCCATCATTCCAGAGATAAAGTGGAACGCGACGTATCCGTTGGGACCTGGGTTGACGAGGTACCATCTTGTCAGTTCGCCCGGCTTGACCTTGAAGAAGTTTGTCAGGTTGCCTGCGTTCATCTCAGCCAAAAGCTCCGGGTTGAGCGGGAGCTGTGTCGAAGCGCCGATTGCCGGCACGTACTTGTGAGCCATGCCGTTGGTCAGCACCAGGTCTGGCTGGTCTGCTGCAAACTTGCCGAGGTCAAAGCTGCCTGCGGTGTCTGTCGAGTTGTCGCCTGCAAAGAGGCCTGCGTCTTCGCCGTTATAGATTTCACCGAATACCACGTAGAACTCTTTTGCCGGCTTCTCCTTCTGTGCGTGCACGACGATGCCGCCGTACATGCCGTTGGCAATGTGCTCCCATACTCCGAGCAGGCCATCAGCGCCGCAGTGGTACAGGAATGCGCCCGCAGTGTTTGCTTGGAGCGTCCATGTCTTTTCCTCTCCCGGACCGACGTTGCCAGAGAGTGCGTTGCTTGGGCCAATGCCCGCGTGGAAGTCGAGGCTGTGTATGACTTCGCCGTCGTTTCTCAGCGTTATTTCAAGTGTGTCGCCCTGGTTCACGGCAATTACCGGACCCGGGATTGTGCCGTTAAAGACCATTGCGTTGTACATCAGTCCACCCGGATGCAGGGCGTTGTCAGGAGCCACTTGGACTGCCTGTTCGCTCGCTATCAGGGTGACATGCCTGTGCGCGCCGGTGTGACTTGCTGCGTCAACTGCTGACAGTGGGTTGCCATTAAAGACCGGGCTAAAAACAAGCCCCACTACCAGAATACCGGCGGCGATACCAGCTATGATCGCCTTGTTCATCGATGACTTTTCTATATAGGATGTATATATCTTTTATAGATAACAATAGTATAGTATATTCATCAATGTCAAGGCAAGAGCAAAAAAGTATGTGCAAACTATGTAAATTTTGCATTTGCCTTTCACGACGGCTGCCGACGCCATTTCTGCAATAAACAAGCTTATTCGCGATTCGGGCAAAAAATGAAGGAGGCCGCGAATCCCAGCGCCGGACGATAAAATCACGAAAAAAAGTGACTTTTACGGCTTGGGCGAGAAAAAGGGAACGTCACTTCATCGTCTTTAGGATGATGACAGTGTTGGTGTCCGATACGCCTTCTATCTTGCGTATGTCGTCGATGCACTTGTTTATCTCGCCTATCGCCGGCGCCGCGATGATGGCCGCGATGTCATACTGGCCGGTTATCTCGTAGATTACCTCGACGCCTGCAAGCTTCATCAGCCTCTGGGAGACTGCCGACGTGTCCGCGGTAGAGCTGACAGAGATGAGCGTGATCGCGCTGGTCTTGTCGCTTGCGCCAAGCTCTATTGTAAAGCGCTTGATGGCGCCCGAGTCCACCAGGTTCTTGACGCGCCTCCTGACAGCAGACTCGGAAAGCCCTATCTCGTTGGCAATGTCCACGAACGCCTTTCTCGAGTCGGCCTGCATTATGCGGATTATCTTTTCGTCTGTCTTGTCTATGTTGCTAACGGACATTTCTCCTCTGTTCCTCCCTTGTCAGTACCGCGTCCATTATTTCAACTGCGCGGGAAACCGTCGCTTCGTCCATGACAAGTGGCGGAAGCAGGCGTATGATGTTCCTTCCCGAGTACAGCATCAGCAACCCGTGGCTGATTCCGTCAAAGAGCACGTCCTTGACCTCAAAGCGCAGCTCGACGCCCAGCATCATGCCGAGGCCCCGCACTTCTCGGATCACCTTGTGCTTTTCCTTCAGTCCCATCAGCTTTTCCTTGAAATATTTGCCTGTCTTGGCGGCGTTGTCGACGAGGCCGTCTGTAGTCAGTGCCTCTATCGTTGCCGAGCCGGCGGCGCAAGCCAGGGGGCTGCCGCCAAAGGTCGACGAGTGCTCGCCCAGCTTTATCGCGTCCATTATCTCCGGCCGAGTCATCACGAGGCCCATCGGCACCCCGCCGGCTATGCCCTTTGCAAGGCAGATGATGTCCGGCGTCGTGTCCCAGTTCTGGCCTGCCCACATCTTGCCCGTCCTCCCGAGGCCTGCCTGTATCTCGTCAAATATCAGCACGAGGCCCCTGCGCGTGCATATCTCGCGGATCTTGGGTATCAAG
>NZ_JBOGQF010000120.1:0-5126 GCF_050748925.1 Nitrososphaera sp.
TTGGTGCTCTACCTGCGCCGGCACACACCCGCTCACAGATCTCATCATTTCAAGAAAGAAAAAGATTTGCACGCACTGCGACACGTCGATAAAGCTTTACGCGACGAGCAACAAGTTTGGCAAGCTCAGGCGCATGATATTCTTTGCGCACCTTGCACGCGGAAACGAATAAGGGGCATCAGGCCTCTAACGTCACGTTTTTTGTCGTCCTTCCAAAGTCGTCCTGGACCCTGACGATGTCGTCTTCGTCAAAGAGGCCGTAGGATATCTCTAGCAAGAGCCCGTCGTTTTCAGTCGCCGACAGCCGGTGCTTTGCCTTTACCGGTATCTCAAACTCGCTGCCCTGCTGGCCCGTAAACTCTTCTCCTTCTATCTCTACGATGAGCGGTCCCTGAATGACTTTCCAGAATTCCCTCCGCTGGTTGTGGTACTGGAGGGAAAGCCTGCTCCCTGCCTTTACGTGGATGAGCTTTACCGAGCAGGGCGAGTTTTCGTTAAATTGCTCAAACCATCCCCATGGCCTGTTCTCGATTTTTTTAGACTTTTCCAAATTATCACCAATGGAGTCGCACCTGCAAGACCGCGCCACCACCCTTAATTTGCGGCCTGGCAGATGCGGATCTCCGTCACTATCATGGGGATAAAATGACTTTAAAGAGTTATGAGCGTCGGCGGGTATTTGGTTTTACATGCTGCCCGCAATTCTTTTCTCGCACCCCTCCCATTGTATGCCATGTTCCCGTCAACAACCAGAAGCGAGTTCCTCTCTTTCCTTGAAAAAGAGACGCTGCGCATAGACAGCCTGATAGAAGGCGCAGTCGAGGTAGCTGAGGAGGTGCACGCCGGAGTCCGGCGAGAAGACGGCGAATCGTCGTTTCTTGAAACCCATACGTGGCCGGTGACTATGGAAGTAGTCGCGCATTATCGCGCCGCAAACCGGAGCATCACCGGCGTAGAGGTGGCCTCTGCGATCCTGCATGACGTGATGGAGGACGACGAGCGCATACTCGACTTTTACGCTGCAAAGTCGTACGGCTTTGACGCCTACCTTGCATACCGGTTTGGAAGCAGGGTGCAAGAAATAGCGAGCGAGCTGAAGGTAAAGCCCCTTGACAATTTTGCCGGCAAGACAGAGGCCGACAGGCAGGCCGCGAGGTTTTCCGGCTATTGTGACCTCCTTGTGGGCGCAGAATACGACGTCAAGGCGATAAAGCTCGCCGACCGGCTCAATAACATGGCTTTTATAAAAAAGGTCCCTGCACACGACAAGGTCCGCCGCTACATGCGCGAGGCCGAGGACTTTTACCTTGCGTACGCAATGCTGACGCCAAAGATGCCGGATTTCTACAAAAAAATCCGCCAGTCATACGAAGATCTGCGGTCGATAAAGCAGGCAGTGACGGCATGACTCATTCATAACCCATTTAAACCCACTAAATGGAAGTAAAGGGTGCAACATAATGTCCAACCTCAACGTTGCAGTCATTATAAAACTAGAGCCTGATTTTTCCGAAGGTAACGTCAGCTATAACGCCGACGGGACGCTAAACCGCGCCGAGACCAAGAGCATCCTGGGTCCCCACAGCGCGATTGCGTGCCAGGCGGCGTTTCTTGCCAAGGTGAAATACGGCGCCCGAGTCGCGGTGGGCACCATGGGTCCGCCCAATGCAGATATAGCACTGGCGCAGGCGCAGCGGGTCTGCGACGCCGACGAGCTCCACCTCTACAGCGACAGGGCGTTTGCAGGGGCTGACACCTGGGCGACGGCAGAGACGCTGCGCGCCGGCATCGCCAAGATAGAAGGCGGGAATATGGACATCGTCTTTTCAGGCCACCGGGCGTCTGACGGCGAGACCGGCCAGACCGGACCGCAGACCGCAGTCAAACTTGGCTTTACGTTCCTTGGCAATGTCATCGACTATGACGTCGACATGCAGCGGCGCGTCGTCAGGGCATCCCGCCTCATAACATTGCAGGGCTTTTACGACGTGGTCGAAGAAGTCGAGGCGCCGCTCCCCGTGTTCATCGCCATCGACCCGACCTACAAGGCGTCGTTCAACACCGTCTCGCAGCGGCTTGCGTTTGAAAAATACCAGAAACAAGCAATGAACAAAGCGGCCACTGTCAAGCAGCAGATCAAGATCTTTAACGCGCAGCAGCTGGGCACGGACCCCAAGCTGGTCGGCCTCCCCGGCTCGCCCACAATCGTCTACAGGGTGGAAAAGATCCCCAAGGCCAAGGCGAGCCGGATGGCACAAGTCATCGACGGCTCTGACCGGCAGCAGCTGGCCCAAGTCGCGGCCAAGATCCACGAAGTGCTCGGGGGCATGGTAATCAAATGAAGTACGAGCACCTTTACGTGGTAATCGAGCACGAGGGGGGCAAGCCCATCCCGGTCAGCCTGGAGATGCTCGGCGAGGCCCGGCGGCTTATGGATGGCTACAACAGCAAGTACGGCGCAAGCGAGCTGGTCGTGGCAGTGGTGCTCGGCAACAACGTAAGAAAGTTGTGCGACGAGCTCGTCCACTATGGCGCCGACGCGGTCATTTATGCCGACAGCCCGGAGCTGGAATATTCCAGAAACGCAGTTGACACGCCGGTCCTGTTCCAGATAGCTACAAACAGGGACCTTGTGCTGAAATTCGCGCCCATGTCGACCGGGTTTGTCAAGCCCCGCTACATGTTTTTCGCGGCCGACAACATTGGCAGGCAGCTGTCGTCCACGGTAGTCGGGTTCCTGGACTCGGGCCTTGCGTCAGACATCAACAAGCTGGCAATATCCGACCTTGAGATAAAGCACGAGCACAAGACCAAGGGCCAGGGGATGGTCTACGAGCGGACGCTTGAAATGTACAGGCCGGACTTTTCCGGCTTTTTGTGGACTACAATCCTGTGCCTTGACAACCGCAACCCTGCCATCGCTAAAGAGTTCCACCCGCAGGCCTGCAGCATAATCCCGGGGGTGTTTGCGCCAATAGAGCGCGATGCTACTCGAAAAGGGATGATAGTCGACTATGCGCCGACGTTTGACCCTGCAAGCCTGAAGGTCAAGATACTGAGCCGCAAGATAGTAAAAAGCTCGGTCGACTTTGACAGCAAAAAGGCCGTCGTGAGCTTTGGAAGGGGCATCAAAGAGTCGCCGGAGGAAAACATCAGGATGATGGCCGAGCTTGCAAAAGAGCTCGACGCAGAGGTGGGCGTGTCGCTTCCGATATCGAAAAAGCCGTTTCCCGTGAGCGAGAACATCAGTTCAATGTACATGACGCCTGATAGGGTGGTGGGGACGAGCGGCCGCAAGGTTATCCCTCTGCTGTACGTTGCAGCTGGCATCAGCGGCGCGATGCACCACCTCGCCGGGATGAAAGAGTCTGGCTTTGTGCTTGCGATAAACCCTGACGAGGACGCGCCGATAAAGGACGAGTGCGACATGTTTGTAAAGGGAAGGATGGAAGACGTGATCCCTGTGCTGATTGAAGAGTTGCGCAGGCTAAGGCCTGCATTGGAGGCAAGGAGATGACAGAACGCTATGACGTTGCCATAGTCGGCGGGGGCTCTGCCGGACTTGCCGCGCTAAAGAGGCTGGCGGACCTTGGCAGGCAGGCGGTGCTCATCGAGGCAGGCAGGCAGCCGGGCACCAAGAACGTTTCCGGCGGCATCCTTTATTCTAAAAAGCCAAAGAGCGGCAGGACCCACAACGTCGAGGACGTCTATGGCAACTTTCTTTCAGAAGCGCCGTACGAGCGCAAGATAACCAAATATATCCTGCACGCCGTGTCAAAGGACAAGGATTTCGCGATCGACCTGACGGCAGCTCACGAGTACCAGGCCAACTTTGGCTACTCGGTATTGCTCAACAAGCTGAACAGCTGGTTTGCCGCCCAGGCAGGCGAGGCCGCAGAAAAGCAGGGCGGGGGCATCGTGTCGGGGGTCCACGTGCGCTCGGTCAGCTGGAGCAATGACGGCCGCGCGGTAATCGAAAGCGACGAGCTGGAGCCCTTTGAAGTCAAGGCGGTAATCGCGGCCGACGGCGTCAACTCTGAAATCGCAGAGATGACTGGCGCCCGGCCAAAATTCGGGCCGGAGCAGCTGTACCAGGGAGTCAAGGTCGTGATAAAGATGCCAGAAGAAATAGTGGAGGAGCGCTTTGGCATGGGGGCCGGAGAGGGGGCGGCGCACCTTTTTGCCGGCGACGTCACGCTCGGCCACATCGGCGGAGGCTTTCTCTACACAAACCGCGACACGCTCTCTGTGGGCGCAGTGTACCACTATGATTCGTTGCTCGACAAGCCGGCGTCGCCCGGCGCGCTCGTGAACGCGCTGCTGAAAAACCCGCTGGTGTCTGAATTCATGCGCGACGAGGTGGCAGTCAAGGAAGAGATCGACCGCAACCTGCCAAAGGAAGAGCAGCTGCGTGCCAAGTTTGCAGTCAGCAAACTGGTCAAGAACTGGAACGACCTGCGCGACGCCTACCATTCGCCCTCTGCGCGCAGAAAATTGATAGAGGGCGGGAAATTCAAGTCCGAAGACGAAATAAAGTCAAGGATAGAGTATGTGAAGGGCGAGCTCCTTTCAAAATATTCAACGAAATTTGTAACCGACTATGTCGAGCTGGAATATTCTACAAAACTGGTGCCTGACGGCAAGCGTGGCGCGATGAAAAGGCCGTACCACAGAAACGTGCTGTTTGTGGGTGATGCGGCAGGCCGGGGCATCTTTATCGGGCCGAGGATCGAGGGTCTCAACGTAGGCATCGACGACGCCGTGCGCGCCGCAGACGCCGTTTCAGGGGCTATTGACCGCAACGACTTTTCATCGATGGGCGAGTCGTACTCGCAGCAGGTGGAGGCCAGCCCGTATACCCGCGACATGCACGAGATAGACAAGGATTACCTGAAGGTCTTTCTCGACGCGGCCAGGGACGTGCCAAAGGATATCGTCGGCCAGCGCTACGGAATGGTATTTCGGCTAATGTCTTCAAGCACGCTCCGCGGCCTTGCAGTCGGCCTTGCAAACATGCTAGGCTACGACAAGCTGCTGCCCTTAATAGAGTCGGAAGAGACGTACGTGCAGGTGCCCATCGAAATCGCAGAAAGGCTCGGCAAGGCGGTAACCGCGTCATACAGACC
>NZ_JBOGQF010000121.1:0-5101 GCF_050748925.1 Nitrososphaera sp.
TCTCGCTGAACCTCGACGCCAAGAACTCTATCAAGGACGGCACCGCGTCGTTCGTGGGCCTTGCAAGCGTGATAGCGGCGTTCTTTGGCGTCCCATACATGGACGGGATAGGCAGCATCATGATTGCAGGATACATTTTCTACATGGCTTCGACCGCGCTCAAAGAGTCTGCGCTGGTCCTTATCGACGCGGTCAAGAACCCGGAACTTCAGGACAGGATGGTAAGGTACGTCGAGTCCAACTTTAAGGTCAGGGTTGAAAAGATACTCCTCCGGCCTGCCGGCATCGACTTTTTCGCGCAGGTGCACGTCGAGCTTGACAGGAACATGAGCCTGGAGCAGGCAAACGTCATATTGACGGGCATCCGCGCTTCTATAATCAAAGAGTTCGAGACCGAGGACGCAATCGTGATCCCAAAGCCAGTCTAATTACTTGAAGCATAGATTATAGAATTTTCATTATATTATGAGTTATGATATATTAGTCTTATCAAACTCATAGTAACATGAATTATTTCCGCTAACATTCAATTAAAGGCGTAAATATTGCATTTACGTATTATCGGCATGCTGTCCCAATCGAGCTCTGTGAAAGCCATGGAAAGCGGGGCAAAGTATGGCGCAATAGCCGGCCTGATAGCCACCTGGTCAATATCAACAGCAATAGCTGCATCCGAGCTGGAGCTCGGGCTGCCTATAGGCTCCTTTTACGCCATAATGGGCCTTAGCCTTGGGTACGGGGATTTTGCAATTTACGCTGGCTTTGGCCTCCACCTGCTGACTGGAACCGTGCTTGGCGCCCTCTTGGGCTTTGCAGCTGCACGCCTTGCTATCAAAAGCCTCCTCGACCCATATCGCTCGCTCCTGATGGGGATGGGCGCAGGAATGGCAGTATGGCTCGTGCTGTTCCTTCCTGTCACTGCATTGATGGTACAGCCCTCGCTTTCGCGCTCTGGCCAGCTTGGCGAGTACTTGCAGCTACTGCCACTTGACGCAGGGCAGTTTGTCTGGGGCATTGCGCTGAGCGCGATTGTATTTCATCTGGTCTGGGGCGCCATCTTTGGCTACATGGCAAGCGCGCTGATGCGGATCCAGGCATTCAAGCTGGCCCATCCCAAAGGAGGCGTGGCGCAATGACAATGTCTGAAGCGCGCCCGGTGCCGGCTCATTCCGGATTGGCAGTGCTCGGCTCGGGAGTCGCGGCGGGGCTGGTCGCCTCGCTTGCCATCAGCGCGCTGATGCTTCTTGCAGAAAGGACTGCCATGCTGCCGGTGGGCACCTTCTACATGGTCCTCGTCTCTGCAGTCTTGCCGGCAACCGACTATGGAACATATGCAATCGCGCAGGGGCTTTTGCTGCACCTGCTTGCAGGAGCCGTCCTCGGGCTGGTCATGTCGGCGCCGTTTGCTCTCTCGAGAAAAGCATATGGCACGCTTGGCCGGCTTGCGCCAGCGTACGGCCTTGGCGCCGGAGCCCTTGTCTGGGCGGCGCTGTTTATCCCGGTGACGTTTGGGACGATGCTGCCGCTCCTCCAGTCGCTTGAGGGCCGCCCCGACATCCGCCAGCAGGCTCCTGCCGGCGACCTTTTTCAGGTGGCCTTTGCAGACCTGCTTGCGATGACTGACCGCATCATCTACACTGCGCTTGCGTTTCACATGCTCTACGGCCTGCTTGCGCTCATCATGACAAGGGCATTTGCAGGAGCACTACTCGAAAGAAAGAAACCGCAGGTAATTTTATAAAGCCAACAAGAGCTCGTTTCGCTTATGGGCCAGAGGCGCTTTTTGAAAAGCGAGAGGAGAAGGGGCGAAGCAATAATCATCGCATGCGGGATAGGCCTTGGGGTACTCGGCCTTGCCATCGGCGTGCAGTATGTCTCGTTTGGCGGCCTCTGCATCGTCGGCCTCGGCATCTTTTCGATATTTTGGAGATAGAAAAATGAACAAAGCAATAATCGCCATAATTGCAGCAGTCATACTGGTCGGCGGAGGCGTGGTCGCCTTTGCGTTTTCAAGCGCGCAGCCCGCGCCGCAGGACGAGACTACTCAAGAAGATATACTTACCCGGCTCACAAAGCCTACGATCCCGGCTGCAAACGCGCTTGGGAGCCCCAACGCAAATATCACGATAGTCGAGTTTGGCGATTACCTCTGCACATACTGCCACCGGTTCCACGAGGATACCAAGGAGCAGCTGCTTGCCGGCTATGTGCAGACCGGCAAGGTGCAGTTTCTCTTCAAGGACTTTCCGATAAACGACCACCTTGGCGGCGGCTCGACTCTCGGCGCCCGGGCGTCCTACTGCGCTGCAGACCAGGGCAAGTTCTGGGAGTTCCACGACGGCATGTATGCAAACTGGGGCGGCGAAAAGGCCGGCTGGATAACAAATGAAAACATGCAAGCCTACGCCAAGAACGCAGGCGTTCCAGACGCCGGCCAGTTCAAGTCGTGCCTTGACTCTAACAAGTACGCCGACGTCGTGCGCGAAAACAACCGCCTTGCGAGAGACATCGGCCTCGACGCGACGCCCAGCTTTATCATAATCCCGCAAGACGGCGAGCCGCGGCTGATAAGGGGCGCATACCCGTATTCCGCGTTCCAGCAGGTCCTTGACGAGTCTGCCTAGCGCGTGACCGCGTAGCGCCTGCCAGTCAGCGACTCTAGGCTGTCAGAGACTTTCTTCAGGTGCGCGTCCACCTCTGCATTCTTTTCGGCGATCTGGCGCCTCTGCTGCTCAAGCGACTGGCTGTCGCGTACAAGTTCTTCCTGCTGCTGCGCTATCCGAGACTCGATCTCGCCTGCCTTTTGCACGAGGCCCCTGTCGCCAAGCGCCTTCATCTCTTCCGCAAGCGCCGCTGCCGTCTTTTGCATCTCTGCAGTGGACGACTGGATAGCGTCCAGGTTGTGCAGGATCTTGTCGGCGTCTTTTAATTGCAACTTGCCGGCAGCGACTGCCTTGCGAACTTCGTTCAAGAGCTCGGCATAGGGCGCCGGGTCGTCATAGATCTTCCACGGTTCGCTTCCCATCGTATGCAGCCGCCTCTCTGTCTCTTTTGAGACGCCGTACGAGTATTTCGTCAGGGCGCGTGTCACGTGGGAAAACATTTCACTTGCGTGCGACTGGAACTGCTCCTGGCGCCTTTGCACATCCGCAAGCCTTTCGGCCGCGGACCGGGCCTGCGCAAATTCCTGGGAATTGGTCAACGCCTCCAGCTCTGCCTTGCTATTTGAGATTTCCGTCTCAAGCGCGGCTATTCTCTCCTCGCCCGCCCTGACAGACGCCTCCGAAGTGCGTATCGATGCGGCCTTTTGCAATATCGTATTTATCGTGTTGCCGCACTTTACCACGGGAGCGCGGTCCTGGTCAAACCCTGCAACGGCGGACCTTGTCTCCTTTAGCAGGTCGTTGAGCGTCGCAAACTCGGCCCTCATCATGTCGGCGCGCTTTTGCATGAAATAGTTTATCATCTTGCTGTGCGAGCCGCTCACCTCTCCAAAGCGGTTCATCGTCGCCTCCAGCCTGTCCTTGAATTTTTTCGCGTCCGCCGCAGTCTGGATGGCCGGCAGTTCCGCAGACGACTCGCGCCTGAGCGCCGATATCACCGTGCGCTTTGAATTTTCCGCGGTGGAGCCGAACCTCTTTTCCATCTCTTCCAGCTTTATCTTTTCTTTTTCCATCGCGTCTGCTATCTTTGCCAGCGACCCGAGCGACCCTGCGACAGAGTCCTTGGTTGGCGCCAGCCGGGCAGCCAATTCCTGCGCCGTGCCTGCCTCGATTTTTGACAAGAGCTCCTGCACCTGCTTGACTGCTAGGGTGCTTGCTGAGGGGGCCTGCACCTCTGACGCCTGCTCCCTGGCGTCCCTCTTTGCATCCTTTTTCTTGAAAAAGTTGAAAGGCGCCACTGGGAAGAGTAGCGCAGAGCGCCAACAAAACTGTTGCGCTTTTCCAGAAGGCTTAATGCAAAGTTTTTGGCATAATGTCCATGGCGGCTCTGCGTGGAGCAAGGGGCTGGTTTGAGCGGCACCGCCAGACCATGCTCATCATGAACGCGGTGAGCGTCGCGCTCTTGTTCATGATGCACGTCTATGCGGCGGCCGTGCCAACTTATTCGCAGCAGGTGGGCAACGCAGTCAGCATCGCTGCAATCGTGCTGGCGTCGATAATCATGCTAGGCGTGGCGTGGAAGGGCGTCGTCCCTGCCGTGATATGCGCGCTGGGCCTGGTGCTCGTGCACAATTCACTTATCCTCCCCTACTTTGCGCCGGCCGACCCCGAGTTTCCCGACTTTTTCTTCAACAACCAGGCGCCCGTACAGCCCCCTTCTGCCGCAGTGGCGGCGTTTGTGGCGACCAGGATGTACTTTATCCTTGGGCTTTTCATGGTGGGCCTTGCCATGGCCATTGCGTTTCGGCCGTCCATCCTTTCAACGCGGAACCAGCCGGTGCCCGCCGACGACCTGTGGTCCAGTTATCCCGTGTGGCGCGACAGCATCCTTGAAGGCCGGCAAACCGAGCCTTCGGTGCCGGCGATGAGCCTGATGGACGAAAAAGACCGCTACCTGATGTGGCGCTACGAATACGTCCTTGCCGACATTTACGGCCAGCCCCACCTGGTGAGGCCGGACAGCCTCGTGCCAAAGAGGAACACGGCGTTTGTGCGCGACAGCATCAGCGGCCTGCTCGTGGGCAAGGCAAAGTTCAACAGCATGTAGTAGACTTTTAAAGGGTCTGCCTGCAACAGTGCGTGATGAAATCAAGCATCGTCGTCTTTGTGGCCGCCTTTGCGGCGATGGGCCTGCTCCTTGGCGTCGCCGCCTCGCTCGACGTCCCGATGCTGCAAAAGCCCGAGTTTCAGAACACGGCCGGCATGATGAACAGCACCTCTGCAGTCGGCATCGAAGAGCAGGTTCAGGTAGACGTAGAAAAGGCCGGAGAGTAGAACGTTTTTAGCGCACCCGCGCTTTTCCTGATTGTTGGACACCGAGACCGCGGAGCGGATAATTTCGGACGAAGTCGACGCCGTCGGCAAGGATTCTTCCCGGATAAGGGAGAACGGCTGCGCCGCCTGCCACGTTCTTTTCACAATCAAGGACAGGATGGGCC
>NZ_JBOGQF010000122.1:0-5090 GCF_050748925.1 Nitrososphaera sp.
TCTCAGGCGCGCGCCGTTTGCAGATTTCAAAAAGAAAATGGACGCAGCGGTAAAGTAGACATGCCCCCCGCCCTGATGTGGTCAGAGGTCCACAGGCCCAAGAGGATAGAGCAGATGGTGGGAAACGAAGACGCCCGGCTTGCGATATTAAAGTGGCTTGGAGGATGGGTGAGCGGGGCCAAGCCGCTCCTCTTGATAGGGCCTCCGGGCACGGGCAAGACGACTGCCGTCCACGCGCTTGCAAGGCAGTTTGACTATGACCTCGTAGAGATGAACGCAAGCGACGCGCGCAACCGTGAGAGCATCGAGACGAGGATAAAGCCCGTCTTTGCCAACACCGGCATCTTTGGGCGCAGGATAATGCTTTTCCTTGACGAAGTGGACGGCATTTCAGGCAGGGAGGACTCGGGCGGGCTGGACGCGCTTGTCGACCTGATGAAAGAGCCGACCGTGCCGGTGATAATGGCTGCCAATGCAAAATCGGCCAAGACGAAGGAGCTTGCCAAGGCCTGCAAGGTAATCGAATTCAGCCCGGTGCCTCCCAGGCTCTTGCTTCTGTTCCTCGACCACGTGCTTGAAAGCGAAGGCGTGAAACTGGGCCCCGGCGACAGGGTGTCAATCGTCAACAACAGCAGGGGCGACATCAGGGCGATGCTCAACGGCGCCCAGTCCCGCGCGGCGGGGTACGCGACGGTGTCAAACAGGGACGTGATAGAGGTAGACGTTGCAGATGCAATCAACGGCTACTTTGCTGCCGCAGGAAAAGAAAACGCGGTGCAGGCGCTGGCAAGGGCCGACGCCACGTTCCCGGACCCGCGGTACCAGGGCGGCGACGCAGAGGCGAGGCGCAGGGACATGATTGCAGCCCTGTTTTCAAGCATAGTTTCTGCGCACCTTGACCAGGACTCGCTTGCAGGGATGCTCGACACGCTATCCAGGGCGGACGTCGTCGTCGGCAGGGTCAGCAGGAGGAGGCACTGGAGCCTCTTGCGCTACGTCAGGGACATGCTGTCGCACGGGCTGTATGAAAAGTCGCGTGGCAAGGGAATAAAGTACAGCCAGTATGCGATGCCGTGGCAGGTGATGGGCCCGTCGTTTGCGCGTGGGCAGACTGTCAGAAAGCTGTCGTCTGCAATCGCGCCTGCAATGCACGTTTCAAAGCGCACGTTTGGCACGTTTGTCCTGCCGTACCTTGCGCGGGCAATGGCAAACGAGAAAGTCGATCCTGTACAGTTTGCGGTGGACAACTTTGACGACGGGTCGGTGGGCGAGTCGCTGGCAAAAGAGATAGAGAGGACCAGGAAATGAGTGAGGCGTGGATAAGGCTGCTGGTAAAGTACAAGGGCAAGTGCTCTGCCTGCGGAAAAGAGATCCCGCAGGGCGACTATGCCCTCTGGTCAAGGGCGTCCAAGGCGATCAAGCACGTAAAGTGCGAGACTGTTGAAGAGAAGGCGCCCGCATCCGTCATGGAATTGAAGTGCTTTATCTGCGGCAAGACCGCGGGCTGCGCTTCTTGCTCTTTGGAGGCAGACTGCGACAGGCCGGCCGTGTCGCAGGCGTGCATATGCGAAGGGTGTATGTCTGACAAAAAAGCGTACGACAACTACCAGCAGGCGTTTTTGGCAAAGATGGCAAAAGTTAAAATGTAAAGCAGCGGTAGCAAGCACGCAGATGTCAAGCGAGTACGAGCGCAACGTCGGCCAGCTCTTGGCTGAAAAGAGGGCCGCGGTGGAGAAGCTGGGCAAGACCCCCGACGAGAACAGGGTCAAGATTGCAGTGCTAAAGCAAGAGATCGAGGCGCTTGAATCTATGTTTGAAAATTACAACCTTGGCATGAACGTCTTTCGCAGGGCGCAGGGCGGAAGGACAGGTCTACGAGAGTAAATACCGGTCAGAAATCATCACCTGAATGCTGTAATGAATTTATATAGCTAGCCGATGGCATTACCTACACTTCCATGCACGAAGAAAAACTAAAGAAGTTGGCTTCGATGAAAAAGTCCGCCGAGGGCGGCGGTGGCGCCGAGCGCGTCGAGGCCCAGCATTCAAAGGGCAAGCTGACTGCGCGTGAGAGGATTGCGTTATTGCTCGACGAGGGAAGCTTTGTCGAGATTGACAAGTACGTCACCCACAGGGGCGACGACCCGGGCGTCCAGAAATTCTATGGCGACGGCGCGGTGACCGGCTTTGGCACGGTTGCAGGAAGGCAGATTTTCGTTTTCGCTTACGACTTTACGGTGCTCGGAGGCTCGCTTGGCGAGATGACGAGCAAAAAGATAGTCAAGGTGATGGACCACGCGCTCAAGGTCGGCTGCCCAGTAGTCGGCATCATCGACTCGGGCGGCGCTAGGATCCAGGAAGGCGTCAACAGCCTCGACGGGTACGGCGACATCTTTTTCCGAAACACGATGGCGTCCGGCGTCGTCCCGCAGATAACTGCGAGCATCGGCCCGTGCGCCGGCGGAGCCGTGTACTCGCCGGCGATGACTGACTTTGTCATCATGGTAGAGAACATTGGCCAGATGTTTGTGACCGGCCCCGAGGTGGTAAAGGAAGTGCTGAGCGAGGAAGTCTCGTTTGACGAGCTGGGCGGCGCCATGGCGCACGGGAGCAAGTCCGGCGTGGCGCACTTTGTCGCCAAGAACGAGTACGACTGCTTTGACAGGATAAAAAAGCTCTTGTCGTTCGTGCCGCAAAACAACACCGAGGAGGCGCCTATGGCAGAGAGCACGGACGACCCCAACAGGGTCGACCCGAACCTCATCAACATGCTGCCGGAAAACCCCTACCAGCAGTACGACATGAAAGAGATCATAAAGTCGCTTGTCGACAACGGCGACTTTTTCGAGGTGCACGAGCTCTTTGCAGGCAACATCATCGTGTGCTTTGCCAGGATGGGCGGCAGGACCGTCGGCATCGTGGCAAACCAGCCAATGTTCCTCGCAGGCGCGCTTGACATCGACTCGGCCAACAAGGCGGCCCGCTTTATCCGGTTCTGCGACTCGTTCAACATCCCCATTGTGACGCTTGTGGACACGCCCGGCTACCTGCCCGGCGCCAACCAGGAGCACAACGGCATCATCAGGCACGGAAGCAAGATGCTCTTTGCGTATTGCGAGGCGACCGTGCCGAAAATAACGTGCATCATCGGCAAGGCGTATGGCGGCGCCTATATCGCCATGGGAAGCAAGAACCTGCGCGCCGATGTCAATTATGCGTGGCCCAACGCGGAGATCGCGGTGCTGGGTCCGGAGGCGGCAGTCACAATCACGCACAGAAAAGATCTAAAGAATGCGCCGGACGCGGCTGTTACCAAGAAAAAGCTGGCCAAGGAATATCGCGACAAGTTTGCAAACCCGTACCTTGCGGCAGAGCGGGGCATCATCGACGTCGTCATCGACCCGATGGATACCCGGCCCATGATAATCAGGGCGCTGCAGGCGCTGGCAAACAAAAAGGAGCCGAGGCCGTGGAAAAAGCACGGCAACATCAACCTGTGATGCGCAATGGGCAAAAAAATACAAAGCATCCTGATAGCAAACAGGGGTGAAATAGCCCTCAGGGTAGTGCGGGCTTGCAAGGAGCTGGGCATAAAGTCAGTCGCGGTCTATTCTGACGAGGACGTGCGCGCAATCCACGTCAAGAGGGCCGACAAGGCATACCACATCGGGCCGGCGGCGCCTGCGCAGAGCTACCTCAACATGGACAAGATCATAGAGACTGCCATGGAGGCAGGGGTCGACGCAATCCACCCCGGCTACGGCTTTCTTTCAGAGAACGAGGTCTTTTCAGAGACTTGTGAAAAGAACGGCATCATATTCATAGGCCCAAGGGCAAAGGCGATGGAGATCACGGGCGACAAGATGAAGTGCAAGGCCGTGATGAAAAAGGCAAAGGTGCCGACGGTGCCGGGGAGCGACGGCATCATCGAAGACGTGGAAAGGGCTGCCAGCATCGCGCACGAAGCCGGCTATCCTGTTTTGCTGAAATCGGCGTTTGGCGGCGGTGGCAGGGGCATCAGGCTTGCCAACGACGAAAAGCAGCTGCGCCAGGAGTTCGAGATGGCTTCTGCCGAGTCAAAGGCGGCTTTTGGCAAGGCGGCGCTGTTTGTAGAAAAGTACCTGCAGAGGATCAGGCACATCGAGTTCCAGCTGATACGCGACTCGCACGGCAACGGCCGACACCTGTTTGAGCGCGAGTGCTCCATCCAGAGGCGCCACCAAAAGTTGATAGAGATGTCGCCGTCGCCTGTCATGGACCAGAAGACAAGGGACAGGATAGGCGAGATCGCCGTCAGGGCCGCGGATGCCGTCGATTACCTGAACGCAGGAACAGCCGAGTTTTTGCGCGACCCGGAGGGCAACTTTTACTTTATCGAGATAAACTCGCGCCTGCAAGTAGAGCACCCCGTTACGGAACTGGTCACGGGCCTTGACCTCGTGAAACTGCAGATCCACGTGGCTGAAGGCGGCGAGATCCCGTTCAAGCAGGAGGACCTGAAGATGAACGGCTGCGCGATTGAATGCCGCATAAACGCCGAAGACCCGTTCTACGACTTTGCGCCGTCCACAGGGATTGTGCCCAGCTGCAACATCCCCTACGGGCCGGGCGTCAGGGTCGACACGTACCTCTACCCCGGCTGCAACGTCTCGGGCTATTACGACTCGCTGACCGCTAAATTGCTGGCATGGGGCAGGAACTTTGAAGAAGCGAGGGTGAGGATGCGCAACGCGCTGGACGAGTTCACGATAGAGGGCATCAACACCACGATACCGCTGTACAAGACGATAATGGACGAGTCGAACTTTATCAAAGGCGAGCTGTCTACTGACTACCTCGACCGGTTCAAGGTATTTGACAGGATGAACGAAGACACAAGGAAGGAGGCGGGCAAGAACGCCGCTGCGGCTGTTGCGGCGGCATTGCTGCACACCGAGCTTGTCAAGAAAGGCTCGCAGCAGGCAGGCAACAGCGTGTCAAAGTGGAAGATGAGGGGGCCGGCCTGATGGAATTCAAGGTAGGCGACGTCGCCCAGATGCTCAGCGGCGAGGTCGTGCGCACGGCCGACAACAGCGTCATTGTCAGCATCG
>NZ_JBOGQF010000123.1:0-5087 GCF_050748925.1 Nitrososphaera sp.
CTGATGGGCAGCGCGCGGGCGCCCAGGCTCAACGGCCGGCTGGGCAGGATAAAGGTGCCTGCGATGCTGCTGTGGGGCAAGGACGACGCAATGATCCCTGCAAAATACGCCGAGCCTTTTATCAAGATGAAAAACTGCAGGGTGGTGCTGCTGGAAGGGTGCGGCCACCGCGTGCACGTCGACAAGCCGCAGGTCTTTAACCGGCTCGTGGCAGGGTTTGCGCAGGAAGGCTAGCGCAGGCCCTTTTCCAGCCTGTCGACTTTTTGCATCATCTCGAGGCTCTTTGCCTTCATCCTGTCCATCTCTTCCCTCATCTGCGCGACCTCCTTTGGCTTTTTCGTAGCCTCTTTTATCATGTTGATGCACTCTTCCGCCACGCGCCGGACCCTGTGGTCCAGGTCCTGCTCTGCAACCCTCGCCAGGTCAGGGATTGCCCTGACGTATTCCGCGTCGGCAAGCGCCCTGCACGCGTTTATCCTGACCCTGAACCAGCTGTCAGACAGCAGCGTCTTTAACTGCTCTACTGCGGCGTGGCTGTCGGTGAACTTGCCAAGCGCAAACGTCGCAGCTTCCCTCACGCGGTGGTGATTGCCATACCTGGTCTTTTCAACCAGCAATGTCGCGATCTCTTTGTCGTCCGGGAACTCTTTGAGGCCGGCTATGGCGCCCTGCGCAACGATGTTCTGGAACGAGGTCGTTTCCACGCCCTTTTTCAGGATGGGCATCGCGTTACTGCTCCTTGTCCTGCCTATAGCCGTCATCACTTCCGACTCTACGAAATAGCTCTCATCGTGCGAATAGGGCTTTAACAATTCAATGGTCTCTTCGCGCTTGAATTCGCCTATCGCCTTTACCACCGCGCGCCTTGCCTTTGGGTGCCTCACCTTTATGCACCTGCCCAGCGCCTCGTATGCGCGCCCTGTCCTTATCGCGCCAAGCGTCTTGGCCGCCTCTGCAGCCACGCCCCAGAAATCATTCATTACTGTTTTTTGCAGCGCGTCCACGACTGCATCCGCAGAATGGTCTTTGAGAGCACGGGCGGCTTCGACGCGCTCGATGACGGTCTTGCCTTCCTGCAGCTGCCTGACGAGCATCTCTTTTGGGGCCTTTATCGCGACGGTTTTCAGCACCTTGAACTCGGGGTCGACTGAAAACCACTCTACTTCTTTGTCGATTGGGATCTGGAACGCGCTCTCTTTCTCTGACACGTTGAACGTGTATATTTTATCACCCCTGGCAAACGCCAGCCTGACTTCGAGCGCAAACGCAAACGGCTCGCCCTGCTGAGCCTGCTCGATCTTTATCTTCGCCATTTTAGAGTCGGATGAAAACTCGACCTTCAGGTCCGGGTGGCCCTCGCGGTAGATCCACTGGTCAAAGAACTGCTGCAGGCTGACGCCCGTTTCAAGCTCGAATACCTTGCGCAGGTCGTCGGTTTCTGCGACGCCGTTGGCGAACCTCTGCAGGTAGGTTTTCAGCGAGCGGCGAAAGTGCCCTTCGCCGACGTGGTGGCGCAGCATGTGGAGCACCGACCCGCCCTTTTCGTACGTGTGCCTGTCAAACAGCTCGTCAGGGTGCTTGTACACCTTTGTGACGATGGGCCTGACGTACCTGCTGCCGGCTTCGTCGAAATAGTCGTCTGCCGTCTGCATCACGTAATAGTGGAACTCGTCCATCCCCCTGCTGACCTCCCAGTACAGCGCCTCGCAGTACGTCGCAAAGCCTTCGTTGAGCCAGACATGCTGCCAGTCCCGGCAGGTCACAAGGTCGCCAAACCACTGGTGCGCAAGCTCGTGCGACACAAGGTAGTCGCTGGAAAAGTCTGCGTGCGCCTTTTTGTCGTGCAGAGTGTCAAGCGTCAGCGTCGTGCAGCTGGAATTTTCCATGCCGCCGTAGACAAAGTCCTGCACACACACCTGCGAGTATTTTGCGTACGGGTATTTTGTCCCGAGGTATTCCTCAAAGAACTGCACCATGTCGCCGGTGCGGTCAAACGACCTCTTGGCGTCGTGCGCCTTTTCCGGCGGCACATAGTAATACAAATTGCCCTCGTTTATCTCTACGTACTTGCCCATCACCATCGAGGTGAGGTAAGAGGGGTGCGGGTTGCTCTCTGCCCAGTGAAACTTCCATTTTCTGCCCTTCTCTGTCTTTGTCAGCCGGCCGTTAGAGAGGGCGGTATAGCCTTCGGGCGCGGTTATCGTTATCTCGCTTGAGAATTTCACCTGCGGGTGGTCGATGCACGGGAACCAGTGCTTTGCCTCGACGCTCTCGCCCTGCGACCACACCTCCGGGTATTTGTCTGGATAGTGCTTGTCGGGGCCGACAAAGTAGAGGCCCCTTCTTGGCCGTGCAGAATATGAAATTGCAAGCATCATCCTCTCGCCCTCGCCAAGCTTTTTTGCCAGTTTTATTGCGAGCCTGTCCCCGATTGCCCGGAATGCAAGCTTTTTGCCGCCTGCAGATACTGATTTAATGTCCAGCTCGGCCGCGTCAAGTTCAATGGCGTCGACGCCCTGCACTGCGGTTATCTCTAACTCTTGCCTGGCTTGGATGGTACGGGCCTCAAGGTCGGGCTCTATCTCGAGCCTCATGTGGCTCACTGTAAATGCAAGCGATGGCGCATAGTGCGCCCTGCTTCCTGCAAGCGCAAATTTCTTGGTCCCCTCTTCGTGCATGATGGCCGGTGCTAGTTAGGAAAGGTGGGATAAAGGTTGCTAGATGCCGTCAAGCGAGGAAGGGTTCTCGACCATCGAGAGGTCTTGCCCGGCCATGCTCTCGCCCGCGATTTTCGCCTTGACGAGCCGCCTCACGAACTTGCCCGTGCGCGTCTTTGGCAGCTCGGCAACCAGCCTCACCTCCTGAGGCCGTGCAAACCTGCCGATTGCCCCCTCGACCCTTGCAGCGATCTCGGCCTTTAGCCGCTCGTCGCGGGCTTGCCCGTCCCTGACAACTGCACATACGACTATTGCCTCGCCCCTCAGCTCGTCAGGTCTGCCTACTGCCACCGCCTCCGCAACCGCGGGGTGCGACGCGACGGCGGCTTCCACCTCTGCCGTCCCTATCCTGTGGCCGGACACCTTTATCACGTCGTCAGCCCGCCCCCTCATGTACCACAGGCCGTCGCCGTCCACCGAGACGATGTCGCCGTGGTACCACACATCTTTATATTTCGACCAGTAGGTCTCGATGAACCTTGAAGGGTCGTTGAGGATGCCCCTGCTCATCGAGGGCCACGGCTTTTTGATGACGAGGTAGCCCTCGCTTGCAGGCCGGCCGGACTCGTCAAAAATGTCGGCGTCAAACCCCGGTACCGGGCATCCAACCGTGCACGGCTTTAATGACATTGCAGGCGCCGCGCCCACGATTGCGCCCCCGGCCTCGGTGCCGCCCGACACATTGATGACTGGGCACCTCTTTTGGCCAACCTTTTCAAAATACCAGTTCCACGCCTCGCGGTTTATCGGCTCGCCGGTGCAGGCCAGCACGCGCAGCGACGAGAAGTCGTATTTCGCAGTCGGGACGTCGCCCTTCATGAACATCCTGATGGCAGTCGGCGCGGCTCCAAAGATGCTGACTTTATGTTCTTTTATCAGCCGGCACCACGCGTCGGGGGCGGGATAGTCGAGCGCGTCTTCGTAGACGAGCGCCGTCCCGCCGACGATGGGGCTGCCGTAGACGACCCACACCTGGCCCGTTATCCAGCCAATGTCGGCGTGCCAGAAAAGGACGTCGTCCGGCCTCATGTCTACGAGGTATTTTGCCTGCTGGCCGGCGACGGCCGCAAAGCCGCCGTGCACCTGCAGCGTGCCCTTGGGCCGGCCCGTGGTGCCTGACGTGTACAATATGAAAAGCGGGTCCTCAGCATCCATCGCTTCTGTGTTGGCAGAACCTGCGCCATTCACAAAGTCGGCATAACTGGCGATATTGTTGCCGTCACCCTGGCCGTTGACTGTCACTATCGTAGAAACGTCGGTGCCCTCAACCGCACTTGACCACTGGCTCTTTAGGTCAACGTCTTTCCCGCGCCTCCTCGCAGTGTCTGCCGTCACCAGCATCTTTGCCTTTGAATCTAAAAGCCGCGAGTGGAGGGCCTGCGCGCCAAAGCCGGAAAACACGGTGGCATGAACCGCGCCTATCCTGGAACACGCAAAGATGGCGTAAAAGGCCTCTGCTATAGTTGGAAGGTAGATGCCGACGACGTCGCCTTTCCTGACGCCGGCACCCTTCATCGCCGAGGCGAGCCTGCCAACCTCTGCGTCCAGCTGGCCATAGGTCACATTTTTCGAGCCGCGCTCACTGGCGAAAATGTACGCCACCTTGTCCGGGCTTTTCCTTGCGTGCCTGTCTATGGCGTTTCCGACAATGTTGCACTTGCCACCAAGGAACCACCTTGTCCAGGGCACGCCGGAAGACGAATCGTACACGCTGTCGTACTTGTGGAACCATTCAAGCCCCAGGTCGTCGTTGACCGCGTCCCAGTACCAAGCAATGTCGTTGTTTGCCTTTTTTACTAACTCTTGATAGCTGGAAATGCCGTGCTTTTTCATAAAGACGGCGACGTTGCTTTCCGCTAGGTGGCCGCCGCCCTGCTGGAAAGCAAACCCTTCCAATTTACGATCCGGCGCCCTGCACTACTAATCTATCTAACTACCGGGCGGTGTGGAATGGTCAAGCCGGCTGGATATCGATGCAAGAATAATTAAGTGGTGATGGCCGGCCATACTACATAGCTTGGTAGTGGAGGAGGTCCGGTACGATTTTGAAGACTATCCCAAGTACGCTGACGACTTTGTCCGGGACCTGACGAAACTGATGATAGTATCCAAGATGAATTCCACTGCCAGAAACGCCCAGTCAAAAGAGTATTTCACAAAACTGGTGTCGCAGGTGGAAGGCGGGGAGACCAACATGGTGAAATACGGCCAGCCGATGCTATACGTAAAGTACCGTGGCGTCGAGTTTACCGACCAGAAGGTGGCATCTCAGTTTGTGCGCACGAAGAACGTCATCGACGTGACTATGGAGTCGGTCTTTGGCGAGTTTGTGAAAACGTTTGACAGCCTGGCGTCGATGTCTGACAGCAG
>NZ_JBOGQF010000124.1:0-5084 GCF_050748925.1 Nitrososphaera sp.
CAAGCGCGGTTACAACGTCACGATGAACGAGCAGACGCAAATGTACGCGATGAAACTGCGAAGGCTTTACCAGCAGAGCTACAGCGACATGGACAGCTTTGACGAAGTGAGCTCCGAGATCTCTTCTACCATCAGCAACCTGCTAAAGAACGCAGTCTCGCCGGAGGTCAAGGAAGACGACATGGATGGCGTCATCCAGCAAGTGCTGAAAATGTACGAGAAGGCTGCCAAAAAGTAAAAACACCTAAATAGCAATCTCGGACGCTCTCATGCATGGCAGCCCACGCCGCCAAAAAATGCATAAACCCTGATTGCGGCAAGACCTACGATATCGATAACGACGTTTACCGTTGCACCTGCGGCTCGCTCCTGGACATAAAGTATGCAAAAAGCCCCGGCAAAGACCTGGCTGAAAAGTTCTACCAGAGGCGCAACCACGGAGGCAACATTTACAACGAGTCCGGCGTGTGGCGCTTCAGGGATCTCATCAACTTTGCAGGAATCGACACCGAGGACTTTGACGAGTGCGCCCGCGTTCTCGTTTCGCTGGACGGCTCTGAAGGCAGGCTGTCCAAGCCGTACAAGATGAGCAAGGCGGCAGACTATGCAGGCATGGGCCACGACTCGCTCTTTTTGCAGCCAGAAGGCTACAACCCTTCCGGCTCGTTCAAGGACAACGGCATGTCTACTGCGGTGACGCATGCCAAGATGCTCAAGGTAAAAAAGATAATCTGCGCCTCGACGGGCAACACGTCGGCCTCTGCCGCAATGTATGCAGCAAACGAAGACATTGAATGCGACGTCTATATCCCAAAGGGCGAAATTGCGCCCGGCAAGCTGGGCCAGGCGTTCCAGTTCGGGGCGCAGGTTATCCAGGTGCAGGGCAACTTTGATGACGCGCTTGCTACGTCTTTGAAAAACGCAAAGGAGGGCGGCGGCTATACTGTCAATTCGGTAAACCCCTTCAGGCTCGAAGGCCAAAAGACCATAGTCTACAGGGTAATGGAGCACCTCGACTGGAACCCGCCAGACTGGATAGTCTATCCAGGGGGCGCACTTGGCAACACGTCGAGCTGCGGCAAGGCACTCATCGAGCTGTACGACTGGGGGTGGATAAAGAAGATCCCAAGGATCGCAGTCGTGAACGCAGAGGGCGCAAACACGCTTTACGAGCTGTACAACGGCATGTTTGAAGGCAAAAAGCTTTCATGGAACGGAGGCAGGCCGGACCTTGCGATGGTCGACAGGTACTATGCGCACCTCGACAAGCAGGGCGTCAGGCCCAAGACGCACGCGACGGCCATTCAGATAGGCAGGCCGGCCAACATTGCCAAGGCGCTGCGCGCGCTGGACTTTACAAACGGCGTCGTGGTGCAGGCAAGCGACAAGGACATGAGCGACGGCATGTCGATAGTCGGCCTGAACGGCTTTGACTGCGAGATGGCGTCAGGCGCGGTCCCTGCAGGCATACGCCAGCTGCGCAAGGAAGGTACGATAAAGCGCGACGACGTCGTGGTCGGCATCCTGACAGGGAGGCAGAAGGATCCGGGGCTTGCGGTCGAATATCACATGAATGCAGGCAACATGTTTGCAAGGCCGCCGACAAACCACTAGATTTCTTTTATAACGTTACCATATCACTTGCTACGTTTTAGTATGATGGTATCAATATTATCACTATAGTAACAATTTATAATTATACTACTATTACTATTAACATCAGCACAATACTAATACTATCATTTCTATCATCAATTTTTTGGCCCGCGCCGCCGGCACCCTGCTTTTGGACACGTACAAGCATAGAAGGCATGCAAAAAGGGGCCGCATAGCCAGCCGCAATTGAGCGGATCAGCTGGCGGCCTTTCTAAGGGCAGAAATGATGGCTTTGGCCTTGTGCTCGGTCTCTTCCCATTCCTTTTCAGGGTCGGAATCCATGACGATGCCGGCGCCCGACTGGACGTACGCCTTGCTGCCATCGACAAAGAGCGAGCGTATCGTTATGGCAAAGTCGCATGAGCCGTTGAAGGAAAAGTATCCAAGAGCCCCGGCGTACGGCCCCCTCAGGTCCGGCTCGAGCTCGTCTATTACTTCCATCGCCCGAACCTTTGGAGCGCCCGACACGGTGCCGGCGGGAAACACAGCCCTCAGGGCGTCATACGAATCGTAGGACTTTTTGAGCCTGCCGGTCACGTGCGAAACGATGTGCTGGACGTGGCTGAACCTCTTGACCGTCATCAGCTCGTCGACCGTGACTGTGCCAAATTCGCACACCCTGCCAATGTCGTTTCTGGCAAGGTCGACAAGCATCGTGTGCTCGGCAAGCTCTTTTTCGTCCTTTAGCAGGTCCTGCCGCATCTCCTCGTTCTTGGTCTCGTCTGCCACTATCGGCCTGGTGCCGGCGATTGGAAAGGTCTCGACATAGTCGTCGGTAACCCTGACGAGCATTTCGGGGCTTGAGCCGATTATGCAGCGCCTGCCTGCCTTTAGCAGGTACATGTAGGGCGACGGGTTCACCTCCCGCAATGCCTCGTAGAACCGCAGAAGGTCGCCCTTGACGTCAAACTTCATGCTCTTGGCAAGCACCACCTGAAATACGTCGCCGTCATAGACGTACCTCTTTGCCTTTTTGACCATCCGGACAAAGTGTGGCCTTGTCATATTCCGGCGCGGCTCTGTGTGCGCAAACGGCGATGACTTGCCTGCCTGTGCCAGCTTCTCCTTTATTTCTGGCAGGCGCGACTTGCCTATGTAAAAGTAGTAGGCCTGATTCTCCTTGTGGTTGTACAGTATGCCGTCGGTGTAAATCCCAAATTCCATCATTGGAAAGCCGCTTGCTTTTTTCCTGACTGGAAGGCGCTCCCAAAAGCGCGTGGCGTCATAGCTGATGTACCCTACGGCGCCCCCGATGTACCGGAACCTTTCGTCCTTGACTTGCGGCACCAGCTTTTTCAGCTGCTCCAGTGGCTCCGTCACCTTTTGCTTGCGCGTCCTGCCCTTTCGGTCTGTTACTGAAAACGCTTTGGAATCGCAGACCACGGTGGTGTCAGGGTCAAAGCCGATGACAGACATTTCCGCAAGTTCCTTTGGGCCGACGAGCGACTCTAGTATGAACACCCTGTCATAGGCAGAATACAGTTTCTTGAAAAGGCTGAACTGGTCGTCAGCGGTGGCCAGCTTCTCTATTTTGATGGAGCCGTCCAGTTGCGGCCGGCCAAAAGCTACCACCCTTGTTCATTCTCCCTAGCCTTCTGCTTCTCATGCGCGGTTGCCATTTAAAGCTTTAATCCCTTGGGACGGTAATGGCGCCTTCAGAGGCAGACTGGACAAGCGACGCATACTTGGCCAGCGCCCCGGTCTTGTAGCGGGGCTTTATCGGCTTCCACTTTTTGGCCCGGCGCGCGATCTCGGCCTTTGATACCATCAGGTCGATCTTGCTCGTCGCAGTGTCGATGGCTATCTGGTCGCCTTCCTTGACAAAAGCTATCGGCCCGCCCACCATCGCCTCCGGAGCGACGTGGCCTATCATGAAACCCCTCGTGGCGCCAGAGAACCGGCCGTCAGTCACCATCGCGACTTTTTCGCCGAGGCCCTGGCCCACGATTGCGGCCGTTGTTGCAAGCATCTCGCGCATCCCCGGCCCGCCCTTGGGGCCTTCGTAGCGTATGACTACAATGTCGCCTTCCACTATCTTGCGCTTGGCCACCGCGTCAAACGCGGCCTCTTCGCTGTCAAAGACGCGGGCCTTGCCGACAAATTTCTTGCTCTTGACCCCCGCCACCTTTACCACGGCGCCGTCTGGCGCGAGCGTCCCCTTCAGTATCTTTAGCGTGCCTTCAGAGTTTATCGGCTCGTCAAGGCGCCTAACCACCTTTTCTTTGCCCCGGCTAAGGTCGAACGTCATCGACTGGAGGTTTTCCTTCATCGTCTTGCCAGTCACAGTCATGACGTCGCCGTTGAGCAGGCCCTTTTTCAAGAGCAAGTTCATTATGACCGGCACGCCGCCAATGTTGTCAAGGTCGAGCATGACGTACATGCCGCCTGGCCTCATGTCTGCAATGTGGGGCGTGCGCTTGCGTATCTTTTCAAAGTCAGAAAGGTTCAGTTTCACGCCTGCCTCCCTTGCTATCGCAAGCAGGTGCAGCACCGCGTTGGTAGAGCCTCCGATGGCGTTTGCCATCATTATCGCGTTTTCAAAAGCCTCGTACGTCATTATGTCGCGGGGCCGTATGTTGCTGTCAAGCAGGTGCATTATCGACTTGCCCGTGTTGTAGCATACTTCGTGGCGCCTGTCGCTTTCTGCCGGCGGCGACGCGCTGCCAGGCAGCGACATCCCCAGTGCCTCGCTTATTGACGCCATCGTGTTTGCCGTGTACATGCCTGCGCACGAGCCTGCTGTCGGACAGGCCACGTTCTCCAGGCTTGTCAATTCTTGGAGCGACATCTTGCCGGCGTCGTATGTCCCGACTGCCTCGTAGACGTCCTGGACTGTGACTTGCTTGCCGTTCCAGACGCCCGGCATGATGGTGCCGCCGTAGACGAATATCGAAGGCCGGTTCAGGCGCGCCATCCCCATCAGGGTGCCGGGCAGGCTCTTGTCGCAGCCCGATATTCCCACGATGCCATCGTAGCCGTGCGCCCTGACCATCACTTCGATAGAATCCGCGATTACCTCCCTGCTTACAAGAGACGCCTTCATGCCCTCGTGGCCCATCGCGATGCCGTCAGACACGGCGATGGCAGTAAACTCGCGGGGCGTGCATCCTGATTCAGTCACTCCCCTCTTTGCGCTCTGGGCCAGCTGCCCGAGGTGGATGTTGCACGGGGTCGCCTCATTGCAAGTGGACGAGACGCCGATTATCGGCCTGTTCAGGTCCTCGTCGGTGAGGCCCATGGCCTTGTACATCGCCCTGTGCGGCGCCCTTGCCGTCCCCTCGACAACCCGTCTGCTTGGAAGCTCCATAATGATCTGTGAGGGCTAAGGAGGATATTTTAAGATTCTCGGCTTTGCTCAGTCGAGGGTGGCAGTTACCTTGACCGCGTCGAGACCTTCCACGCGAAAAACAGTCTCGCACATGCCGCAC
>NZ_JBOGQF010000125.1:0-4995 GCF_050748925.1 Nitrososphaera sp.
GCTCATGACGCCTTCCCACTGCTCAAACGCCCCTCCAACTTCGATGCCCCTTGCCGTTATCTTGATCTCGCGCAGCAGCTTTTCGTGGTCGCTGCCGCGCATCTTTAGTATCGCCACGGCCCTGCGGATTGCCGACTCTATCTCCACGTATTTCAGCACGACGACGCAGTCTGCCAAAAAAGAGAGGCCGTGCTCGTGGGGCCCAAGGCCGTGCAGTATGTCCGTCTGCGCCTCGTGAAGGAGCATCGACGTGGTGCCCTTGGTTTTCAGGTGCCGTATCAGCGTGTATATCTCGTCTCTGACGTTTTTGCGCGTCAGCTCAAAGTAGCTTATGGAGTCGATTACAATCCTCTCGACCCTGTCCGGGGCAAAGTCGGCTATCATGTCCGGGTTTTGCACGAGCACTTCAGGCGACGTCGAGATTACCTTGAGCCTGTTCTCTGATTCCAGTTTCTCCAGGTTCATGCCAAGCGTCTTGGCGTCGCGGTAGATCTGGTCCGGCATCTGCTCAAACGTGACGTAGACGCCGTTTTCGCCGTACTTGTTGACGCCGTTGAACAGGAACTGGAGCGCCAGGTTGGTCTTGCCCGTGCCTGCGGCGCCTGACACGAGCGCGCAGTCTCCCTTCATGAAACCGCCGTTGAGCATGGCGTCAAACTCGGGTATGCCGGTCGGCGAGCGCCCGCGGGTCATTTAGACGCCCTCCTGCCGTCCTAGCATGCTCTCTATCTTGGAGTCTATCTCCTTGGCCCTCTTTTTGTCAAGCACGAGGATGGTGGCCTTGCCGGAGGGGACCTTGACCAGAACGCCGAGATCGACGAGCTTGTTGACGTCGTTTTCCACCTGCGATGCATTCTGGCCTATCCTCTTGGCGACGCCTTCCATTGTGTCTATGAGGTTCGGGTTTTTCTGGAACAGCTTCATCAGTTCCACGGTGTTGACGGACGAAAGTATGGCGTTCACTATCTCTATTGACGTGCTCAAGCTGCCTTTACCTCCATTGACTGGTGCTCAAAATACTGCAGAAATTCCGAGCTGTGGGACGGGTTTGACCTCCTTATCTGGCTGCATATGGACTGCTCCATGGAGCGGGAAAAGCTGCCAAACAGCTCGTCAAGTATCAGGTGCAGCTGTTCGGGCCTTGAAGGTATCTCGTCCGGCTTTAGGCCGAACCGGTGCTCAAAATGAAACAAAAGTACCTTTGAAGTGTCGGGCCCGAAAACTCTGAATGTGTCGACTACCGCATTCATTATCTCGTTCATGGTAATGGTTGCAGCCCAGTTCTAATATGCGCAAGCAAGTCTCACAATTTACATACGCTACGGCGCGACCGCCTCGAGGTCGGCAAACGGGTTGCTGCCAATGATGTCGCCAAACATCTGGCCCACGAACTGCTGGGTGCCAAACGACACGATGCCACCTATCAGGAGCAGGATGCCTATGTTGAACCACACGGTCTTGAACATGCCGCCCTGCGACACCTTGATCACGAGCCCGTTGATGCACGCAAGGGCGACTATCATCACCGGCATGACGATGTTCATGGTGTCCGGCGGCACCGGCTGGATGACTGACGCGCCCAGCGACGCGTCGATGTTTGTGAATATCTGCGAAAAGAACTGGAACACGCCTTTCATGAAGCTCAACACCGCCACGGTGAGTACGTGGAGTATAAGGACGGTCGACTCGAACGCCTTTCCAAGTTGCTGCCGCTTTTTGCGCAGCTCGATAAACCGCGAAGTGAGCGCGGCAAGCTCCTGGCCGACCGCTGACATGTTGCCTCCCTTGACCATCGACACCGACACTACTTTGTTGCTTGAAGTCACGAGCGCGTTGCCGGTGTCTATCGAGAACAGGTCGAACGCGTCTTCCATGGCGACCCTGTTCTGCACCCGATTGAGCATCGACCTTGCGTGCACAGACAGGCCGCCAAAGTCGCTCTTCATGACCGTCCTCAGCGCCTGGCCAAGCGACCCGACGGTGGAGTAGATCTCTGTCAGGTGCCGTATGAAGGACGGATACGAGTCGTCGAGTTTCTTCAGCTTGCCCTCCATGCGCCTTGCCAGAAAGCCCGGCCAGATGAGGGGCGCGCCGGCGGCAGTCACCGCCAGCTCCCTCGGGAGCCCTGGAACAAACAGCAGGGCGATGCATATCGCCACGGACGCGCCGGCGGCCGGCATGAATACGCGCTTGAACGGCGCCATGTGGCTGCTGTTCTCGTTAAAGACCTTGTCCTTTGGGAACATCATGTACATCATCAGCGCATAGGTGCTGAGGCCCGAGATGACTGCAAACGTCACGAGGAGGATGACCGAGTCGTCGCCCCCTCCGCCTATCATCGACATTATCATCATGGCCGCAATCATGAAAGACGCGGTAGACATGAGAGTCGAGAACATGCCCAGCAGTAGCTTCAAAGACTCCATGCTGCGCTCATAGGCGTTGGCGTACGCGTTGACGACAGCGCCCATCTCGCTTTTCAAAAAGTCGCGCAGGCTGTCGCCTAGCCTCACCACCTGCTCGAGCTTCATCAAAAAGAGCTTGAAGTCCTCGTTCTGCAGCTGCGACGCGATGATGCCGGCCGCGCTGGCTATGCCGTACTGCCACTTCATGCCAAGGTTGTAGATGTCAGTCACCACCTTGGAGTACGTGCCATAGCCCGCGTCGCCGGCAGTCTTTAGAAGGTTGGAAGGCGAGATCTCGGCAGTCGCCAGAGAATAGAGGAAGGTGACGAAATACACCATCGTGTCGTCAAGCGTGCTCGACTTGGCGCCGGACGCAGGCAGGAACGGGAGCATTTTTTTCAGGTCAAGGGCCATTCCCATCTCTCCTATGCGTTGGCCATCGATATCGGCACTATCTTTATCCCAAAGTTCAGGTCGACTTCGAAGCTGAACTGCGATGTCACCTGCGACGACGAGCCTATCAGTTTCACGACTTCCATCACCTTGACGCTCCTGCCGCTGACAATCGCGTTCTGGATCTTTAGGTAGCCGTCGCACGTCGACCGTATCCGGAGCGCCACGTCCTGGCTCACCGCGCCGGGGTGCAAGGTCATCACGATTGACATGCCGTTTGCTACCATGTGCTTGCAGCGCGTGAAAAAGTCCATGACGGTGTTGGCGTCAGAGTGCATGCTGAGCACCGACAGCGAATCGATGACCACCACGTCGTATTTTTTCTGGTTA
Source organism: Nitrososphaera sp. (assembly GCF_050748925.1). Lineage (GTDB taxonomy): Archaea > Thermoproteota > Nitrososphaeria > Nitrososphaerales > Nitrososphaeraceae > Nitrososphaera. The sequence continues at coordinate 3,189 of NZ_JBOGQF010000125.1, forward strand.
ACGCTCATGTAGCGCGCGACTACCGGCAGCAAGTACTTGGACAGGTCCTCCGACCATGTGATGCCGTCGGCCTGCACCTGTAGGATGTAGAGCCTGTTTTGCAAAAACGCGTGGCTAAAGTCAAACGTGATCTTTTTCATCTTTGCAATGTATTCTTTGATGTTGCTCTCTGTCGTGATGTATAGCACCTTGAGCTTGGCGTCAAGCATCCCCTTCATGAATTGCGCCGTGAGCGCGCTCTTGCCGGTCCCGTGCTCGCCTTCGATGAGCACCAGCGACGGCAGCGGCAGGCCCCCGCCTATCTGCCTGTCGACTTCTTCGTTGCTTGTTGAAACCGTCCTTACCACTAGAGCACGCCTCCCCTGCTAGTCACCGCCCCATTTTCAGTCGACATTGCCACGAGCACCGAAGGGCTTGCGTGTATCGTGCCCTGCGGTTTGAACCGTATGACAAACTGCTCGCCGGGGTTCACCACCTGCGGGTCAACGTACGAGTCTATGGCCGGGTCAAACGAGTGCAGCACCCACTGGCCGGCGCCGGGGCTTGCCGCTATGCCGCCGTACGCCAGCTGCTCAGTGGTCTTGACCCTTGAGCCGGATATGTCGGCGTCGTAAGTAGCAATAACGGTGAACTTCGAGTACTCCCACAGCTTTGTGTTGCCGCTGTTGGAGACGCTGACGCTCACGATGTCGGCTGACGCGAGCGACAGCGATGATATCGTTATCGACGTCTTTTGCGCCAGGTCGTCTGCCTGCGTCCTCTGCAAGAGCGCGTTGCTTACCGCAAAATGCCTGTCAACCAGGCCCGGGACGGAGAGCAGCACGTACACTAGCCCCATCATGATTATCCCCCCTGCTAGTGCATTGCTTATTCCCATGTATTGACCTCCTGTTGTTACGTCGAGAACAGGTACTCGTCGGTGACGCCGTTTGGCGTCGCTATCCTCACCACGTACGTGCTGCTGGCAGACAGGTTTGCCGAGCTCGTGATGTCTATCTGGACTGTGTCCTTGACCTGCCACTGCGTCACGGCCGTGCTGTAGACCCACTTTGGCGCCGAGCCGGCGTTGTACGGCACCTTGGATGACGAGCCTATCTTGCCAAAGTAGACGTCCAGCTTGTCCGTGTTTGCAAGCGGCGTGCTGCCGGTGTTTTTCACCCAGACCTTGACTGCCGGCGACGTGCTGTTGCCTGCCGCGTACACTATCTTGATCTTGGTCAGTATGAGGTCCTTTTGCGCTTCTGACGAGACCGTGAACGCCGAGTTCAGGGCGCTGGTCTTGCCTATCACCATGCCCGACAGAGAGGTCGCGACGATGACTGACGCCATCAGCATGATGCCCTCGCTGATGCCTACGCTAACCATCGAAGGCCGCCCTCCTCTCCTTGCTCGCCTCTGCAGGAATTTTTCTTGACTTTGTCCTTGCCTGCAGCTTGGCATATTCCAGGTCCGCCTGCGGGTCTTTGATGCCCATCACCTGGCCCAGCCTGTACAGCCTGACCATGACCTCGTCTGCCGACATGCCAAAGTCCTTCAGCATGCCTACCACGTTGTATATCGACACCTCGTCTTCCGTCTTTAGGCCAAACTGCCTGTACTGCCCTATCAGGGCCTCAAGGTCGTCCGGCCCCATGTCCCGGAGGAGCTTTTCAAGCATGGATACCATCGACATCAGCTTGCCCAGAGTCAGGCCGCCAGAAAAGATCTGGCCAGAGTGATTATTTCCATTTCCATTAAACTGTTTGACGTCTACCATCGGAACGTCGCCTCCCGGCATTGCAATCTCGGGAATCGGCTGCTCGAACAC
>NZ_JBOGQF010000126.1:0-4981 GCF_050748925.1 Nitrososphaera sp.
ATTATACATCTATGCCCTTAGATGCATCTAATAATGTGGTGTTGATAGCTAGGCCGTATAGCTGTGTGCGAATGGGAAAAAGAACCGTCACTTTGAACTATCATAATCTTCTTCAAACGGAGCTGCCTGCTCTACGTTATCGAGTATTCTTCGAAGGGCAGAATAAACCATAAGATACTCTTTTCCTCGTCCAGTTATCAGCCAGGTTTTATCCTCTCGTTTTTTAATCAGCCTTCTATCCTGCAAAAAGCGCATATATGATGAAAATTGGCTGTTGGATAGGTTGGCGAGGTATACGATGCGGGTTGACTTGGTAGGCTCGGTGGCAATTTGTAGGATGTCTGCAATGATTGCCTCTCTGGGTCTCACCCCTGGCTGGGAGGATGATGAAGTATGTGGTGGCGTACCGATAAGGAGGAAATTGACTATGAAAGAAAAATGACTAATCTAAAAATCCAAAATGAGACAATTGCCGTTTCCTTGCTAAAAGCTGACTTTAAAAAATCAATATTGTTCAAACGTCAATGAAAACATGCTGTCATCCTCGCAATCAAACTGCAGCTCAACATGAGGCCCTTTATCTCTGCCCAGTTTTGATATCTCTAGAATGGATACGGACATCTGTTCTCTTGGATTGCTTTTTGGATCTATGATTCAATGTTGGCATTTATCCAGACATGCACACAATATTGAACTAATGACTCTTGTCCGGCTCTTTTTCCATTCCCACTACCCTGAACTTGTACTGGGAGAAGCTCTGCCTGTACATGCGGGCATAGCTTTCGGCCGCCTCGTACGTCTTGAACAATTGCCTGACGCCGTCGATCGATACGCTGTCGCCGTACACGTCGGCTATGTCTACCCTGTATGCCTTGGGGAGCTTTCTCGCCTGCCTCAGCATCAGGAACATGCTCACAATGATAAACACTACCGTCACGATGCAGATTGCGATAAACTGAAATTCTCTGGCAAACGTTTCAAGCGGGCTTATGAGGTTCTGGTAGAGCCACGAATAGGTGACTGCGAATACCGCCAGCAAGTTGTCAATCATCGCTTACAAATGATTTGGTGGACTAGAACTATAAGCATTTTGGTGTCGTCACTTCTCACGACTAGCTTTTTGTATCTTTTTTGCGCCCTGGTACGCTTTAAAACCCGACTTGGCCATCTTGGCGCCCTTGACCAGCTTTATTGACATCTTGGCCAGCTTGAAGCCTGCAAACAGGGGAAGGAGCGCCAGCATGAGCAGGTCGAGCCAGTGCTTTTTGACAAACTCCTTTGAGTCGCGCACCTTGCGGTATTTCAGATAAATGTCAAGCGCGAGAGCCGCGAACATTATCCACGTAAGCCACTCCCAGAACTCTGTGATTCCGTGCGATACCGGCACCGGGCTTACATGGAGCCCGATCAGGTCCGCGTGGATGTTGATGTAGCCGGCAAAAAAGACCATCAGGAGGACTGATACGAATACGTCAAACGCCTTTTTCAACGGCCGACCTTTCAGCGGCGAACCTACTTATTATGTAAATCTCACGTCCATTGGCTAGTCGTACTAACCGCTGCTGCTGATTTGTGAGGACGCGAGTAGAGTCACAAAGATATTTAAGAGAATGCTACATGCTTGCAGCGTCGTAACCTGTGATACTATTTGGTTGACACAATATCTCATGACGTCCTCATAATCGGCTCCGGCCTTGCCGGGCTGCGCGCCGCGATTGCGGCAGCAGCTGTCGACAAGGGCCTCAGCATTGCCGTGCTGTCAAAGGTGCAAGTCATGCGGTCGCACTCTGTCTCTGCGGAAGGCGGCACTGCGGCGGTCCTTTACGAAGAGGAGGGCGACAACCAGGAATCGCACATCTATGACACGGTCAAGGGCAGCGACTTTCTTGCAGACCAGGACGTGGCAGAGCGTCTGGTGCGCAACATGCCGTTTGAAGTTTACCAGCTGGACCACTGGGGCATGCCGTGGTCGCGCCGCAAGGACGGCAGGATTGCGCAGCGCAAGTTTGGCGGCTACTCTTTTCCACGCGCGACGTACGCCCAGGACAAGGTCGGCTTTTACGAGATGCAGACCCTGTACGATACATGCCTAAAGTACGACAACATCCACTTTTACAACGAATGGTTCTGCACCTCTATCCTTCGCGACTCTGCTTTCCAGGGCGTAACTGCAATCGAGATAAAGACAGGCACCTTTACTGTCTTCAAGGCGCCTGCGGGAATAATCTGCACCGGCGGCGCGGGGAGGATCTATAGCTTTTCCACCTACGCATTCTCGTCGACGCCAGACGGCATAGACATGGCGTTTCGCGCCGGCCTTGCCATGAAGGACATGGAATTCGTCCAGTTCCACCCGACCGGCATTATGCCGTCCGGCATACTCATAACCGAGGGCGCAAGGGGCGAGGGCGGCTACCTTGTCAACAACAAGGGCGAGCGTTTCATGACCAATTATGCCCCCGGCAAGATGGAGCTGGCGCCCCGCGACGTTGTCTCGCGCTCGATGATCAAGGAGATCCTTGAGGGCCGCGGGTTCAAGCACGAGACCGGGTTTGATTGCCTGAAACTGGACCTGACACACCTCGGCGACGAGCGCATAAAGGAAGTGCTTGCAGGAATCCGAGAAATCGGGATCAAGTTCTCTGGCGTCGACATTATCGACGAGGCCATTGAAGTCCGGCCAGTGTGTCACTACATGATGGGAGGCATCCACGCCGACATTGACGGCGCCACGGAACTGCCTGGCCTCTGGGCCGCAGGCGAGGCGGCGTGCAACAGCACGCACGGGGCAAACCGGCTTGGCGCCAATTCCACTTCAGAGTGCATCGTGTGGGGAAGGATAACCGGCGAGCTTGCAGCAAAGCACGCGCAGGGCAGGAAATCGCACTCGTTTGAGGCGTCGAAGTCGCAGGTGGCAAACGAGGAAAAGCGCATCTATGACGGCCTGTTCCGGGGCTCTGGCGGCGTCAACCCCTACCAGGTGCGCAAAGAGCTGACGGACACGATGGACGACAAGGCGTATGTGTTTCGCACCGAGCAGGGCCTTTCAGAGGCGCTAAAGAAGGTCCGCGAGCTGAAGGGATTGATGTGGAAGCACGTCGACGACAAGGCCAAGGAATACAATACCAACTTTGTCAACGTCATGGAGATAGATTCAATGCTCCGTACCGCCGAAGTGGTACTCGTGGGAGCGCTGAACAGAAAAGAGTCCAGGGGCGCACATTCGCGCACAGACTATCCTACCCGTGACGACTCTAACTTTTTGGCCCACACGCTTGCCTACCACACTACGGAGGGTCCAAGGATGGTATGGCATCCTGTCACGTTCACGCGCTATGCGCCAGTGGAGAGGAAGTACTGAGATGGAAAAATCATCATCAGCCGGCGACCGCGACAACCGCGAAGGCATCATAGGTTGGCTCAACCCTAGCCGCTACGGCTGGGAGCGAGTCTCTTACTGGCTGCAGAGGCTGACCGGCGTGGGCCTGCTGGCGTATTTCGTCGGCCACATCTACGAGACCAGCAGCCTGACGCAGGGCATCGACGCCTGGAACACGATGCTAGAGCTGACGCAGACGCCGATGGGCCACATGATACTGATACTAGTAATAGGAATGAGCACGTTCCACTCTGCAAATGGCATACGCCTGGTATTCACGCACGGCGGCAAGGGGCTTGGCAACCCTGGAAGGCCCGACTACCCCTACGACGCGGCGTCGCTCAACTATAGGCAAAAATCCGGTATATGGATAGCGCTCATACTTGCAGCCGTTGCGATGATGTACGGCGCATCGGTGCTGTTTGGAGGCGAATAGCTTGCTCAGAGAAAGCCAGATAATGAAAATCCACTACATAACGGGCATAGGCGCCCTGTTTGTGGTGGCAGTGCACATCATGATGCGGCTGGTGATGCCATACAACCTGAGCCTGGAATACGAAAACGTCATTGCCAACTACCACAACCTGCCGTATGCGGTATTGCTAGAATCGATACTCGTGCTCATTGCCATCCACGGCTTTAACGGCCTGCGCATTATCCTGCTTGAGATGAGGCAGAGCAAGAACTGGGAGGGCTTTGTGACAATACTCACGATAGCAGGGATGATAGGCATAATTGGGTACGGGACCCGGACCATAATCGTGGCAAACGGGCTATCCCTAGGGTGACAATAATGACAGATACCATAGTAGAAAAACTCGAACACCTTGACAAAAAGCGCTCAAAGGCGCACAAGGAAAAAGAGATCCTGCGCTCGTCGGTAACCCTCAAGGTCATGCGGGCCAACAGGGCGGCAGGCGAAAAGCCGCATTATGACACCTTTGACGTGCCGGTGCAGCGCTCCACCACGGTGCTCGACGCCCTCCTCCACGCCAAGCAGTACAACGACCATAGCATCGGCATACGCTACTCCTGCAGGATGGCATCGTGCGGCTCGTGCGGCATGAAGATAAATGGCATCCCCCGGCTTGCCTGCTATACCAAGGTGTCGGAACTCGAAGGCGGCGTCATCACGTGCGAGCCGCTGGCCAACTTTCCGCACATGCGCGACCTTGTTACAGACTTTTCCCAGTTCTTTGATCACCACAGGAACGTCCAGCCGTACATCCACCACGACAAGGCCGACATGGACACGCAGCAGGTCAACAAGATGTCAGAGTTCATGCAGAGCCCCGAAGATGTCGACAAGTTCCTGCAATTTTCGTACTGCATAAAGTGCGGGCTGTGCTACTCTGCCTGCCCAACGGTGGCGATGGACACCAAGTTCCCCGGCCCTCAGGCGCTTGCGCAGGCGTACAGGTATTTCGCCGACAACCGCGACGACGCCACAAAGGACCGGCTCGACATCGTCGACGACAAGCACGGCATATTCCGCTGCCACTTTGCAGGCTCGTGCAGCACGGTCTGCCCCAAGGGCGTAGACCCTGCGCTTGGCATCCAGCTTTTGCGCGGCCACCTGATGGGCTTTGCCAAGGGCGAGAA
>NZ_JBOGQF010000127.1:0-4957 GCF_050748925.1 Nitrososphaera sp.
GGATAGGCGTCGTAAAAGAGGTGCGCAAGCGCACGCTAAAGATCGCAGTGATGTTTGGCGACAAGGAAAAGATCATCCAGCCGCGCTTTAACCACATCAGGGCGATGGCCGCGCAGGGTACCCGGGCAAAGGCCACGCAAGATGCCAAGACAAGGGCCGCGCAGGGTGCCAAGGCATGACCGAGACTCTGAAAAAAGAACTGATAACGACCGCCCAGGTCAAGGACATACTAGAGTCGGTAAAGCCGGACGACATGGACCAGATCCAGCGCTGGACGTTTGACTATACGACCAAGTTCGGCAAGGTCACCGGCAAGCAGGCGCAAAAGATGGTCAAAAAGCTGGTAGAGGAGTGCGACCTCACCCCGGAAGAGTCAGTCGAGGTCGTGAACGTGATGCCCACCTCGCTTGAAGAGCTCAGGGCGTTCACATTTGGCTGGAAGAAACTCATACTTACGGAAACGCTTGAAAAGATGCTGGCAATCCTGAAAGACGAGAGCCAAGGCTAAATACCTTATTCTATAATACAGGTACGATAGAGTTGTCAGGAGCACCCCAAGACCCACCACAAGGGCATTCTGCTGATCACGGCCAGCGCAAGTACGAGGAGTACGCATACGTCCTCGATTATACCCCGCGGGGCAAGTCAAACACCGTGAGGGGAAGGGAGGGCGTCATCGTCCAGGCGATAGGCGAGGAGCGGCTCACGATGTTAGAGTTGCTGGGCGTCCAGAACTCGACGTTTGATGTTGGCGAGCGCCTCTACATCGGCCGCGAGGGCAGAAACAAGATAGTGAGCGTGCTCGGTAGGCTGGACTATAACGACGTGTCGCAGTCGGCCAAGAACGAGCTTCCTGCCATCGTGGAAAAGGTGGTCCTGGCAAACGAAAAGCGGTTTGTCGACTATGTCAACATGTCGCAGCCGATAACGCCCCGGATTCACGCGCTCGAGCTCATCCCCGGCATCGGCAAGACCTACATGATGACGATAATCAAAGAGCGGGAAAAGAAAAAGTTTGAGAGCTTTGCAGACCTCCAAGCGAGGGTCGGCCTCCGGGAGCCGGCCAAACTGGTGGCCAAGCGGATAATCGAAGAGATAATGGGCCAGGCCCGCATGAACCTTTTCGTCCGAAAGTAATGCGCGCAAAAACACGGGCCCTTGGCCAGCACTTTCTTGCAGACCGGCACGTGCTGGACAGAATAATTGCAGCCTCTGTGCTGGGCAAGGGCGAAACAGCGTGCGAGGCAGGCACAGGCAACGGCGTCCTGACGGAGGAGCTTTGCAAGCACACCGGACGTGTCATTTCTTACGAGGTAGACAGGGGGCTGTACGAAGACGCCCAATCCATGGGCTTTGAGAATTTACAACTCGTCAACGCCGACCTGTTCAAGGTAAAGGACATCGAGTTTGACGTCTTTGTGTCAAATCTGCCCTATTCGCGCAGCCGCGACGCCATGCAGTGGCTTGCCACAATGCAGTTTCAGCGCGCGATAGTGATGGTGCAGCGGGAATTTGCAGACAAGATATCTGCAAGGCCGGGCGACGAAAACTATCGCGCGATATCTGCCACCTGCTCGTATTGCTTTAAAATTGAAAGGCTGTTTGCGGTAGGCAAGGACGCTTTCAATCCTCCGCCCAAGGTCGAGTCCGAAGTACTGAGGCTTGTGCCCGTCCACACGATAACCCCGGACGCCGTCAAAAAGGTCAACGAGCTGTTTTCGCAGCGTAACAAAAAGGCGACCAGGGTGGCCGCCAGGATGGGCGTGCAGGCTGACTTTGGCGACAGGAGGATTGACCAGCTGGCGCCAGAAGAGATCATGAGGATAGTAGCGTAATGTACCTGCCTGCCGAAGACACATACTTACTTGCAGAATGCGCCCTGCAATACCGCGGCAGGTGGGCGCTGGAGATAGGCGTCGGCTCGGGCGCGGTCGTGCGGGCGCTTGCCGAGAATTTTGAAAACGTCGCCGGCTCTGACATCGACTGGGGCTCGCTACGGCATTGCAGGGCACAGGAACCCCGGGTCATGCTGGCGTGCTGCGACGCGGCCTCTGCTTTTTGCGGCACGTTTGACCTGATAGTGAGCAACCCTCCCTATCTGCCGGACGACGAAAAAACCGACGCAACCGTGCACGGCGGCCCTTCCGGCGTCGAAACCACGGTCCGCTTTGTTCAGTCTGCGCTGCCGCTGCTGGCAAAGGACGGCAGGATGCTGGTGGTAGTGTCGTCGCTTGCAGACCAGTCGGCGCTCGACTCTTTTGTGAAAAAAGAGAGGCTGAAAATAAAAGTAATAAAAGAAAAGGCGCTCTTTTTCGAGCGCCTGTCAGTAGTCGAGCTTACTTTTTGAGGAATTTCGCGGACCTCGTCGCTATCTGGTCTGCCATCTGCGACAGCGACGCCTTGCCTCCAAGGTCATAAGTGACGTACTTGTTTTCGTTGATGACGTCCTCTGTCGCCTTGAATATCGCCTTGCATATGTCGTGCTCGCCGAGGTAGTCGACCATCCAAGCGCCCGACAGCACCGTCGCGACGGGGTTGACCTTGTCCTGCCCCGCGTATTTCGGCGCGCTGCCGTGCGCCGGCTCAAACATCGCGTATTTGTCGCCATAGTTGCCCGAGTAGACGTTGCCTATCGAGCCGACGTTGCCTGACGCGCACTCGGATATGACGTCCATGAACAGGTTGGTGCTGACAAGGACGTTTTTGTTAAAGCGCTCTGGGTTTTTCACGAGCTGCTGCGTCATGTTGTCGATATAGTATTCCTCGTACTCGACGCCCTTGAACTGCTTTGCCGTGTTTTCAATCGACGACCAGAATATGCCGTCGGTCTCCTTCATGATGTTGCGCTTTGTGATCGCCACAACTTTTTTGTAGCCGTTTTCCTTGGCGACCTCAAAGGCCTTTTTTGCAATCCTGTCGCAGCCCTTCCTCGTGGTCTTGCGGATGGCAATAGCCGAGTCATCGCTCGTCTTGAACTCGATGCCTGCGTACAGCCCTTCAGTGGCTTCGCGGACGCAGATAAAGTCCAGCTGCTTTTCCGCGTTTTTGTACGTCTTTATCGGCCTGATGTTGCCAAACAGCTCGAATTTCTGGCGGATGCTGACTGCCACGCTCCTTGGCGCGTTTGGCACCGGAACAGTCGTGGTCGGGCCCTTGAAGCAGGCGTCGGTGTCTTCGAGAAGCTTCCACACTTCGGGTGAAATGTACGAGTTGCCGCCATTTTTCTCCCACCACTCTGATCCCGCGTCGCATGAAATGAGCTCTACCTTGGTATTGCACGCCTTCAAAACCTTGACCATGGCGTTCACAAGCTCTGGCCCCGTGCCGTCGCCCCTGATTATCGCAGCAGACTTTTTCGCCAACTTGAATCAAGAGGCAAGCTTTTCCCTTCTCTATTTTAGCCTTACTTGGAGGTGAGCTCGGCGCGCACGACCATTTCAGTGGTAAAGGGGGGCACGTCCTTGGCCTCCGGGACCTTGGTGAACTCTTGGTTTTCAGAGTAGTACGAGTACTGGATGTCATAATCTGCAAGGGTCAGGACCTGCTCGACGTTTGCGCCGGTGGAATTGTTGACCACCGTTATCGTCTTGCCGTCAAAGGCATAGATCTTCATGAAATCTGCCATCGTGAACCTGATGGGCCTGATGTACTCGACGTGCATGTCGTTGCCCACATTGTCAGTGTGCATCGGGCGCAGGCAGTCATGACCATCCTTGGGCTGCTTGCCGACGCCGTCCGGCATCAATACCTGCTGCCCGTCGACGATAAACTCTATCTTTGGATAAAGCTGGAACGTCTCTATCTCGTGGTTTTTCAGGCACACGCTGGTGGGGTCCGGAGGGGGGGCGAGCTGGCTTACCAAAAGCGCGACGAGCGTTGCGCCGCCCATGATGATGGGGATTATCAGGACCTCTTTTTTGCCCATCCTCTTTTTCGGCTTCTCCTCCTTTATCTTGCGCTTCGGCACTGCCCTATGGTTACGACTTTGGGCGTTAATATAACATTGCTTTTGCGCGCTTAAATAATGCGCAGGCGCGAATAAACTTGTCATGCGCCTTGTCCAGTTATCCGACATACACATCGGAAGCCTGTTCGTGCAGAGCACCTTTGACGCGGTGGTAGACGAGGTCAACAAGCTCCAGCCGGACGCCATAGTGATAACTGGCGACCTGACCGACGAGGGGATACTGCCGCAATATGAAAAGGCGCGCAGCGAGATAAAGCGCCTTCAGTGCCCAAACATCATTGTCGTCGCCGGCAACCACGACTATCGGCACACCGGCTACCTCCTGTTCAAGAAATTCTTTCCGTCAGAGAGCGTCTACGAGTTTGACGACGCGGTGATACTCACCCTCGGCACGGCACGGCCTGACCGGGACGAAGGCGAGGTCGGCTACCGGCAGAACCTGTGGATGGAAAAGACCCTTGCCAAGTATGAAAACAAGGTAAAGATAGTGGCCATGCACCACCACCTGGTGGGCATACCCGACACGGGCACCGACAAGATCCTCATCCTTGACGCCGGCGACGTGTTGCGCACCTGCCTGGAGGCAAAGGTGAACCTCGTAATGTGCGGCCACAAGCACAGGCCGTGGGTGTGGGAACTCGGGTCGCTGGAAATAACCTACGCCGGCACCACCTCTTCAACTCGGTACCGGGGCTTTTTCGAAAACTCGTACAACATCATCGAGATCAAGGACGGGAACGTGAACACGGACATCAAGATAGTGGGGAAAAAGCGCTTTCCGCTCAACGACCTGGTGGAGAGGTACAAGCCTTTCCTTGAGCAAGCATAATTAATGCCACCGGCCAAGCTCTTTTGGCAGCGATGAAGATTCAGAGTTAATCCTGATTGATGAAGAGAAGGCATTTGACCGAGCTGCCAACGTAATTTTTACCACCTGTCAAGTAAAGTCAAAATAAGAGGAGGGGCCATACAGAAGTATAGTACGAAGGC
>NZ_JBOGQF010000128.1:0-4902 GCF_050748925.1 Nitrososphaera sp.
GTCGAGGGCCTCTGACTCGAACACGTTTTCGCCGTTTACTATGGCCCGGAAATAGTTGTCGCCGTTGGTGACAAGGGTGCATTCCATGACGCGCTGGTCGAGCTTTACCGCCTTTTCCCAGTGCACGGTCCTGCTCGTCACCACCGTGCCGTTGCCCAGGCCCGACTCGGCCCTCAGTATCAGCGAGTCGGGCCGGATGTCGACCGTGCAGGCGACATAGTTTATCCTGTCAGTAATGGTATCAGTCTGCACATACATGCCGAGGTTCATGTAGTTGCTCGGCCGCTGGGTTATCTCTGGCACCAGGGGCACGGTTATGATCACGTGGTGCAGGGAAGCGCGGTCGTTTGGCGTCATGGCAAACATGCCGGACCACACGTCGTCTGTTGGATCCGGGTCGCTAACCCCCACGAACAGACCCCTGCCCTGCACCTGGCTCAGCTGGTAGTCGCCGCCCCTTACCCGTGCCGAGCCGTCAAAGAACCACGAAGGGTACGCCTGCCTCATGCCGTCGATGCCAGAGATGTCCCGGTCTTCAAAGCCGGCGTGCAGGACGCCGCCCTTCTTTAACTGCAATATAGGCCTGTCCTCACCTGTCATGCCCAGCGCCCCCATGACGGTGGCGTTGTACATCAGCGCGACCATGGCCACGGCCGCGCCGGCCACTATGACTATCGCTACCTTTGTCGTTGTTTCCGTATCCCATCTATCCCAGGAGCGATATATCAGCGCGATTCCTATTTGCGCCCAGTTTTTTGGCATTATACATGAAAATGTTCTCTATCATTGCGTGCCTGATGCCATTTGGGATTAAGATTATGGTATCACGTTCTATAGGAATGCGACCTAGCTTTTAGTCATTTTTTGTGCGCCTTTTTTCTCGGCTTTATTCTCGAGATCGCCTGGTCGCATTCGTAGGCAAGGTTCATCGCCTTTATCATGTCGCCCTTTTTGGCCCCCCGCAGCGTCAGCGCCGTGTCAAGGATCTGGTTCGAGTTGACGTTGCGCAGCCTGTTGAACTCGTTCATCGTATGGTAATCCTGCTCCTCAAGCATGCCCTGCGACCTGAGGATGTCTATCATCTGTTTGAACTTGCGGTGTATCGTGTCGTGCTTGTGCAGCGCGTTGAGCCTCTGCTCGAGGTATTCGTGGGCAAGCAGTATGGCTTCAAGCTGCAGGCCCTGCTCGAACATCTGCCGGGCGTGGGACATCGCGTCGTCAAGGCCGGTCCGGTGGCCGTCGTCAAAGTCCTTGTATGGCACGGATGTCGTTGGCATTGGACGTTATATTAGATATTTGCATGCGGCTGCGCGATAGAACCAGATCCCGGAAAGGGCGATCTTTGTCGTTAAATATTTGCGGCCTTTACTTGGAACATGAAGAGGCTATTCTACATCGCGCTGGTCGCAGCGGCTCTCGTTGCACCGGCCATGGCAGGCGCCCAGAACCCTCCAGTGATGCCTTCTATGGAGGAGATAAGCGGCAAATACGTGAACGACGACGCGGGGCTCGAGATAACGCTGCCGGACGGGTGGGCAGGGTTTGCCGTCCCGGCGATAAACGGCTCGACTTCGGTTATGGCGTCGCCGGACGACTTGACGGGCAGCGGCGGCCAGGCCAACGTCATGTTCGTGTCGATAATAGAAAAGACCAGCATGGATGAAAACACCGTGCCCGAGTCCGCCCAGACGCCCAACGTACCTGAAGGCACGAAGGCGCAGTGCGATCCTTCCGAGCCGGAGCCGGTGACCATAAACGGCATGGAAGGAATAATGATGGAGACCGCGTGCACCGTTGACGGCGACACCTACAAGAGCAAGATGTATTCGTTCCAGACAGAGGAGAGGTTCTACATGGTGGCATACACCTCAGACTCGGAAGGGGGTTACGACGAAAACGTCGGCGCGTTTGACGGCTCGGTCGACACGCTGGCCATTGAAAACACGATAGAGGCGCCAGCGATACCGGAATTCCCGATGGCTGCCATCGGGGCGGTTGCGGCGGTGATAGGGCTGGTCGCGGTGCTCAGCAGGACGCGGCTCATGAGGGACGGGACATAGGGCAGGCGCAGATATCAACGCGTAAAGACCGGGGAAGGCTCTTCCGTAGGTCTGGGCTGCAACAGCGGTAGGGGCCTTCGCAGTCAGGTTCCTGCTCAGGCGGTTCAGGCTAAAGAGGCCGGGCCGCTAGGGGCCTTCGCAGTCGACTGCCTTGTTGACGCCCATCAGGTCTGAGCAGCTGTCTGTCCCGGCGCCTCCATTGAGGACGTCGTCGCCGACTTCGTCGTACAGGATGTCATCGTCGTCGTTGCCGTACAGCTTGTCGTTGCCGGCGCCTCCGGCAAGCGTGTCTGCCCCGGCCTCGCCAAGGACGACATCATCGCCGTCGTTGCCGTTCATAAAGTCGTCGCCGGAATCCCCGACCAAGCGGTCGCTGCCAGGCCCACCGTCGACGGCGTCGTTGCCGTCGCCGCCCCACATGTTGTCGTCTCCTTCGTTGCCGTACAGCTCATCAGGCCCCGCGTCCCCTATCACCCTGTCGCTGCCGGGGCCGCCAAACATGACGTCGTCGCCTTCCCCTCCCCACAAGTTGTCGTCGTCTTCATGGCCGTACAGCTCGTCCGCGCCGGCATCCCCAATCATCTTGTCTATGCCCGGTCCACCGTAGAGCAGGTCGTCGCCGGCGTTGCCCCAGATGGCATCGTCGCCTTCGTGGCCATAGAGGGAGTCGTCGCCAGCGTCGCCTACAAGCTTGTCTACATCCGGGCCGCCATAGAGGATGTCGTCTCCTTCGCCGCCCCAGGCGTCGTCGTTGCCTTCGTGGCCGTACACCTCGTCGGCGCCGGCGTCGGCAAACATCCTGTCGTTTCCAGGGCCGCCGTACATCCTGTCATTCCCTCCCATGCCGTACATCTTGTCGTCCCCTTCGTTGCCAATGATCTCGTCGTCGCCATTGCCGCCGACCAGGCAGTCGTCCCCGCCGTTGCCAAGCAGCTGGTCGTTGCCGCCAAAGCCGCGTATCAGGTCCGCGCCGCCGGTCCCAACCAGGATGTCGTCGCCCTCGGTCCCAAGGACCGCGCTTGCAAACGCTTCCGCGGGCAAGCCGCAAAACGTGGGCGCGTCCGATGCAAAAGCGAGATTCATAGTGCCTGCCATCGAAAGTGTTGACAATACTGCGGCCAGGGCCAGTAGCAGCAAGGGGTTTGCCATGCGCGGCTTGCCAGAAATCGTCTATTAAGCCTGTGTGTGTTATCCAGGCAGTCACAGCGTGGAATGGTTATATTGCCAGCCTGGGAACCAATATCATTCGCCGTTGGCAAACCCAATCCGCCACGTCAAGAAGAAAAAGATACGGGACCTAAACCACAAGATAGACCAGGTCCGGCTCAGGATGCACAACAAAAAGGCCAAGAGGGACGTGCCCAGGCTGCAGGCCGAGCTGAACGCGCTTTTCAAGCAAAAGGACGAGGCGATGAGGGGAAACCTGCAACTGCCAGAAAACCGAACCCGCGCGCCGGCGCCAAGGCTCTGCCCCAGGTGCAGCGAGCGGCTCGGGAGAGGCTACCACATCTGCAAGGAAATGCCTAAAAAATCATAAAAAGAGAAGAGGAGGACTAATCCTCCCTTGCGTTGTCGTCTTCGATGTTGTCGAGCGACAGCACCGCTTCGTCAAACACCTGCTTTACCTTGACTATGCATGTTGCCCCTGCCGGCGGGTTGTCAGGATCGTCGACCAATATTTCAAGTTCCACAGTCTGCGCCTTGAATATCTGGGTGGCGCCTGTTTCCTTTATTATCACGCGGTGGTTCTTGATGACTGCCTCGCTCTTGAATGCGCCGATCTCGTCTATGCAGCCCTGGTCGTTAAACTCGATCTTGTGGCCGTGCCACGACTTGTTTGCGACTTCCTCGTTGTCTGCGTGCTGTGCCTCGTGTGAGTCAGAGGCGTAGATGCCGTTGTTAGTGTGTATTACGTAGGCGTATGCCGTATGTTCTCCAACCGGCAGCGTCTGGCCGGCCTGGCCGTATACCGCGACATAGGCGTCGCCGTTCTTTTTAAAGCCATATCTCTTTAGGTCAAAGTCTTTCAGGCCTGCTACGGAGGTGTCCTTTTTTGCGTCGCGCTTTGGCGAGTCTGCCTGCACCATTACCATCGTGCCGGCAAGGAGCATAACTGCCAGCGAGGCGATGAGGGGAATTACGAGATATCTTTTTCCCATAAAGGTCATTGCTTATAGTAGATTATTCTATATAAATAATATGTGAGTAGTATCCGGCTGCATACAAGCCCTTATCGACCCGGCTTTACGTTCGGGTTTCAGGACGCCGTCGCGTGTAAATCATTGCAGACGTGACCCTAATCTATGTAAAAATGTACTAGTTTCAGATTAGAGACATCATTTATAGACAGAGAACGGCTAACAGAAAATGGCTAAAGGCATTGTTTTCGCGCTCGTACTGGCTTCTGTGGCCGGCATGCTTTCAGGCAACATGCAGAATTTTGCAATGGCGCAAGGCGGCGACCTGTTCTGCGGCAGGCCGCTGCCGTCATACGCTCAGGTGATAGACGGCACCTCCGGCGGCGACTGCTTAAAGGGCGGCGAGGGCAACGACAGCATCTGGGGCGGGGAGGGGGATGACGAAATGCATGGTCACGAGGGGGACGACAAGGTGGGAGGCGATGCCGGCGCGGACGTTGGATTCGGCGGTGCAGGCGACGATGCCATCTGGGGCAATGATGGCGAGGACATGATGGCAGGCGATGCCGGCGATGATACCGTTCACGGCGATGGCGGCGATGACAGGCTTTATGGAAACGAGGGCGAGGACCTCGTCTGGGGCGGGGAAGGAGACGACCACGTGATTGGCGACGACGGCGATGACAGGCTGTACGGCCACGAAG
>NZ_JBOGQF010000129.1:0-4782 GCF_050748925.1 Nitrososphaera sp.
GCACTATCCTAGCCTCGTCAGACTTTAATTTCAGGCCCGGCTGCACGCTGACTGCAAACTCTATCCCCTTTTCCTTCATCATGAACTCAAAGTCGCGCTCGACGTTTCTGGCTATCCTGTCGACGTCAACGTCGCCGATGTTGAACTTTAGCTCGTTGAGCTCTAGCTTTTGCGCGTCGAGCATGTCGCTTATCATCTTTTCAAGTTTCACCGCGCTCTTTTCTATCGTGTCGACCGCGGCGCGCTGCTCTGGAGTCAGCCTGCCAAGTATCGTGTTTGACTTTAGCGCGCCCGTCCAGCCGATTATGGGGGTCAGCGGCGTCTTTAGTTCGTGGGAGGCCATGCTGAGGAACTCGTCTTTCAGCTTGTCCTTCTGGCGCAGCTCCTCATTGGTCAGGTTCAGCTCTTCCACCTGCTCCCTGATTATCTCGGCGTTGGCCCTGTCGCGCTCTAGCGCCTCCTGCAGCCGCTCCTCCGTGTTTTTGAGGTTGGTTATGTCGTTGTGGATAGAGATGTATTGCTTGGGCCGGCCGGACTCGTCAAGGAACGGGACGATGGTGGTCTTGACCCAGTAGTGCGTGCCGTCCTTGGCCCTGTTCTTTATCTCGCCTTCAAATATCTGGCCGGAAGAGATGGCCTTCCACATCTTCTCAAAGAACTCGGGCGGATGGTAGCCGGATTTCAGGATGCGGTGGTTCTGCCCTATCAGCTCATGCTCTGGATATTTCGATATCTCTGAAAACTTGGCGTTCACCTTCGTTATGGCGCCGTCCTTGTCAGTCACGGCAACGATGGCCGTAGAGTCCAGCGCATTTGTCATGTCGGTCAGCTCTTTTGTCCTCTCCCTGACCAGTCTGTTAAGGTTCATGTTCGTTTCAAGGACGCTCTTTCGCATCATGTTGAACTGCTCGGCAAGCTGGCCCACTTCGTCGCCTGACTCGACTTGCACGTTGTAGCTATAGTCGCCCTTGGTTATCCTGTCGGCCGCGTCCTTTAGCTGCGTGACCGGCCTTGAAATGGTGCGCGAAACATATACTGCAATGACCACCACGACCCCCGTTATCACGAACGCGGCCGCCAGTATCGCGTCTCTCAGCTGCGTTATCGGGTGGAATATCTCGGCCTCGTCTATCTCTGCCAGCAGGACCAGCCCGATGTCACTTGCGCAGTACGACGAGCCGACGATGGGTATGCCGCGATAGTCGGGGTAGACTGCGAACACCTCCTTTCCATTGTCAAAGCACTCGTTTGCCGCAAGCGTGTCGACCTGGGTGCGGAACGCCGCGTCTTTTATGAACCGTGACTCGGAGATGAGCGTCCTGTTGCCATTAACGAGGTAGACCTCGCCCGTCTCGCCAAGGCCCTCGCGGTTGAGCAATATCTCGTCAAGCTGGGCCGTGTCCATTGTGGCGACCACCGCGCCGATGGGCTCCTGCTGCCCTCCTGACTGGCCGTACAGCGGCACGGCGACGACCGTGCTGCGCTTGCCGTCCACAAGGTCGAACTCTAGGAAGCCCTCGCCAAAGCCGCGCTGGAGCCGCCCGTCCACTGAATAGTCATTCCCTTCCTCGGAAGGGTCCGACGACAGGAGCACGGCTCCGCTCTTGCCCAGCACCTTGACGTTTTCAAGCCCCACCGATGCGCCGACGACCTGCCTGAACGACTCTAGCTCTGCCTGGAACCTTTCGCGGTATGCCGACATCTGCTCCTCCGTCGGCTCGCCTTCGTTCAGCTCCTCTACCGCCCTCTGGATCGCGCTGTTTGTAAACATCAGCTGGACCTGCTCTATCCTGTTGTCGACAAGCGACCGGACCGCGGCACCCCTGCCGGTGGACTCGCTTACCAGCTGGTCGCTCACCCTTTCGCGCAGCAGGTTGTCTGCAGAGATAAAGCTGATGACTGAAACTGCAAAAATGGTCGTTATGGAAAGGAACAGGCTGACGAAAATTACCTTGGACTTTATGCTCGTAAAGACAGGCTCTTGCAACCTGCCCTCACGGGGCGCGCCGCGAAATAAAAACGGTGGTCACCTGCCAAAGGCCTTCATGAAAAACGTCGTGGCCCTGCGCACGCCGGGGATGCCAAAGTCCCTCGCTACGATGACGGGGCACTGCAGCTGCTTTACCATCTGGAGGAACGCGGGGCTGTCAAAGACGCCAAACCTGCCCACGCTAGAGCCCACCACGACGAGGTCCGGCCTGTACGAGTCGATTGCAGAAAACACGGTGGCCGC
Organism: Nitrososphaera sp.; assembly: GCF_050748925.1. Lineage (GTDB taxonomy): Archaea > Thermoproteota > Nitrososphaeria > Nitrososphaerales > Nitrososphaeraceae > Nitrososphaera. The sequence continues at coordinate 2,234 of NZ_JBOGQF010000129.1, forward strand.
GGACTCGCCGGCGCTCTGGGAAAGGCCAGTTTCTTTGAGCTCGATGCCGAGCTGCGCCAAATAGTCCGGCTTCATGGGGACGCTCCCAGAATCCTCCTCCTTTTTGCCTATAGCCAGCACGTCGACTTTGAACCTGCCGGAATGCTCAAGCCAGCTCGTCACCTTTAGCACAAGGTTTGCGTGCGCCCCGCCGTCGTATACCACGACCAGGTTCTTTTTCTCTGCCGGCGCTATCTGGTCGTCAAGCTCCAGCACGTCGTCCTCCGCCTTGACTGCCAGCATGTCGCACGTCGCAAGCGTCATCAGCTTTTTGTTCCTGCGCACGGTCTCAAAGTCGGCTATCAAAAGGTTGATCTTTTGCTCCTCTATGGTCGCAAGTATCGCCTCGGTGGTGTCGTGCGAGACCCTGACGAGGTAGTGGTTGAGGATGCCCCTGTCGCCAAACATCCGCTCAAGGGGGGCAAAGCCCTTCCTCGCGCTCTCTGCAAATGCAGAGCCGGCTGAAAGCGGCGTCTGGTTCGGGACCGTGATGACGCGAAGCACGTTCACCTCCCCTCCCGCCTCTTTTGCCGCCCTTATCGCGTACTTGGCCAGCCTGTCCGGGTTTTCCGGGCTGTAGAGCACCAGTATCCTGTAGTCGAGCCTCTCCTGCGTGCCTTCGGTGGTGACAAGGGGCGCATAATGCTCGACTTCCTTCTTGAACTGGTACATGCGGTAGAGCACAAAGCCGACCAGTATCCACAGCACCGTTATCACCCAGCTGAGCGGCTGGGTCACGAGCAAATAGACCGCAAGCCCAAGTTTCAGGATTATGCCGATAATCGGGATTATCGGAAAGAACGGGATCTTGTAGCCGTACGACAACTTGTCGCCATAGATGCGCCGGATGGTAATTGCTGCAATGTTTACCTGCGTGAACAGCAGCAAAAAGATCACGGCGGCGGCAAGGGCGATCTCTTGCAGCGGCAGGGCGTATGCCATGACGGCCATTATGATGCCTGAAACTACTGCGGCGACGTGCGGCGTCTTGTTGACGGGGTGGATGGCGCCAAGGGCCGCGGGGAGGTTATAGTTGCGCCCCATCGCCAGCGCGACGCGGGCTGATGAAAACGTGGTCGCGTTGAGGGCAGCAAGCGTCGACACTATGCCGCCTGCCAGCACGACATAGAGGCCGTAGGGCATGAAAAGGTCGACGGCCTTGGCGATGCCAAGCTCGCCTGCGCCTCCGATGAACTGCCACGCCTGCTCGCCTCCCGGCGGTGAAATGGCGGCAAGGGCGACAAACGCCATCAGGCAGTAAAGCGTGACTACCACTGCAAGTGAAATGAATATCGCCCTTGGGATGTTGCGCTTTGGGTTCTTGACCTCCTCGCCGGTCTGGACTATTACCTCGTATCCTTCAAACGCGATGAACGTGAGGCCCATGGCCGCGACTATTCCACCAAGGCCAAGCGGCAGCAGCTGCTCTGCAAAGTTGTCTTGCCAGCCGGGGTTTGACTGCATCGCCCAGAACCCAAAGGCCAGTATGACGACTATGGCGCCCAGCTGCGCCAGCGTCACTATGGTGCCGGTCTTGCCGGTCTCAGACGTCCCCTTGACGTTGACGTAGGTGAACGCGGCGACTGCCGCCACTGCTATCAGCTTGTCCACCGGAATGACGCCAAATATGGGCTGGGAAGGCAGGTAGGTCTGCAGCAGGCTGTAGAGGAACGCGCCAAAGCCGACGGCGTAGAGGCTGCCGGCGACAATGTGCGCAAACCACGCCATCCACCCGCTGATGAACGCGTTTGGCCGGGGCAGGCCCTCCCGTATCCAGAGGTAACCTCCGCCTGCCTCCGGCATGGCCGAGCCGAGCTCGGCGTAGACCATGGCGGTAAAGAGCGTGATGAAGCCGTTGAGCACAAAGACGATGATGACTGCGCTGCCTGCGAGGCCTATCGCTGGGCCCGTGAGGACAAAGATGGCTCCGCCTATCATGGCTGCAATGCCAACCATTATGATGTCCACGAGTCCAAGCGTCCGCACCAGCTGCTGCTGTACCGGCCGCTCGGCCCCGCCGGCCGAAGTCGACAAGCGTTAGCAGCGTTCGCATAGGCATGGGAAATAAACCTTTACCGGCAAAAGCTTATCCAGCAATATTGCGCACCTAACCCGTGCCTGTCGTGATGGTGAGGGGCCCTGCCACCGTCGGGGTGAAAGGGCTGTGCCGCGTGCTTGGGATGGACGTTTCAGGCAGGCAGGTCGCGGTGAGGGCGGGCAAGGCTCTGCCTTTTGAGCCCGGTCCCGACTGCGCCCTTGGCATCGACGGAGAAGCATGGAGCGCCGACCCGTTGACTGCCGGCACGGCAATGTGGAAAAACGTCGCCCAAAAGCTGTCGGGATGCAGAGTGGTGATGGTCGTCGGAGAGGTAGGTGCCGGCAAGTCGACGTTTTGCACGTACCTTGCCAACGTGGCCATCGGCCGCGGCATTACGCCGTGCATAACTGATGGCGACATTGGGCAGGGTGACCTCGCGCCGCCTGCAGCCATGGGAGCCGCTCCCATGGCC
>NZ_JBOGQF010000130.1:0-4707 GCF_050748925.1 Nitrososphaera sp.
CGAAAGCGAGGTGAGCCACGTCTCGACGGGCGGCGGCGCGTCGCTGCGCTACCTTGCAGGCGACGATATGCCGGGCGTCTCGGTGCTAAACGGTAATTAAGATACACGCCCCATACCATGCGTTGGACGGCAGGGTAGTGATGCACGTCGACTTTGACTACTTTTTTGCCCAGTGCGAAGAGTTGCGCAAGCCCGAGATAAAGGCCAGGCCGGTCGTCGTCTGCGTCTTTTCCGGCAGGACCGAGGATTCCGGCGCAGTCAGCACGGCCAACTATGTTGCAAGGAAATACGGGGTAAAGTCAGGCATACCGATCAAGGCGGCCAAGTCGAAACTTGCAGGCATCCCTGACGCGGTGCTGCTGCCTCTTGACGCGCCGTACTACAGGCAAGTGTCGGAGAAGGCCATGGCGATAATAAAGAGCCATGCGCAGGTCTTTGAGCACGTCGGCATTGACGAGTGCTACGTCGACGTTTCAGGCGCGCCGGACCCGGAAAAGCTTGCAAGGCAGATCAAGGGCGAAATAAAATCGCGTTTGCAGCTGACGTGCTCTGTCGGCATCGCGCCAAACAAGATGCTGGCAAAGATTGCTTCGGATGTTCAAAAACCGGACGGGCTCACTGTTGTAAAACAGGAAGACGCAGCAGGGTTTGTCGCTTCACTTGACGTCGACAAGATCCCCTGCATCGGGCCAAAGACCAAAGAGCGCCTGGCCCAGCTGGGCGTCGTGACCGCGGGCCAGCTTGCGGCCTTTGACCTTTTCAAGCTGATAGACGAGTTTGGCAAAAAGAACGCATCGTATATGCACAACGCCGCCAGGGGAGAAGACGAGGAGCCGGTGGTCGAGTCAGACGGCGAGCGCAAGCAGTTGATGCGCATAGTGACCCTGAAAAAGGACGCGACCCAGAGCAGCGAGATGTACGTCGAGCTGGAAGGGATATGCAGGGCGGTCCACCAGGGGGTTGAAGGCAAAAAACTGTCGTTCAGGACGGTGGGGATAATCCTGGTCCTGAGCAATCTCGAAAACATTACCCGTTCTAAAACGCTAAAGACGCACACGTCCAGCTATGATGTACTGCACTCTACTGCAAAATCCATCCTTGACGAGGCGATGGCTGAAAAAGTGAGCGTCAGAAGGCTTGGCGTCCGGCTCGCAGACTTTCAGGACAGCGCCGGCCAGGGCACGCTCTTTGAATTCATGCAGTAGCCTTTAACCTGCGCATACGCTTGCTCTCTGTAAACATCACTATCGCAAGGTAGATGCCAAGCCACGGCAGGAACATTATCTCGCCGGCTACGGAATGGAACGCCTCCCACTCTTGCACCTTGGTCGTGACCACCAGCGCATAGAGCGAAAGGGCGATGATGCGCACGACGTTGACAGTCACCGTGCCAAACGTGCCTATCGCAAAGTAGATGAGCTTGCGCCTTAGCGGCATGTCCATCTTTAGCAGAAACGCCAGCATGACCAGCGTATAGATTATCATGCTGTGTACGCCGGCCGACGGCCAGAACACCTGCAGCGCAAACGGCCCGTGCAATCCATTCAATACGAGCAGGTTGTCCCGGGCAGACGCCACCGATCCTCTGCCGATGTCCAGTATGTTCTGGTCGATAAAGCGGATGACTGCCTGGTCGATCTGCAGGTACGCCGGGACTATAATCTGGAGCGGGCCGAGCGTGTCGTATGGAAAGAACGCGTCCAGCGAAAGTATGGCGGCGCTGCCTATCAGGTAGATGGCGCCTGCAGGGGCAATCTTGTACCACCTTTTTCCAAAGAGCACGGCAAGCGATGACCCGACAAATAGCGCCATCACGACAAAGTCCCACATCCACACCCAGCTGTCAATCAGGGCAACCGAGTTTTCAATCCCATACTGCTTGATAGAGTCGCGCAGTCCGAATGGGAGGGCCGCAAAGTATGCTATCGTCATTGCAGCAAGCGCCAGGACGACGATGAATTTTTTTTTGCTCACCCCAGTCTTTATGCCGATGAGCTCGGCCGCGATGAACGCCATGGCAAAGATAAAGCCGCCCCGGCCTTCGTTCCATGACAGGCTGACATCGTCGGGATAGCGGATAAGCGTGAATATTATAGGTGCAATGAGCGCAAGCGTGACCGCGATGCTGGTATTTATGCCAAATATGGTAGGGCTGCCAACGGCCTGGACTGCATTGTCGCCTGCCAAACGGTCACTTTTGTGTCTCTACAACATAAAAACGTTCTAGGAGCTGACTATGGCTTCTGAAAACCACGTTGGAACAATGTCCTGCGCGTTTTTCAACAAAAACGTTATGCTCGAATCCAGTATGTATGTGGTAGCGTGGTCGTCTGCAGACCTGACGCTCCTGCCATATGACTGGGCTAGGCGGAGCACTGTGTACCAGGTGTACCACTTTGGGTCAAGCTCTTTCATCTTGGACACTTTTTTGTCAGTCAGGTCAGGGTACGGCACCTTGACTATAATCTGGAACCGGGAGTAGTCATCTTTCAGGTCGACGCCCTGATGCATCGATGGCGAGATGATGACCGTCGGCTTTTTGCTTTCATAATGCCTTTCAAGCACCTTTTCACGAGGAATGGTGGGTCCCGTTTCTATCAGCCGCGACGCGTTTTCCCTGCTGATATTGTCGCGAATGTTGGTGAGCTGCGCGTATGAAGTCGTGTGGATGATGCCCTTTTCGTCCTTGTGGATAGACATGATGTTGTCAACTGCCTTTGCAATCTTGTCCTTATTCTCCATCATCGTCTTGGCGTTGAGCCACGCCACGTTCATCAAGCGTATAGGCCGGTTCTTGACTGGAAAGTCCGAGTCGCGCACCTGGATGAACTTGACAGCGTCCGGCTTTAGCCCGGCGACCTTGCAGAGGTAGTCCTTGCTCAGTATGGTGGCACTCATGAAAAACACTATCGTGCCCTTGTCCAGGATCTCGCCAAAATAGCCGGACGTTTCAAGAGGCGTCAGGGTAGCACGCGCAATCTGGTTCGTGTTGTCGCGCTGGATGCTAGACACTATCCAGTTTTTCTTGCTCGCCCGCATGTCGTACAGCACCGACGACAGGTTCTTTTCGCGGTTTATGGCCTCGATGAGGTTTCGCTCCGTATATGGCTCGGCTATGCGCCCCCGGTCTATGGCGTCTGAAGCCTGCTCTATGAATTTCAGCAGCTTATCCCGCAAAGTCGAGCAAAACTCCATCCAGACGTCGATCTCCTCGACGTTGCGCTCCGGCATCTGCACCCTCGGCAGAAGGCGCAGCATGCTCTTTTGGACGGTAAAGCTGCGAAAGTCGCCGACTTCGGACTCGATCTGGTGGGCCTCGTCAAGTATCAGCAACTTGCGCCTCTGCGTCGTTCCGGTGTAAAAAATGTCAGAGAGGAAATAGCGGTAATTGTATACCGCGTGGCTGGCCTTTGCGCCCACCCAGCGCTGGTGAAAGTAGTGGCACGGCCGCCATTGCAACTCCACTATCTTGGACTGCTTTTGCAGATTCTTTACATAGTCGCGCTCGGCCATCGGGTCCAGCTGCACCAGCTCGTTTGGCGTCCCTTCGCCCATGGCTTTATAGTCCAGCAGGCGCGTCTTGAACGCGCAGTCATAGTTGTCGTCCTGCACGCACGGGCCGTAGTCGCAGCTCTCGTCAAGGCCCATGTCCTCCTTTACAATGCATGGAAAGTTTCCCCGCCCTTTTACCTCAAACACAAAGGGAAAGTCGCGCCGGTACTGCGCCTGCAAGTCCTTGGTCGCGGTGCAGATGTGCGAGCTGCCAAGGTAGCGCGCAAGGGCTATCGCCACAGGGGTCTTGCCAAAGCCGGTGGGCGCCTCAAGAAAGATGTTTTTGTAGCCCGATTTTACCGCAGACTCGATGTCAAGGAGCACCGCGCGCTGTTTGTCGCGCATCTGCTGAAAGGGAAAGTAGTTGAGTATAGACAACGGGCACCGCACCTTCTCGCTACGTACTTTTTAAGGTTGGGTCCGCGAGCCAGCATCTGACATAGCCAGAGTCGGTCTTGAATTCCGGCGGATCTTTGTTGCAGGCATCCATGGCGTGCGGGCAGCGATTGTAAAAGCGGCAGCCTGCGGGCGGGTCGAGGAGGCTAGGCGGCGTGCCGGGGATAAAGCGTATGCGCTTGTCGCCAGAGTGCAGGCGTGGGACAGATGCGATGAGGGCCTGTGTGTATGGGTGGCGCGGGTTTTTGTAAATGTCGCCAGCCTGCCCCACCTCGACCAGCTGGCCGGCGTACATTATCCCTATCTTGGTCGCCATCTGCGAGACGAGCGCAAGGTCGTGGCTTATCAGGATGATTGTGACGCCTTTTTCCCTGCCCAGTTTTTTCAAAAGGTCAATTATCTGGGCCTGCACGAGCACGTCAAGGGCGGTGGTGGGCTCGTCTGCGACAAGCAGATCCGGCTCTAACAACAGCGCCATGGCAATGACTGCGCGCTGCTTCATCCCCCCCGACAATTCATGAGGGTAGCGCGACGCGACTGCAGGGTCGAGACCCACCTGCGCGAGGGAATCGGCAACCTTGGCTTCAAGGTCGCCTTCAAAGCCGTGCTCCTGCAACACCTCCTTTAGTTGCCCGCCGACGGTATAGACAGGATCAAGCGCGTTCATGGCGCCCTGAAAGACCATCGCCACCTTTTTCCACCGCGCTTTTCTGTCAAACTCTTTGTCCGGCATGGCAAGCATGTCCTCGCCTCCCAGGA
>NZ_JBOGQF010000131.1:0-4707 GCF_050748925.1 Nitrososphaera sp.
CCATTCGATAGAGTCGCCGGCCTGCAGGCGCATCGCATGGGCTATCCTTTCTGGGACTGTCGTTTCTAAGCTCGGTGAGTCCTTCTTTGCCTGCCTGACCTTGGAATGCGGTTCCTGGTGCTTTGGCTTTGTCAGATCCTAAATCTACCGTACACAAAATTGAAAGCCAAGTATGCTGATGTATTAGCAGATTCGGGATTTTTCCTCTGCAAAACGTCAACTGCCAAGAAACGAAATCACATAATCTTTATCAGTATATCCCTACCCTCTTGTGGGCTGGCTCAAAAAATAAAGGGAAGGCTACTGTTACTTGTTCGTGCCTGCCGCGCCCTGCTCGTACTCGTCCCCTGTCGGGGCAGCGCCAGCGGTTCCCTTTGCCATTCCTTTGCTTCTGGCAATTTCCTTTGCGCGCTCGGGGTCGCTCCCTTCCTGACCCTTTTCAACTATTTTCTGGTCAGAAGCGTCCCTCTTTACTGCCGTCGGCTCGTGCTCTTTTATCTTTGCCGGGGTCATTGGCTCCTTTGATCTGTATTCCTTGAGCGGGTCGTCCTTTCTTCCCGTCTCGGTTCCCTGGGCGCCTTCCTCGTATTGCCTGTCTTTTTCTGACATGGTATAGTCTCCAAGTTATCATATTAACGGGTTATTTGCACCGTGACCAGAGCAAATTTCCGGGGAAATGGTGCCCGCCTAGCTGCGGCTCTGGCGCAAAGGACCTGCCTGCCTTGTCACGCCAAAAATCTGTCTGCTAGGCCGGTTATTGTCTGTCTTCGGTTTTGTTGAAAAAGCGCCCCGGGGAATGTCGCTCCGCCTAAACATAGTTGAAAGTATTATGTTTTTCTGTACATAATATTGTAAAATATGCAAACTGTTTCTCCCACATCTATCTTCTATAGTTTGAAGCTGGAATATCTTTTAATAGTAATGTAACCTAAAAGTCCCCTGATGCAGAAACACTTGTCTGCTGCCCAGTCTAGCGGCGACGAGCTCGTGGACAGGCTCGTGGCTGAGCTGCGCGGCCTGGACCTTGCGCAGAACGAAGCCAGAATCCTCGTGTCCTTGATGTCAAACGGCCCTTGCATAGCAAGCGATGTTTCGAGGAACACCGGAATCCAGAGGACCGAAGTGTACCAGACGCTCTACAGCCTCCAGTCAAAGGGCATAGTATTTTCAACGTTTGAAAAGCCCCAGCGGTACTACGCGCTTGCAGTGGCCGACGTCTTTGACGCGCTCGTGCAGATCAAGCAAAACGCCCTGCGTGAGCTGTCGCAGAGGAAAGGGCACTGCACGCAGCTGTTTGAAGAGGTAATGGCAAGCAGGGTCAGCCCCAAGGCGCCTGACCGGGAAAACTACCAGGTGATAACGGGTATGGACGCCATAGGAGTCAAGGTGATGAAGATGGTCGCCGACGCAAAGCAGGAAGTGCTTGTACTGGTATCGGAGAAGAACCTGCGGGCATTCCACCGCATGGAAGTCGTCGACAAGCTGCAGTCGCTACCCGGCAACGTGCGCTTGGTGATAAAGGTAATGGGCTGGAAAGATCGCGACTACCTCTACAAGGACATCGTGCTTGACAGCGTGGTCAAGGTAGAAAAGGCCTTTGCGTGCGACTTTGTAGGCGGGAGCCCAATGCCATTGAACATGGTGATCGTGGACAGGAGCGAAGTGATAATCATGCCGGAAGACACGGACGAGCGCAAAGAGTACGGGTTTTATGCAAGCACAAAGTCGCTTGCCTCGACCTTTGCGATACTCCACGAGAGCATAAAGTGACTACTTGACGACTGTCATGGTTATGGTCGACCGTATGCCCTGCTGGAGCCTTATTTTGTTCAGGGCCTTTTTCACTTCCTGCAGCGTGCCCGACTCTACCTTGGCAATGACATCGTAGACTCCCATGACCTTCTTGACGTCAGAGACGGTCGATATGGACTCAAGCTCCGAGACTACCTTTTGCTGGGATCCAGATTCGCAATTCACCAAAACAAAGGCTTCCACTATACCCTAAATTGCAGCCGGAAATTAAAAGAGTTTCACTAAATGTAGGGTGGCTAAAGTCTTTAAAGTTATGCGGGGCTACCTATAGTGCTCTGCCTAGTGCAGGCATTTCAAAATATTGGAGAAAAACATGTGTGGAATAGCAGGAATTTTGAGCAAGAATGGTGAGAACGTCGCGCCGGTTGTCGGCATGATGCTCTCGCGCATGGCCAAGAGGGGGCCGGACGGCGCCGGCATGGCCACAGAAGACTCTATTATAAAGGCAGATTCAGTTCAGATGCTTGCCGCGGCAGACATCAAGGGTTCTAGCGTCCTTGGCCACGCACGGCTTGCCATAGTGGGCGGCTCGATAGGCTCGCAGCCGTTTGCCAGTTGCGACGGCCAGCTGGTGATGGAGCATAACGGCGAGATATACAACTACAAGCAGCTGAAGAAGCGCCTTGAAAAGCGCCACAGGTTCAGCACAGAGACAGACAGCGAAGTCGTCGTGCACCTGCTGGAAGACGCATACTTGCAGGGAGGCGACTTTGTCGAGGCGATAAAAAAGACAGTGAGCAAGCTCGACGGCATCTACGCGCTCGCAATAAAAGACGCGGCCACGGGCACGATGGCACTCGTGAGAGACCCAATAGGCGTCAGGCCGATCTACTGGGGCGAGAACGGCCGGTTCGTGGCGTTTGCGTCAGAGAGAAAGGGGCTGTGGGCGGCGGGCATTTCGGAGCCTACGCGCCGGGTCCTTCCGGGCCACGCTCTCGTCATAACGCCTGCCGGCAGGATATCTCAGGTGAGGGTCGCCCCTGCGCCGGCGATAAAGCAAAAGCCCGCGCTCAGAACAATGCAGGCCGCAGTCGACGCATACGGGAAGGCGATTGCCGGCTCGATGCGCAAGCGCACGCAGGACGTGAAAAAAATAGGGATAATATTTTCAGGCGGCATCGACAGCGTGCTCGTCGCATACCTTGCCAGCAAGATGGTGCCAGAAGTGACCTGCTACACCGCAGGCGTCGAAGGCTCTAGCGACCTTGACCACGCAAAGGCGATAGCGGACAAGCTGGGGCTGGAGCTGTATGCAAAAGAGCTTTCGCAGGGGCAGGTGGAAAAACTCGTCCCAAAGATAATCGACGTTATAGAGGACACCAACGCCGGCCAGGTCGAAGTGGCGCTGCCGGTATACTGCGCGGTGCAGCTGGCAAGCGAGCAGGGGATAAGGATAATGCTCACCGGCCAGGGGGCAGACGAGCTCTTTGGCGGCTATTCGTGGTATCCGCAGGTGGCCCGGAGGGAAGGCTATGACAAGCTGCGCAGGTACATGCTCGACGACCTGGCGCTCCTGTACAAGGAGACTCTGGAGCGAGAAGACAAAGTGGCCATGGCCCACAGCGTAGAGATGCGCGAGCCGTTTCTCGACCGCGACGTGATAAAGTGCTCGATGGACATCGACCTGCGGCTGAACGTGAGAAAGGACGACAGGTTCGGCAAGCGCGTCCACCGCAGGCTCTCCCAGGAACTGGGCATACCAAAAGATATAGCATTCCGGGTCAAAGCAGCGGCGCAGCATGGCTCTGGCGTGCACTCGCTCATCGACGCAATTGCAAGAAAGAACGGATTTGACGAAGAGGCAGTCACGGCCGGCTACTTGCAGTCACTTGAACTGAAGGAAAAGATGGGAAGCTCGCAGAGGTACGGCTACATGTTTGAAAAGGAGCAAAAGATGTGGATAGCCGAGCCGCACGTCCAGATGTACCTGGACAGCCTGGTAAAGGGCTAGCGGCGGGCCCGCTGCCTTGTCCTCTGCCTCGGCGCGTCCTCCCGGTCAATCCACGCCTTGACGGCCTTGCTATAGATTTCATGGGCTAGAGCTTCGTTGCCGTGCGCAGTCTCTTTTCTTGCGTATGGCCTTGCTGTCTCCACCAGCAGCCTTGACAGGCCTTCAGTCACGCCGTTGATGCCCTGCACCTCTCTATACCCCGACTTGCCGTTCTTTGCTGCAAGCGTGGCCAGCACGCCCCACGACCTCTCGATGCTGACTGGATAAAAGTAGCGGGCGATGTCCTTTGGCAGCGCGTCAAGGTCGTAGACAAACAGGTACGCGGCAGGCGAAAAGAACTTTTGGATTATGCCGTGCTCCTCTGCCACCTTTTTTGTTATCGCGACGAGGCCCGCGTTTTTCAATATCTTCATGTGGTAATTCAGAGACGCGTCTGAAAGCCCGAGCTCGTCTGCCAGCTGGGCCTGCGTCATCGGTTTCTGGCGCAAGAATGTTAGGATCGCCCTGCGCATGGGGTCGATCAGGATGCCCGCAATGTCTGGGTCATCGACGATGTATGCAGCTTTCATCAACTGCCGGTGGTATTTGCAATCAAGATATAACTTTAATGGCTAAAACTAGCCACAATTTAGAGCAAGCTGAACAGTTAGATTTATCTAACAAAAGCGCGTCTTTTATGTATGGCACAACAGATCCCCAGCAACTGCGACCCTTCCTTGGTCGAGATAGCCAAGACAGTATGCACAAAGGAAGGCCTTAATTTCGAAGCACTCACCCTCCACCAGACGCGCGGTCTGCTGTACTATTGGTGCTCTACCTGCGCCGGCACACACCCGCTCACAGATCTCATCATTTCAAGAAAGAAAAAGATTTGCACGCACTGCGACACGTCGATAAAGCTTTACGCGACGAGCAACAAGTTTGGCAAGCTTAGGCGCATGATA
>NZ_JBOGQF010000132.1:0-4691 GCF_050748925.1 Nitrososphaera sp.
CAAATAATATATCCCGGCGTCCGGTAATTAGCCCGTGCGTATTGCGCTTGAAAAGGACGACCGCAGCCAAAGGAGGCTGTACCTTGGCGTCTTTTACTTTTGCACCATCGTGATGGCGGCGATAACGTTCTACGCCATCTACGCCAGCCTTGGGGAATACCAGCAGACCGGCAAGGTGGTCATCGGCGAGATCCTCGTAGATACCGAGTTCCCGCTCCCGGGACTGGCAAAGCTGGTGACGTACCTCATGATAGTATCCGTAATGGCGTGGTACTGCGTGGTCAAGCTGGGCGGCGAAAAGGTGAGCAACATCAACAAGACGCTCAAGGCGGTACTGCAGCTGATAGTGCTCGTGATAGCCATAGTCGCGCTTTACGAGTTCATCTACAACTTTATCGTGTGGAACTCGCTCATCACGGCCGACGCGATACGGGGCATCCTGGCGTTTGACGACATCAAAGTCGAGTACCCCAACCCCGATACGCCCTGGAACCTGGTGTTTGCGACCAAGATGTCGTTTGCCGCATTCCTGATTTCAGCCCACGGCTTTTACACAATGTCCAAGCCGGAGAAAAAGTCAGAGTAGCCACTGCCGGACCCTCGTTCTTTCAAAGTCGTGCTTTTTCTCGTAATTTTGCCGCGACGCAGGCTCCAGCCGGACGGCCGGCGCTGGCTCGGCGAAAAAGTCGGCATCGACATAGCCGGCCTGCCCGTTGCCGGTCTCCATGAAGCAAAAGCCCTTGCCGTCAAAGGCTGCCGATGGCGATCTGTTGTTTATCTCGTCGGCTATCTGCTGCGCCACTACTTTGGCCTGTGCCTCTGCAAATATGCCGGCTTTGGGTATCGCCAGCTGGCCGACCTTGATCTCTGTGACGTCGCCTATCGCAAAGACGCTTTCAAAATTCGTGCGCAGGGTCTTGCGGTCGACTGCCATCCAGTCGCCTGCCGCCAGGCCAGAGCTCTTTATCACGTCCGGGACCCTGTGCTGCGGGATGCCGACCAGCACGTCGCAATCCTGCGTCGCGCCGTTTTCAAATTCAAGCGCGCTTGACACTGTTTTTAGTTTATGGGAGGCATGGAAATTGATGCCGTTGCGCTCCAGTATTGAAACCACTTCCCTGCTCACCTCCGGGCCGGCCACAGGCAGGGCCACGGGCGCTGGGGCATAGACGTCTATCTCTATTTCTTTCCGGGTGCCGTTTCTTTCAAGCATGTCGTGTATCAGCAGGGAGGCTTCGTAGGGCGCCGGCGGGCACTTGTAGGGCATCCCCATGATGCAGACCGCGACCTTCCCCTTTTTCATGGATAATAATTTTTCGCGCAGCGGGGGCACCTGCGGCGCGTCATAGAGGTTGTAGCCCCGGCCCACAAAGCCGGCGACCCTCTCCGGCGCCAGCTCGGAGCCGAGCGCGACTATCAGATAGTCGTACGATATCTTGCCGTGGCTTTTGCAGGCCACGCTCTTGCCTCCCGTGTCGATCGCGGTGACCTCGTCGTTCAGATACTCTATTCCCTTTGCGTTGAGGCCGGCAAGCGGCGTCTGCGCGTCTTCCAGTTTTCTGTCGCCGTGCAGTATCCAGAGGTTGACGAGGCCCATCATGAACTCTTTTTTGCGGTCGATGACGACGATGCCGTGGTCCGGCGGCAGCTGGCCGCGCAGCATGCTGGCGGCCGCCAGCCCGCCAAAGCCTGCGCCAAGGATGACTATGCGCATGGTCAGCGTTCCTGCGCCGTCGGCCTCACCATTATCTCGTTGACGTTCATGTGCGCCGGTGAATCAACTGCAAAAACAATCGCGTTTGCAATGTCGTCTGCATGCAGCGCCTGCATCTGCTTTGCCGCTTCGACAAATTTTTGCAGCGACGCGTCGGTTATGGTGCTGTTCAGCTCGGTGTCGACGACGCCCGGCTCTATGCAGGTGACGCGGATGTTGGAGCGCGTGCTCAGTTCCTGGCGCAGCCCTTCGGAAAACGCCGTCACCGCGTGCTTGGTCGCGCAATAGACGGAACCTGCCGGGAAGACAACCCTGCCGGCGATGGAGGAGATGTTGACGACGTGGCCCGACTTGTTCGCCATCATGTGGGGCACCGCTGCGGCAGTGCAGTAGAGTACGCCTTTTATGTTGACGTCGATCATCCTGTCCCACTCGTCGACCTTCATGTTCTTGAAAAATGAAAGCGGCATGAGGCCGGCGTTGTTTACCAGGATGTCGACTGCGCTCCACTTTTTCACGACCGCGTCGACAAAGGCGTCGCACTCGGCCTTTTTGGTGACATCTAGGCCCTGCACCATGGCCTCGCCGCCGGAATTTTCAATCTCTTTTTTGAGCGATTCTAGCCTGTCGGTGCGCCTGGCCCCGGCCGCGACCCTGGCGCCGGCCCTCGACAGCGCAAGCGCGGTTGCGTACCCGATGCCGCTGCTCCCGCCCGTTACGATTGCGACCTTGCCTTTTATCATGCCGCATTTTCACCGGCCGTCGTAATATGTTTTTGCCGAAAAAAATGGGCTATTTCCGCGCTTCCAGCACTTCGCCTGAAGACGTGGCGAGCCTTCCGCAGAACCCGAGCACGCCGCCAAACAGGATGTGTAATGCAAGCGCGCCGGCAAGGATTGTCTGGTTGAGCGCGACGAGGTTGTTGGCTAGCTGGTAGTTTGGCGACGACGGGTCTGCCGCGACCCCCTGCAGCATTGGCAGCATGACGCCAAAGTGGAGCGGGATGAACAGCACCGCCCAGACGGCCACGCCGGTCATCGTGCCTGTGGCAAGGCCCTTGAATACAGAGCCTATGTACAGCGGCCTGACAGAGTTGGAGATGACCATGTAAACGATGCCAATGACGGTGGCAGTTACCATGTGCAGCAAAAAGCCGGCATAGACGTCTGTCCCGGGCCCCTGCCCGAAGGCCATGCCTATCATCTTGTAAAACGTCCCGGGCGGCGTCAAGAGCGTCGCGTCTACCGACAGGAACAGGCCAAATATCGCCCACGCTGCGGCCTGGCCGGCCACAATGCCGGACTTTACAGAATCCTTGAGGACGGTTCCGTCTGCCCTTGTGGACTGCATGATGGATATATACCGCCTCAAATATTTTAGGCTTTACGCATTTTTTGATGTGAAATATTATGTTTCTCCATTATTGTGGGCAGAATAACTGATTTCCAAGCAGAAAATATGAAAATACTGGAAATCAGGCGCTCTGCTCTGGCTGGACCTTTTGCTTGCGCGCCATGAACGCAAGCAGCGCGCCAAACATGACAAGGATTATTGCGAGCCCCTGGGCGCCTCCCTGCGGGATCAGCACGAAATACGCACCTGCAAACGCAAAGCATATCGCCGCCTGGATAACATACATGTATAGCTGGCGCATGCGGGTCGCTTTTGCGATAAAGCCGACTGCGAAAAACGCGGCAGTGGGGTATATAGTGTACAGCACAAAGTCGACAATGTCAACGCCGTTATGCGCCACATGATGTAATAGCCAAAATAGCTATTTTATAGTTGCGCGTGGACCTGCACGGCTGTGCCAGTCTCGATAAAAGACCTGGCGTTTTCCAACGGCAGGGTTGCGACATCTTCTTGCTGGAACGGCCCGTACTTGCCCATGTCGACTCCGATAAACTGCTCCATTGGCTTGACAAAGCGCACCAGTATCTGCTTCGAGCGTATCCTTGCCGATATGGCCTCTAGCACCTTTGGCCTCCCTTTTGTGGCGGCTGACACCACCTGCTCCATCCTGCTCGCAGACTCGGCCTGCCCGTCAAGGACGTATTTTTCCTCGTCGGTCAACTTTGAATAGTCCAGCGGCTCGCTGCCGGCGCGCACCTTGCGCTGGCGGGCCTTGATCAACAGCTCTGCCGCTGACGACAAGAGCTCTACCATCCTGTCGCGCACCTTTGCCTCGGCGCCTTCGAACCCCTGCCCCTTCAGGCTGCCGAGCGACGCGGCTATCCTCTGGTAGACGTCGTGGTCTATGGCCTGCAGGGCGGGAACTTCTACCTCCTTTTTAAGGAGCGAATAAACGTCTTTTATCGCAACGTCGGCGCTGTCGCTCATTGGTGGTCGCCATGGGACATCCATATAACCTTAAATTTAGGGATTCTCGTGTCCTAACCAGAGAGCGCCAGGTTGCCTTATAAATTAATTGACGGGAAAATCGAGCAGTTAACATTCACAGCCGACGAGGTTATGAAGCGCCTGAAGGAGGACAACATCAAGTTCCTCGACCTCCAGTTTACAGGGCTTTTTGGGAGGTTCCACCACACCACCATGGACGCCAAGATGTTCAAGGCCGAAGACTTTGTCGACGGCCTGCCCAAGGTTGACGGCTCGTCGATCAGGGGCTTTACAGAGATCCACGAATCCGACCTCATCATCCGGCCTGACCCCTCCACTTATGCCACGATACCGTGGATAGAGCAGGCGCACCCGACTGCCCGACTCATATGCGACATCCTGAGTGGCGGGAGCAAGCGCGACGTATTTCCCCGCGACCCCCGCGGCCTGGCAAGGAGGGCGGAAAAGTATTGCAGCGACCAGGGCTATGATACATCATATTGGGGGCCGGAAGTCGAGTTCTTTGTTTTTGATAAATTAGAAGTAGACACGATGACTCCGTACCGGGGCCAGAGCTACAGCATAAGCTCAAAGGAGGCGCCGTGGTCGGCAGACGGTGTGGGCTATACCCTCAGGC
>NZ_JBOGQF010000133.1:0-4663 GCF_050748925.1 Nitrososphaera sp.
CCCTTGGTTATGTCCAAAGAAGCTTCAGGGAACCGCACAGACAAGGATATGCTTCGGTTGCCTGTTGATGACCAGTCACGACTCCAGCTAATGAAGGAAATGGAATTATTGGGCATCAACACGTCTGCGCTTGAATCCCTTACAATCGGCCAGCTTTCTGACTTGTTATTTGGTTTAAACCGGATGGCAAACATGAAGAGTATCCATAAACCAGAGTCCGGCGAAAAACAAAAGATGCCTCTTTCGTCGACGGACAAGAAAATGCTGACTTCTCTCCTCCATTCAAATGGCGACATGTCATCCTTGGCTTTGTCAAGGCAGTTGAAGATTCCTCTGACGACTGTACAAAGAAGACGAAAGCGGCTAGAACAAGTTATCGACAGCTCTTATTCGCTAAAGATAGAGGAATTCGGTCTGAGGATGATCACGTTCTTTGTAACGGTTGAAGGCAGGACCGCAATAGAGGTAGGAAAAGAGGTCCTGAATCTGCAACGAATAGTTTCAGTCGAAAGAATGATTGGAGGCAACATCGATGTAGAGATAAAGGCGATTGTTGCAACTAATAACGACATTGCGCAATTATCAGAGCAGCTAAAGACGATAACGGGCGTAAAAGAGCTTTCATGGAATGAAAGGGTCAGCATAGTCGGGAAGAATTCCGACGTGTACGTTTCAATAATAGAATCGCTATAGATTTTCTGGATGCAAGGATAAGACATTATCCCTGCAAGAACTGGAACATTCGGGCGCTTTCTAATACCATTGCGCCTTTATTTTTGGCCTGGCAAAGTGGGCTTCCACTTCGATCAGTCTTTCCATGAAACCGACGCTTTTCCGGAGAGTCGAAAAAGATGAATCGTTGCGGACTTTATGAAACATGGATATGACCTCTTCGTCCGTGACTCCATGCTTGATGTCATATTCTATTTGCCTGCAAACATGCATCAGGCCGCCGTATTTCTTGTGGTTTCTTTTTTCCCACCCCGAGGCATTCTCGGATAAACCCTTGACGTATTTCACAACCGTCTTTTCCATATGCTCGACATGCCACTCTTTCATCGGGAAACTATTTTTTACCAAAAAACTCATTGTTCAGTAAAACGACCTTGCATATAACCTACATGCACTCGATCTGATGCGACTGGCAGCAACATTGCCCCATTGCATCGCAGGGTGTGATATTTGCATTCTTGAAAGAAGCGTGTGCCTTTGCTTTCGGCAACGCGACAGAGTGCGAAATGGAAAGATAGCCATTATCAGTGTCGGGCAAAATGATAGAGAAAAAGCGGGTGGTACTTTCCATCAAAAGGCAGTTGCCACGTATTCTGGGGTTTGTTTATTGCTGGATCAGTTCTGCAGTTGCAAATCTGGCCCCTACGTTAGTGACCTTTACTTTGCTGCTTTGGCCAACTTTGCCGCCCTTTACAAAGATTACAAATCCCTGCACTCTGGCAATGCCGTCGCCTTGTCTGCTGATTTCCGTGATCTGCACGTCGTATTCCTTACCTGTTTCTACTGGCTTTGGGCCACTGTCGCCGAAGCGATTGCCTCCGCCGCCACCGTAACGTCTTTCGCCGTATGACATAACTTTCAATATCCTATACGTTTAGTCGTAATATAAACGAAGGATTGCTCGGTTTTGATAGAAATTGTGCCCGCTTTTACATGAGGGGATGGAGCTTGACGGATTAAAGGAAATGACAGGTGCCACGGCGCTGTTTTACCGGACGGCAGCGGGCAAAAGGCGAAAAAATTCTCAAGACAGGAAATCTAGGTCGCAGCAAATACGTTCTTATGATTGGAAGGGCTATTAGAAGAGATGGCCGACGACAATAGCAATAATTTTTCAGTTACTGCAGAGATGGGCTATCCCGGGGCCATCCACTTGCAGGCTAGCAGAGTAAAGATAGATTGATGCCAAAGTCACTAAAATTCATCAACCCGTTTATTCACAACCCCAGAGAGAAAAAGGCGAAGCACTGCTCAACCTGCGCAAATATCGCGACTCAGGAGAAGGTATGCTTTGACGTCGGCGACGGCGTCACCATGATAGAAAAATACTGTGACGAATGCGCAAAGCAGGCAACAAAATCAAAAGGGTGATCGATTGGCGCTTTGCGAAGTCTGCAACAAAGGTGAGGAATACCACTCGTGCGCAGCCTGTGGAAAGCACGTGTGCAATGCCTGTTTCAACACAATCCATTTCGGCATAGGCGCTGCGAGAGCGGGCAAGTCGATGGTGTATAACGTATGCATCTTTTGCACCAAGGTGTACGCGGCCAATGCAAAAGGCAAGGTATGCGACAAGTGCGAAATCATACTCACCTGGAAGTCCTCCATGAACTACCTTGCTGCAGTGAACAGGGTGACGGACATCATCAAGGCCGGCAAGCTGGATTCCAAGCTGCAAAATGAAAATTACAGCAAGTCGAACTTTGGCGCCCGCGCCGCGCAGGTGATAATGGACGCGATAGACGGCTCGAAAAAGCCCTAAAACTCTGCGCAGAAACGTGCATGGCAGGCGAGCGATAAAAGCCTGGCACGCGCAATGTTTAAAATCCGAACGAGTTCCATCTAGGCTGATTTGGTATTTGTAGCCAAGACAAAGTCCCCGGAGGAATGGAAGGCCGTGGCCTCGGCGATATCGACGCTCGTGGACGAGGCGACGTTTGAGGCGACGGCAGAAGGGATCTCGTTCCGCGGCATGGACCCGTCACACATTGCGCTTATCGACATATTCTGGCCCAGCAGCGCCTTTGAGAAATACGAATGCGACAGCGTCGTGAAATTCGGCATCAGAGTCGACGAGTTCTCGAAACTGGTCAAGAGGGCGGACAAGAAAGACACCGTAGAAATTTCGCTGGGCGACGACAGCATGCTGCACGTCAAGATGCAGAACGGCTACAGGCGGGAATACAAGACGCGCCTTATTGAAAGCTCGGCCAGCAGCACCCCGTTGCCAAAGCTGAACTTTAACTCCAAGGTGGTGCTGACGGCAGTTGCGTTTGACAAAGTGCTGTCAGACGTCCAAGTCGTTTCCGAGTTCATCTCTATAGAGTCCAAGACTGGCAAGATAGACTTTGCCGGCAGGGGCGACTCGGGCGAGGCCAGCATCATGCTGGAGGCCGGCAACGAGGGGCTGGAGGAGCTTGCAGTCAAGGAGGACAGCAAGGCCACGTACAGCCTAGACTATTTGAGCAAGATAACAAAGGCGGTTATAGCCATGGGAGGGTCTGTTGCCGCGGAGTATTCAAGCAAGATGCCTCTCAGGCTCGAATTCAAGATAGCCAACGTCGGCAGGATACACTTCTACCTGGCGCCGCGCGTTCAGGACTGATGATGGCAATGCGCCTTGTGATGAAGTTCGGCGGCACCGCGGTCGACTCTTCCGACAAGGTAAAGCACGTAGCGAAATTGCTGAAATCATATCACGACAGGGGCGACGAGGTGGTGTGCGTCGTCTCTGCAGTACGGGGGATGACTGACGGCCTGCTTGCGATAGCCGAGAGCGTAAGGCGTGGCGACAGGTCGTCCATCCAGGACTTTATAAAAAAATCAGCCAAGATCCATGCAGATATTGCGCAGGGAGCTGTCAGGGACAGGAGACTGAAAGAGGAGGCGCTTGCGCAGGTCGAAAAGACGGTCGGCGAGCTGCAAGACGTGCTCGGCGGCATCGTGCTCTTGGGCGAAGTGACGCCCAAGTCTCTTGACTACCTCATGTCGTTTGGCGAGCGCCTGTCGGCGCCGGTGGTGTCGTTTGCTCTCCAGGACATCGGAGTCGGCTCGCAGCACCTCACGGGCAAGGAGGCAGGCATCGTGACTGACTCTAACTTTGGAGAGGCCAGGCCTCTCATCGACACGACGAAACTGCGCGTGGGCCACACGCTGGTGCCTTTGCTCAAGCGTGGCGTGGTGCCGGTCGTGACAGGTTTCATTGGAGCGGACCAGCACGGCAACATCACAACCATAGGCAGAGGGGGCTCGGACTATACCGCGACCATAGTGGCGTCGAGCATCGGCGCGAATGAAGCGTGGCTGTGGAGCGACGTCGACGGCCTGATGACGGCAGACCCCAAGCTGGTAAGAGACGCGCAGGTGCTCAAGGAAGTCTCGTTTTCAGAAGCCATGGAGATGGCGCTCTTTGGAGCGAAATACATGCACCCAAGGGCCCTTGAGCCGGTCATGGAAACGAAAATCCCCATCAGGATACGCAACACGTTCAACGTAAAGCACCCCGGCACGGTCATCACCCAGAGGCCGAGCAGGGACTCGCAAAAGATAGTAAAGTCGGTGAGCGCGATACGCAGGACATCGCTCATAGACGTCAGCGGAGGGGGAATGGTCGGCGCGCCGGGGACCGCGGCCAAGATATTTGACACTCTTGCAAAAAACAGGATCAACATCATGATGATCTCTCAGAGCCCGTCAGAGTCGAGCATCACCATGGTGGTGCGAAAGGGCGACCTTGACAAGGCAACGACTACACTTGAGCTCAACCTGCTTGGCAAGGTGATAAAGCACATCGACGTCAGCGACGACGTCGCAGTGATTGCGGTGGTGGGCTCGGGCATGCGGGGAATTAAGGGCGTGGCCGCCAAGGTGTTTGGCGCCGTTGCAAAGCGCAATGTGAACGTGATAATGATAGCGCAGGGCTCATCAGAGC
>NZ_JBOGQF010000134.1:0-4614 GCF_050748925.1 Nitrososphaera sp.
GTGACGTTGTAACTGCGCTTGTTTACCGTAATCTTCTCCTTGATCATCCGTTTTTACCCGGTTTTTGCTGTTTAAAATACTTTACACACGCTTGGTAGCCAGGTGCCTGTCGTGGTCCTTAAACCCCTCACGGCGGTAAAAGCGCAGGACGGGTTCGTTGTGCCTCGCGACTTCGAGGTTGATGGCCCTGACACCCAGCTTTTTGGCTGCTTTTTCTGCGCGCGCAAGCATCTTGCTGCCGAGCCCCTTGCCCATGTATTTTTCAAGTATGAAAAATTCGTCCACAAACGCGTCGCGCCCGTGGTATTCGAGGCTATAGCCAAAGGCAAGTGCCAGGTATCCTACTGCTGAACTTTTGTCAGCTGCCAGAAACACCCTGCCGCGCGCGGGGTCTGCGAGCAGGCGGCGCATGCCCCGGCACGCATTTTTCCTGTTAAAATTGTGCCTGTCATATTCATAGTACTTTTCCATCAGTGCGACTATGCCTTCAAGGTCGTCTTTTCTGGCGATCCTTATTCCGGACACGCATATATTTGGCGCCGCTCTTTATTGTGCGTTGAGATGGCGCGCGTGATTGTAACCGCGATGGCATGTTACCGCGGTTACAGCAGGGGGAAGTACACCCGTTCTTTTAGTCGGCAGCCAGAATGATTGTCAGGTAACGATAATGTCATTTGGTAACAAATGGGTAAAACCGCAAGGAGAAGGCATAGGACACAAACTGATGGAAGGGGTAAAGCCACAAGCGCCACTGAAGCCAAGGATTGAAGAAGCGCAGAAAAAGCTGCAGATGCAGATATCAAAGCTGGATGCCATCTCGGGCCGCATAAACGAGAAGGACCAGGTGATATTCAAGCGCATCGTGCTTGCGACTCAGAGCCACGACGCGCAGCACGCACGCGTGCTGTCCGGCGAGCTGTCCCAGATACGCAAGATGGGCAAGATGATAGGCTCTGCGAAATTGGCACTTGAGCAGATACAGTTGAGGCTGAACACGATAACGGAGCTTGGCGACGTCGTGGTGACCCTGAGCCCGGCAATGTCCGTCATAAAGGGGCTGCAGAGCGGACTCTCAGGCATGATGCCAGAGGCAGACCAGTCGTTCGCACAGATAGGCGACCTGCTCGGAAACATCATGACAGACTCTGGCCAGATTCCAAACGGCGAGATCGGAGGGTTCACAGGCTACAGCGAAGACACTGCCAAGATCATGGAAGAGGCAAGCGCGATAGTCGAGATGAACATGAAGAGCAAGTTCCCAGACCTGCCGGCTGGCTCAAGCACGCAGCGCTCGGCAGAGGCTTCAGGCTTTTAGGCCTGAGCCCCTCACTTTTTATTTCCCGCAATTTTTTGCAACTGTTTTTTTATCCTCGATATCGTGGGATAGCTGTAGCCTTTTTCGCGGTACGTGCGTATCATCGTCTTCCAGTTTGCCAGCCTCCACTTTGCCTGCTCGGCGCTCAGCAAATGAGTCTCCCGCTTGACCATGCTCTTTCTTCCCGGCATCAGATAGCCGCCGGCGGCAGCTGAATGGCGGTTGTATGCAAAGCGAAGGCCAAACAGGACGTCTGCAGGAGGCAGCGAGCTCAGGTACGTGGCCACTTCTCGCCCCTGCTCGTCTGACAGTTTCACCTTGAACGTAAAGTCCCTTGCAGGCAACGTCTTTTTATCGAAAAGGCTGTTAATTAACTTATTTCTAAACTCGAGTTTAGAAACATACTAGATTATGCCAGATTTTTTGCCCGCAGTTTCAAAAGCTTCGATTGCACTATCAAGGTGGCTTTTTTCATGCATCGCGGTGAGCGACACCCGCAGGCGCGCCGAGCCTTTTTTTACTGTCGGGTAGCGGACTGCCTGCGCAAAGGTGCCTTCCTTCAACAAGTCATCTGAAAAAGCGACCGCCTTCTTTTCGTCTCCTACCATGACAGGCATTATCTGGCTCTCTGACGGGCCAAGGGAAAATCCGAGGCCTGCGATCTTGCCCTTGAAATATTTGATATTTGCAAAAAGCTTTTTCTGCAGCGCGCCTTTCTTTGCGATTGGAACAGCTGCAATGGCTGCCGCGCACAGGTGGTCTGGCAGCGCAGAGGTATAGATGAACTGGCGAGAAGTGTTGACGAGGAGCTCCTTTATCTTGGCGCTCGCGGCGACGTATCCTCCAAAGCAGCCTAGGCCCTTGCTCATGCTGCTGACGTGGATGTCCGCGTCAACTCCGAATTTTGCCGGAACGCCGGAATAATGCGGGCCAAAGATAAAGTCGCCGTGGGCGTCGTCCACGATTGTGATTGCGCCATGCTCCATTGCAATCCTGCCAACCTCTCTCATGTCTGCCGAGTCGCCGTCCATGCTAAAGATCCCCTCCGTTATGATTATTTTTCTGCCGGCTGACTTTATCATCAACTGCCCGAGATGCGCGGCGTCGTTGTGCCTGAAAATCTTTACCTGCGCGCCGGCCAGCCTGCAAGCGTCGATTATGCTTGCGTGGTTCAGCTCGTCGCTGAATATCGTGGAATTTTTATCGGCAACTGCAGTCACGGCGCCCAGGTTTGCGCTGTACCCAGTCGGGTAGACGAGCGCCGCCTCTGTCCTGCGGTGCTTTGCAAGCAGGCGTTCAAGCTTGTCCATCGCAGGGTCGTTTCCTGAAATCAGCCGCGAGCTGCACTGCGACACCTGCCTCAGCGCGCCGGCCGCGGCCTTTACGACTCTCTCGTCCTGCGACAGGCCGAGGTAGTCGTTTGAGCAGAGATGTATTGCCTTTTTGCCGTTGACGGTCGCAACGGGCCCGTCGACAACGACTGTTTTCAGCCTCCTGTACAGGCTGTTTTTTTCAAGGCCGGCCAGTCTTTCCTCTACAAAATTATTTTGCTTTGAGGCCAATCTCTTTTATCATCGCGATGTCCTTGTTGGGCTGGTTGCCGCCCGTGGTCAGGTAGCCCCCTGTGATGATGCCGTTTGCGCCCGCCTTTAGCGCGAGGCGTTCCTTGTCCTTCAGGTGCACTTCGCGCCCGCCTGCTATCTTTAGTATCGTCTTTGGCATGATAAATCGCCATACTGCTATCGCCTTGATGGCGTCCATCGGGTCGATTGTGCCCATCCCTTCCATCGGCGTCCCTTCCCGGCTGATGAGGATGTTCATGGGGACCTCGTCGGGGCTCAATGACGCAATCGAGAAGGCAAGCTCGATCCTCTGCCTTTCAGTCTCGCCCATGCCGAGTATGCCTCCGCAGCATAGCTCAAGCCCCGCCTCCTTTACTATCCTTGCCGTGTTCATTCTGTCAGAAAAGTCGTGGGTCGTGCATATCTTTTGAAAATAGCTTTCCGCGGCCTCGAGGTTGTGGTTGTACCTCTTGACGCCGAGCACCTTTAGCCTCCTTGCCCTTTCGGGGGTCATAAAGCCGAGCGAGACGTTGACCTCCGTCCCTACCTCTTTTTTGACTGCGGTTATCGTGTCGCAAATCTGCTCAAAATCTTTCTCTGGCGGGGACCTGTAGGCGCACACCAGGCAAAAGCTCGTGGCGCCTCCTTCCTTGGCCATCCTTGCGTTTTCCACTATCTGCTCTGCCGGCAGCAGGGGATACTTGTTGACGCCAGTTTCATAGAATGTCGACTGGGCGCAGAACGAGCAGTCTTCGGGGCACCTGCCGGATTTCGCGTTTATCAAGGCTTCGACGTCCACGACATCACCGTTGAACTTGCGCGTGATTGTGTTGGCGCTGTCTGCAAGTGCCATGATGTCGTCGGTGGCAAGCAACCTTTCAGCTTCGTCCATTGTTATCCTGCCGCCTGCAAGGACCTTGTCCATGCAACTTGCGATGAACGCCGAATCGGACATTTTGTCGACTAGTCCTAAACTCGTAATTAAAAGTTTGGTTCACAACTGGGCCCAAAACGGAAATGTTTCTAAACTCGAGTTTAGAAATATATCCCAAAAACGTGCGTAAAACCACCTATCGACAACTTGGCAGTTTACCGCGTCAACGGTGGGGGTCTTGGCGCTGAATTCTGGGTATCTGTCACTGTCCCCAGTGCGCCAGGCTGTCAAGAAATTCCTGCCCGTAGCGCCCGGCAATTTCTTGCTCCGACTCCCAGGAAACCGGCCCGTCTTTTAGCATGCCTGCTACTTGTGCAAAGTACTTTTCAAGGTCCGCCGGCGATACGACCAGCACCCTGCCTCCCTGCGGGCCGGATCTATAGTTGTGCGGAACCCCCTTTGGAATGAATACAAAATCCCCTGCCTTGGCAAGGATCTGTTTTTCTCCGTAACGGATAGAATACTCGCCTTCCAGGACATAATACGCTTCGGCGGCTTTGGGGTGGACATGCAGGGCAGGCCCGGCGTCCGGCGGGTGGGTCATTTCAATCAGGGTGTAGGCGCCTTCTGACTGCTCCCCTGACACCTTTACCACCATCCTGGTTCCGCGAAAGTTTACCTGAATCCCTTTGCCGCTTTTCAGGGCATGCCCCTGGTGGCCACCTTCTCCCATGGGCTGACATGGCGGGCAGCCATATTTCAACTACCGTAACTGGCCATTTTTTGACGATTTATGGCATATGCAATATCAAATTCTTACCTGGTCATTTTGCTCAGTCACGGGGCCATTACCAAGTAATTTC
>NZ_JBOGQF010000135.1:0-4606 GCF_050748925.1 Nitrososphaera sp.
AACAGGCTCGTACACAGTGCAAACAATCAGGGGTACGTTCCAGACAGTCAATGCCACTACCTATGCAACCGGGCTCCCGCTCCGGATAAACGACCTTGACAGGAACACGAGCACAAGGTCAGAGCAAACATTCACCGGCGCAATCCGTGTAACCATCGCCAATGCGGTAGTTCCAAACGGCGGAGGTGGAAACGCTGCAGGCGGACCCGGTACACCAGGTAACCCGCTGCTCTTTAACATCAAAGAGCTCAGCCTTAACAGCAACACATTCAAGCCAAACCACTCTGGCGACGACATCGACGTGACACCTGGCGTGCCAATTCCAAACACTGCAGCAGGTCTTACGCAGCAGACAGCTGACCAGAACGCAGGCGTTCTCAGGGTGCAGCCAGGCAACGACATCGTGGTCGAGTATCTGGATGCATTCTATGTCACCTTCGGCGCAACAGTTGATGAGGACCCAGCGACTGGCATCCGGATAGACATCAACGGCAACGGCACCACAGGTGACACCGTAGTAGCAACAGGCTCCGTTAACGAAGCTAACATCAGGCTCGACCTGAACGCAAACGGCGCCACGACAGACACCGTCATTGGCATCGTAGAGGCAAACACACGGGTTGACCTGAACGGCGACGGCGACTTTAACGACTCGTTTGCCCTGATAGGTCCCTTTAACGAGACAACTGCCATCCGCGTAGACTTTAACGGCAGCGGAACAACGGGCGCGACAGGCACGCAGACAATCGCATCGCCAAACTCCATTCTTGAAGTCAACATACGCCTTGACCTCACCATGCTCAACACAATCGAGACAACAGCCAACGCAAACGGCATCACCGAATCGCTAACAAGAGTTGACCTCAACGGCATTGACCTTGGCGGCGTTTCGTCAAGATTGACGTTCCAGCTCGGCAACACCGCACCAACAATCACAGCAGACAAGACAACCGCGTCAAAGGGCTCAACAATCACATACACACTCAATGATTCAGACCTCAACGACGACACCGCAGTAATAGAGTCGTACACATTCAACTTTGCACCACTGAACAACGCATCGGTCGATACCGACTTTCAGGCAACAGAAACGCCAAGAGTTTCAGGTGCTGCAGTGGCGGGCAGCCTGGTAACACCGATCTATGACGCAAGGCTCAGAGTGTCTGGCGCAGCAAGGGACGTGGCGTCGACATTCGCAATGACCTTCACCGAAACAGGTGTCAACACAGGCATATTCACAGCAACGCTGAACCTCCAGACATTCACAAACGCAGTGGGCGGAACATTCCAGTTCGTGGACGGCGACAACATTGAGCTTACGCTCAAAGACGTCGAAGACCAGACACAAACAGTGTTCACAGAAATCGGCAGGACTGTCCAGATCGGCCTGACCAAGCCAGTAATTACGCTTGACAGGACGACGGTGGGCGTGCCAAGGGTGGGCACAGGGACCGACGCAAGCGACGGCGCACTGGCCATCCCCAAGAATGCGGCAAACCTGGGCAACATCGTCATTGGGATCACCATCGTCGACCCATCTGCCAACACCAACTCGCAGACAGAAGAGACCCTGATCTCAAGTCAGGCAGCAGTGGCGACTGATGCTAACGGCATCCTGACGCTTGGCAACAAGCTCAGGCTGTCGCTCTAGACCTCGTCTGGCGGCACGTTCGGAGGAGCTGGAAGCATCCTGGTGAGCGAGTCTATCAGGGAGACGGGCTTTGACACCGGTGTCTTTACAGGCGAAATCCAGGTGCTTTCAAACCCTGCAGAGACTCCTGCGCAGTGGATAGGCTCCAAGATTAAGGTCGAATACGCAGGCCGGGACAACACCTTTGGCAACACCGACGATGCTGACACGACCAGCCTAGGCTTTACTGCGAGAAATGCGATACTTTCGACAGACGTCACGACCATCTCAAACGGCGGCAAGATGCTGATAACCGTGAGGGACGACGACGGCAACAGAGACGTGACCACGGCGGAAAAGGTCAGGGTCAGCATAAGGTGGACAGACGACACGGGCACGACGCAGTTCCAGACGCAGACGATGGATGAGACAGGTGTCAACACGGGCATCTTTACCAAGAGCCTTACGGCCGGGACCAGCGTCATTGGCGGCGTGACTTTCCGGCTGCAGCCAGACCAGGACATCCGGGTGAGGTACTACGACCTGACGCCGAGCGTCATCGGCTCCAGCGCGTGGCCTCTTGCCTCCAGCTCGCAGACCCAGATCGAAATAACTCTCCGGTCCGGCGCCGCGACAGGAGGGCTGACAGTCACGCCGGAGCAGGTGGGCCCGGTAACGCAGGTCAAGGTGACCATCGAGGATGGAGACCTCAACAGCAACCCGTCGTCCAAGCAGACCATCACCGGCAGGGTGACTGCGGTGTCTGACAGGGGCGCAGGCAGCAGGGCAGACCTCAACGTGGACGAAACTGGCCCCAACACCGCCGTCTTTGAAGGCAAGGTGAGGCTCAGCCCAGCGCAGGCCGCAGGGGCAGCCAACACGCCGAGCAACGACGTGACCATCAACGCGCTCCCCGGCGACATCGTCTCAATCAGATACGAAGACGAAAAGGGCGTAAACGGCCAGAGGACGATGGTCACAAAGACGGTTCAGGTGGTCAGCCAGGACCCCAAGATGAACTTTAGCAAGGCAAGCTACACCGTCGGCGAGATTGCCGAGCTGAGCATAAACGACGTTGACGCCGACAGGGACCCCGATACCGCAGACATACCATACGCGCGACTTCGACCACGGACGCGGTGGGATTGACAAACGTGCAGGCCATAGAGACTGGCGCCAACACCGGAATGTTCAAGGCCGTCATCCAGACGTCAAGGACATTCTCTACCGGCGCACTCCAGGTGTCCAATGGCGACAACGTGACTGTCGAGTACGAAGACTCGTTCCCTACAAACTTCCGCCAAAAGTTTGACAACAACGGCACGCTGGCAGGCTCGACGCAAAAGTTCCGTGTCAACACAGTAGTCGGAACGGCGGCAAACACGGACAGCACGACGCCCGGCGCACCGGCACTGGCCAATGTAGACGGCAGCAGCGTGGCCGAAGTAACGAGCGGCCAGCAGGTAGTCATCACGTCCAACGTCAAGAACAACGACGAGCAACCGAGACCTGCAACCGTGATCGTGGAAGTCAGGAACGAAGACGGCATCACTGTCTACCTCCAGTGGCAGACAGCAACGATAGCCGCAAACGGCGAGATCCCGGTGGGCCTTTCGTGGATACCCGAAGACTCGGGTGACTACACGATCAGGACCTTTGTGATCAGCGACCTGACCAACCCGCAGGTGCTGTCAGAGGTCGTCACGTCTGAAGTCACCGTGAGCTGAGTATGGAAACCTGCTCTCCTCTTTTTCTTTTTTCTGAACTGCTAAGGTTATTACTTTCTTTGCCGCAATATCGTCGTGCATGATTCTGAGCGTGTCATCATGCAGGTGGCATGCACCAGCTATGACTCGGGCAGCAAGCTGGTCGCCGCGATGCTTGACAACATGGCCAAATTGGCCGGGTCCGACAGGGCCGACATACTGTCCGGGCCTGCCGAGTCCGCGTTTGGGTGGGACTTTTACCCTGTAGCGATAAGCAGGGCGTTTGTGCAGCAGCTGGCAAACATGCCGGAAAACGACATCTGGCGCATGAAAGGCGCCAACCTCGACGAAAAGTTTGCAACTTGGCTCAACCGGCAGCTGAAACTCCGGGTCGAGGGCGTGCAGGTAAAGCTGCTTTCCGACTTGAAATCGTCGCGGTTCGGATTATTTTAATACGCAGGCGCACAACAGCAGAGGCATGGACCCGAGGGTGGAAAAGGCCGTCATGTCCAAGATAGGCGAGGCGGTGGGGGCGGCAGGTGAGATAAAGGCTATTCAGGACGCGATCCCCGCGGCGAGCCCGCAAGACCTGGCCCTTGGAATCGTGGTGGGGCGCATCTACAATTCCTTTCACTACCAGACGCGGCGCATCCTGCGACGCGACGCGACGGAGCAGGAGTTCAACGAGTTCCTGAAGCTCCTCTCTGACAACGTAGGTGAAATCCGGCGCCTGTGTCAATAGCTGCGCCCGCCCAAGGCGGCGCGGCAGCCAAAGCTGTCTTTGGCAGCTGGATGTAAGAAACGAGCGTAACATTCTTCTAAAACCTTTTAAGCTACTCTCATTCACTCACACAAAGCTTGGCTCTTGACGCATCAGAAGACATGGTGTTGTTGACGCCGGACGAGATAAACCGCTTCATATCAAACTTGAGGACGATGTACAGCCCTGCCGTGCACGCAAAAAAGAGGGCAGTCAGGTCCGCACACACATAGCCAGGGTTCGCGGGACGGCCGTGGATTGGATAGCCTACCTCTTTTCATCGAATTTTTTGACGAATATGCGGCCGGATTTCCGAAATTAAGGGCTCAAAGATTATAACCAAAGCCCGGCTGATAGAGGCTGAAAGTGTTAGACATAAAAAGACCTGTGATGGAGCTTGAAGCGTTGGACATCAAGCTCGTCAATGCCCACAAAAACCTTTCAGTGCCGACACTCGTCGAGATGATACTTGAAAGAAAGGAAGGCGTGCTTTCATCGACGGGATCGCTC
>NZ_JBOGQF010000136.1:0-4534 GCF_050748925.1 Nitrososphaera sp.
TCGGTGCCTATCGCGTCCACAAACGACGAGTCGCCGGTGAGCCTCTTTAGCTGGATGAACTTTTTCGCCGGCCTGTCCTTCTGGATGATGTAGTGGATAGTCGCGCTGCCGACGGCGCCTGTCTGGATAAAGAGCACGTGCTTGCCCCCGTGGTTGATGTAGTACAGCATGGGGACGACCCCGAGCATCGACTGCGACGAATAGATTATCACCTTTAGCATGTCGTCAAGCTCTTCGTATTTCAGGTAAACTTGCTCTGGCACGCCCGGGGGTACCGTCACGACGACATATTTCCTTTTTGCAGGCTCAGCCTCTTTTCGGCTGCGGCGGCGTATTCTCTGCTTGTATCGTAACCGACAAAGCGCCTGCCGCTCCTTGCCGCAGCGACGCCAGTCGAGCCGACGCCGCAGAACGGGTCCAGCACGACGTCGCCTTCAAACGTGTACAGCTGTATGCACCGGTATGGAAGCTCGACCGGAAAGGGCGCCGGATGCCCGACCTTTCGTGCCGACTCGGCCTGGAACTCCCACACGCTCTTTGTGCATTTCAAAAACTCCTCCTTGCTTATCGTGCTCTTCTTGCCGTTTGCGGTTCTTGAAAACTGGCCCTTTGAAAAGACCAGTATGTATTCGTGCGTGTCGCGGAGCGTCGGGTTGGATGCCGACTGCCAGCTCCCCCAGGCTGTGGACGCGCCGGCGCTGGAGCCCTTGTTCCATATCACCTCTCCGCGCATGGAGAATCCTGCGGCTGCCAGGTCCTCTATCAAAAAGCTGTGCAGCGGGATGTAGGGCTTTCTCCCCACGTTTGCAATGTTGACGCAGACCCTGCCGCCGTCCACGAGCACCCTGAACATCTCGCCAAAGACCTTGCGCAGCAGTGCGCGGTACTGGTCGATCGTCATGTCCTTGTCATATGCCTTGCCGACGTTGTAGGGAGGCGAAGTCACTACAAGGTGGACGCTTGCGTCCGGCAACTCTCTCATATCCTCGCTGCTCTTGCAAAATATCATGTCGGTGTATTTATCCGGCAAGGCGTTTTCAACGCTGATGTCGCCTGCAGCCTGCGGGTCTCCATAGATCTTGCGCCCGTAAAACCCCGACGAGTCGTGGCTCTCCCTCCTTGACACGCCAAAGTCGCTTGTCCTGGTCGGTACCCGCTTTTTCACAACTTTGTGAGCGTGTGGAACTCTAAATGCTTTGCCCGGCCGCGGCTTGGTCGCTGCTTCTGTTACCAAAATCAGTACGAGTTTTCTGCGCTCTCACTTCATGGGCCTTTTATACATTGATCTCAAATCTTTCCCGGAACGCGCTAGCGTTTTGATAAACAAAATGAACACCTTTTGGATGGTTCTTGGTCTGACATTCTGTCTCCTTTTCGGGGCTGTTACTTTACAGCCTGTACTCGGCCAGCAGTCCGGCGGCGATGACGATGATGATGAGCCGAATGCTCCCAACTCGCTTCCTGAACTCATCCTTAACGAAGCCTTGACACTGGGGGACATCATCCTCCCTGAAATTCCTCCCGCCGCCGCGCAACAAGGCAGCGCCATAGGCGACCTGATTGGCATTGTCGATGAGGTGCTTCCGGGCTCTTCTAGCACTTCAAGAACGATTTCTGACGGCATTTCGCTGAGCGATTCTATGATCTGGCAGGCCGACCCTGCAGAAATTCCCGAAGTGAATATTTCCGACGCCCTGAGCGTGGGCGACAATCTGTCCAGTTCGCCACAGGTAGCCACAAACACCGTCAGAGGGGTTGCAGATTCCATGAACCTGAGCGACTCTCTCCAGAACACGGTTGTCCGAGGGAACGTGAACCCCAACCCCCAACCACCTGCGCCTGCTCCCGTGACCCCCGCCCCAACTCCCGTGGATAGGTACCCTCCGCCCAGGGCCAACGTCGCAAGGTTTTTGATCGAGACCCTGGAAGTAAATGACGCGCCTGACAAGGGCAGTACGGTGACCACTGCCCGCCCTGAATCAAACCTGCGCATAGTGGACAACATTGCCGTTTCAGGGCTGGTGGTGCCGCCATCTGAGCCTATAATCTCTATAACCTCTCCGCCGCTGATAGAGCTGTCGCAGGACGGGATTGCCGAGATAACCTTCCACTCGACTTCGACCGGGACGTATGGCGTGGAAATACTGGACAAAGACGGCAAGACGGTGCGCAGCCTGGAAGGTGAGATGAAGCTGGGCGCCAACTCGGTCTCCTGGGACGGCAGGGGCTCTTCAGATGCCATGTCTCCTGCGGGCAGGTACATTTACTATATTTCAGCAGCAGGAGCCGGCGGGTCGCGCGAGCCGCCAAGAGACGGCGACGGGGTCATCGTCATGACAGGGCCGCAGGGTGCAGGGCCGCTGTCCGGCCCGCAGGTCGACCCGACCTACCTTATCATCGTGGCGATAATAGGGGCGGCAGGCGCGGGCCTGTTCCTCTTTTTGCGCCGGCAAAAGAGTCTGGTCATGTACCTGCCGGCTTCGGCGTCAGAAGTCATTGACGACATGCGAGAAAAGTATCCTGACCTCGTGGTGGAAGACTATGTCGATCCAAACGACCCGACCCTGTTCAAGGGGGTCACGATAAAGAATCCCAAGGGCGCCGACGAGCAGTGGCTGACAGAGATGGCTGAAAAGGCGAAAAACATCGCCGGCGTGGATTCTGTCAGCATCAACTACCGGGGCAAGCAGCAGACCCTGTAATGGAATATATTGTTCCGGCGCCATGCCGGGGCTGTTGTCGGAAAACTCGGTCAGGCACATCGACACGCTGCGCGAGATGGAGGCCCACAAGCGGCAGTACCAGATACGCTGCAGCCACCACGAGCTAGAGTATTCTGCCAGGGAAAAGCGAATAACCTGCGCAGTGTGCGGCAAGTGCTGGGCCTATGTGCAAGAGCGCGGCTATTCAGAGACTCTGCATGTCTATGCCGCCGATAAAGAAGACTATTTGCCGATGACCTGAATATATACGGGCCCGCTGGATGTAAGGCATGCTTATCTACCGGTTGCCGAGCCTCGCAGAGATGCAAAAAGCCGGCAGGGACGGGCGCATGAACATATTCCGGCGCTATTTCGCGTCGAGCCGCTACAACCGCTTGCTGATACAGCAGGCCCTAGTCCAGTCGGCCCGCGACGGCGTCGCTCTAGAGGTTGCAGAGATGGAGCAGTCACACAACTTCGATTTTTCAGACACCGTAGAGCGCGTGAAAAAGTACGGCTATTATGACGAGTTTCTCGACGCGGTAAAGGAGGAAGCCGACGCGCTGCAAAAGATAATCGAGGCCTATGACCGGCGCATGAACCCTGATTAGCTGTGGACGTGGGTGCAGTCGTCCACCCTTCCGCACCGGCCGCACGTCCAGCTTACATGTTCCCTGCAACTGGCGCACAGCAGATGGGGCACGAGATCCGAGCCGCACTCTCTGCACGATTGCCTGAACATGTCCAACCATTCGCTAGAAGGATATATCAGACCGCCTGCGCAAGCGTGTGTATGCGTAACGACCGGTGCAGACCGGTCAGCTTGCAAGCAGATTTTTCCTCTAAGATTATCTTGTCCTAGCGTGTATAATCCGCTACCTTTTTAGCTGCCAATGCAGCTTTTAGACTATTAGCAGGTGGTAGTGCGGGGGGCGAATTACCCACACTACGATCACCGCCTAGAAGAAAATGGGTTCAGCGGGTAGCAGACCTAAATGGGTATAAATCCAATTAATTACATATGAAAAAGACAGACGACTGCCAAAATGAGGCAATTTCATAGATTGAACGCGTAACAAGATGGATGGACCGAAGTGTGGGGTGGGATTTATTCTTGGTTCTACTAGTAAGTCGGTTCAAATTTGGTCGGACCCATGGCCTGTGGGGGGATATATACAGAGTCGACAGAATCGCTGCTATGTTCGTTTGTACTATGACTAATTTTGGGTCAAAAATGGGCAGATGTAAGAAAATCGCCCATACGAAGGTAAGTACTGCCGTCCAAGAGCATTACTGATCTATAGTATTCTCCTATACAGTCTAACCCATGTTAGAAGAGATAGAAGCTTTTGCCCAAATACGTAATACCGATGCGTATCCCACCTGCTGCTATGAGTTCCAGAAGGGCAAAGAAGTCTGGACTGACAAGCACCTATGCCTTCGCATCAGGAACAATATTGCTCATGGCAGCACTACTACTCACTAGTCCTAGCGCATTGGCAGAGAAACAGACGACGACAGTTCACATCAATGGGCAGGTAAGTACCGAATCAGGGGATACGCTCACGCTTCAAGCACACGCCAAAGGAAGTAGTCCCTCGTCGCTATCTGGCAAAGGGCTAGACAGTACTTTTCATGGCGGATCACCTCCACCAGGGACATGTACATTCGCACTTACAGGCTCGATATCTGATGATGGTAGCATCATAACACTTTCAGGCGCCGTAACACAATCGAGTAACGCTGCACTCGTAGGAACACCAGTGGAAATTATTGCTGATGCATCAACTGGAGAGATTACTTTCATCTTTGGACCAGTAGCTGCATTAGGA